>NZ_JAMPOT010000011.1:0-310138 GCF_028480685.1 Providencia sp. PROV174
GGGCGAATGAGTGCTGCCAACACAGCTACAACTTGAAATATGACGAATATAGTGACGAATATAAAAAGGCCCGCAAATGCGGGCCTCTCTCATAACATAACTTTCGGATGTAGCGAAAGCGTATTACTTGGCGTTCAGACGCTCTTTGATACGAGCTGCCTTACCAGAACGCTCACGCAGGTAGTACAGCTTAGCTCTGCGAACAGCACCACGACGTTTAACAGCAATGCTATCTACGACTGGTGAGTGAGTTTGGAATACACGCTCAACACCTTCGCCGTTAGAAATTTTACGAACAGTGAATGCAGAGTGCAGACCGCGGTTACGAATAGCGATAACCACGCCCTCGAATGCCTGCAGACGTTTTTTAGAGCCTTCTACGACCCATACCTTAACTTCCACAGTGTCACCCTGACGGAATGAAGGTACGTCCTGCTTCATTTGCTCTTGTTCAAGTTGTTTAATAATGTTGCTCATAATAACTCTCTTACCCTAGGTAAACTGATATGTTTAGACAATTAATTGTCTGGATTCATTTGTTGCTTGGACTGATATTCAACTTGGAATTCAGTCAACAACATCCTCTGCTCGTCAGTCAGAGCTAGGCTTTCCAGAAGCTCAGGTCTTCTAAGCCAGGTACGGCCAAGTGATTGTTTCATGCGCCAGCTATCTATTTTAGCGTGGTTTCCTGAAAGTAAAACTTCCGGAACCTGCATACCGTCTAACACTTCAGGGCGGGTATAGTGTGGACAATCTAACAAACCATCTGCAAAAGAGTCTTCTTGAGCAGAGGCTTGATGACCAAGTACCCCCGGAATAAACCGTGAAACTGAGTCAATCAACACCATCGCGGGGAGTTCCCCACCACTGAGAACGTAATCACCGATTGACCATTCTTCGTCAACTTCGGTTTGAATGATACGCTCATCAATACCTTCATAGCGGCCACAAACAAGAATCAATTTCTCATTGGTTGCCAGCTCGCAAACACCGTCTTGACTGAGTTTGCGCCCTTGCGGTGAAAGATAAATAACCTTTGCACCAACACCTGCCTCAGTTCTTGCTGCGTTGATTGCATCCTTAAGCGGTTGCACCATCATCAGCATGCCTGGACCACCACCATAGGGGCGATCATCAACAGTTTTGTGCCTATCGTGAGTAAAATCCCGCGGATTCCAGCACTCAAATGTTAGCAGGCCATTTTTCACTGCCCGACCAGTTACCCCGTACTCGGTTATTGCGCGGAACATTTCGGGAAACAGGCTAATTACACCAATCCACATCATTTCGTCCCACTTATCAATACCGTTCAACCGGAGATTTAAAAACCAGGATCCCAATCCACTTCAATAAGTTTGGCATCGAGATCGACTTTCTTGATAACCTGCCCATCAAGAAACGGAACCAACCGCTCCTTGATGCCAAATGCATCTTTTAAATTCGCCTTAATGACCAGTACATCATTTGAACCGGTCTCCATCATGTCAGTGATGGTACCAAGGTCATAGCCTTGTAACGTCACTACATGGCAGCCCATCAGGTCTTTCCAGTAGTATTCGTTTTCTAACTCAGGAAGTTGGGTTGAATCAACCGCAATCTCAAAGTTAGTCAAAAGCGCAGCTGCATCGCGGTCATCGACCCCGTTCAGCTTGACGATGATATCCTTGTTATGATGTTTCCAATCTTCAATTTCAATGTGTTGCCATTGACCTGAGCGTTGGATAAACCAAGGCTGATACTCAAAAATACTTTCAGCATGTTCGGTGGACGAAAAAACTTTGAGCCAACCACGAATACCGTACGCTGCACCTAATTTCCCCAACACGATTGGGTTTTCAGGTGGCTGTAGTTTAGTTTGCTTGCTCATTGTTACCACCGCGACAGATTAAGCTGCTTTCTTAGCTTGTTTGACCAGTTGTGCAACACGGTCAGAAATAGTTGCGCCTAAGCCAACCCAATGCTCAATACGGTCCAGGTCTAAACGCAGTTCTTCTGCTTGACCAGCAGCGATCGGGTTGAAGAAACCGATACGCTCAATGAAACGACCGTCACGCGCATTGCGGCTATCGGTTACAACGATTTGGTAGAACGGACGTTTTTTAGCGCCGCCACGAGATAAACGAATTGTTACCATAACATCCTCATTAGTTAACAAAACAACCAGACTCCATCGAGGGATAGAGTCCGGCTGTCATATAAAAAGCCCGAAAAGTTTACTCACTTTGACGCAAAAATCAATCAAAAGTGCGTTTTCTTTGAGGCTTTATTGCTTAACGCCCCGGAAAACCCGGAGGCATCATACCCTTCATGCCGCGCATCATCTTGGCTAGACCACCTTTTTTCATTTTCTTCATCATGCGTTGCATGTCATCAAATTGTTTTAAGAGGCGGTTAACTTCTTGCACGGTAGTTCCCGAACCTGCCGCAATACGACGTTTTCGCGAACCTTTAATAATTTCAGGTTTTTCACGTTCTTTACGTGTCATGGAATTAATCATCGCTTCCATACGAACGGTGATTTTATCATCCATTTGGGACTTAACGGCATCTGGTAACTGAGACATTCCGGGCATTTTACTCATCATGCTCGCCATACCGCCCATATTACGCATTTGCTTTAATTGACTTAAAAAGTCATTTAAATCAAAGCCATCCCCTGTTTTAAGTTTTTTAGCAAGCTTTTCAGCTTCATCACGGTCAACTTTATGCTCAATCTCTTCAATCAGAGAAATCACATCACCCATTCCAAGAATACGCGACGCAACGCGCTCTGGATGGAATGGTTCTAAGGCATCAGTTTTTTCACCAACACCTAAGAACTTAATGGGTTTCCCCGTAATAGCACGAATTGAAAGTGCCGCACCACCTCGCGCATCACCATCGACCTTGGTCAACACAATCCCGGTCAGTGGCAAGGCTTCATTAAACGCTTTCGCTGTGTTTGCCGCATCTTGCCCTGTCATCGCATCAACGACGAATAAGGTTTCAACTGGCTTAATAATGCGGTGAACTTCTTGGATTTCTTCCATCATCGCTTCATCGACGTGCAAGCGACCCGCTGTATCCACTAACAGCACATCGTAGAATTGCAATTGTGCATGTTTTAATGCTTTTTGAACAATCGCAGCGGGTTTTTCTTGTACTTCCGAAGGGAAAAAATCAATACCAACACTTTCAGCTAACGTCTCTAATTGTTTAATCGCTGCGGGGCGATAAACGTCAGCAGAGACAACTAATACTTTTTTCTTTTGTTTTTCTTTTAAAAGCTTACCTAATTTTGCAACGCTGGTTGTTTTACCCGCACCTTGCAAACCCGCCATTAAAACGACCGCAGGAGGTTGTGCGGATAAATTAAGTTGGTGGTTTTCGTCCCCCATCGCCCGAGTCAGTTCATTTTGAACTATTTTGATGAACTCTTGGCCTGGTGTTAGACTTTTATTGACATCTTGCCCAACTGCATTTTCTTTAACTTTTTGAATGAATTCACGGACAACTGGTAAAGCAACATCAGCTTCCAGCAAGGCCATACGAACTTCGCGTAGTGTTTCTTTAATATTTTCATCAGTTAGACGCCCACGCCCACTGATATTGCGCAACGTGCGCGATAGTCTGTCAGTTAAATTATCAAACATATGTCTTAGCTCAATTCTGTTGATGGGCCGATGTCAGCCTGATCTGGTTGCTAATACAGATAATTTCAAGTGCGTGTTATCTAACAACTTGAATTATAAGCATCAATGCCTTCACAACGATGAAGGAAAACCAACACTAAAAATAATTGCGGCAAAATAATGCCCCATTGTAACATGCCCGCAGTTTTTTCGCTGCCCCCTGTTTGAAACGGATGATACAGGTTATTATGGCTTGAATTTAATAATACGAACCAAACCCGTAGGCGCGTGAAGTGCTATCAGCAATGAATATATTGCGATTGACCCGTCCAATAGTTGGAGCCTGCACTCGTACAAGTTATACTATGAAATAACTTTCCACTAAAAATGATTAACGACACTATACTATGCCCGTATTTGCAGTCATAGCAGTTTGTACATACATGGTCAGTCTGTTACTGATCGTCCCCGGCCAAGTGCGTAAACAGCCGTTTTACCGCCATCTCGCGCTTTTTCTTGCCGTTGTTGCGTTAGTAACTCACGCTATTACATTGAAATTTTTGATTTTCAGTGAAGCCGAAGGACAAAACCTCACGCTGTTGAATTTAGGCTCAACAGTGAGCTTACTCATGTGTGTGATTATGACTGTTGTCGCTTACTGGGGAAAGGCTTGGTACTTAACACCCATAGTCTATAGTTTTGCCATCATTAACTTGATGCTGTCAACGCTAATGCCTGGTGAGTTTATTACCCACCTCGAAGCTCGCGTCCCCCTGTTTGTTCACATTGGCCTCGCTTTGTTGAGCTATGCAACACTCCTTATTGCTGCTTTGTATGCATTACAAGTGGCTTTAATTGACCATCAGCTAAAAAATAAGACCTTAAAATTTAGCCCCGATATGCCACCGATGATGGTGATTGAACGTAAAATGTTCCATATCACTCAAGTTGGTGTCATTTTGCTAACTCTAACCTTATGCACTGGCTTTATTTATATGGATAATATTTTTGATAAAGAAAATATCCATAAATCAGTGTTATCCGTTATCGCTTGGTTTGTTTATATCACTCTACTTTGGGGGCATTTCCATGGAGGATGGCGAGGTAAGCGCGTCCTATTTTTCCATGTTGGCGGCTCAATCATCTTAACTATGGCTTTTTTTGGCAACCGTCTAATACAGGAGTTTATGGTATTTTGACGCAAATAAAGTCACTACTTTCACCACATAAGGAAACTTGTTTTGGATGATGTGTCCACGAGTACGCTAATCATCATATTGATTGTTTTAATTTTTATGTCAGCCTATTTCTCTGCATCAGAAACTGGGATGATGACGCTAAACCGTTACCGGTTAAAACATTTAGCAAAACAAGGTAATCGCTCAGCGATACGTGTTGAGAAACTCCTTAAACATCCTGATAAGCTGTTAAGCCTAGTCCTTATCGGTAACAACTTAATCAACATAGTTGCTTCCGCATTAGCCACTATTATCGGTATGCGGCTATACGGTAACGCGGGTGTAGCAATGGCAACTGGGATCCTGACTTTTGTGATCCTCATTTTTGCCGAAGTTATGCCAAAGACACTGGCAGCGCTGTACCCTGAAAAAATTGCATTTCCAAGTAGCTATCTCTTAAAACCATTGCAAGTCGTTATGATGCCTATTGTTTGGGCATTTAATACTATTTCAGCACTACTGTTACGTTGCATTGGGGTGAAGTCACTAACCGCACGGACTGATGCGGTTAATAAGGAAGAGCTACGCACCATTGTTAACGAATCAAAGCATAAAATTAGCCGCCGAAATCAAGACATGCTGATTTCAATTTTAGACTTAGACAAAGTCACGGTTGGCGATATTATGCTGCCAAGGAATGAGATTGTTGGCATTGATGTCAATGATGACTGGAAATCAATTATTCGGCAGCTTACGCACTCCCCTCATGGCCGTATTGTGCTTTATCGCGATTCACTTGATGACTCTATTGGCATTCTACGCGTCCGCGAAGCGTACCGTCTCATGATGGAAAAACGTGAATTTAATAAGCAAAACCTCATTAAAGCTGCAGATAACATTTATTTTATTCCTAACAGTACACCGTTAAATGTTCAGTTAGTTAACTTCCAGCACAATAAAGAAAAACTCGGGATTATTGTTGATGAATATGGTGAGATTCAAGGCCTTATCACTGTAGAAGATATCTTAGAAGAGATAGTTGGTGATTTCACCACCTCTATGTCGCCATCCTTAGCTGAAGAAGTTTTACCACAGAGCGATGGGAGCGTTCTTGTAGATGGTTCTGCTAATATTCGTGAGCTGAATAAGGCTTTTGATTGGAATCTCCCTGTAGATGGTCCTAGGACGGTTAATGGCATGGTTTTGGAAGTCATCGGTGATATTCCACAACTTGAAGAGCAAATCGTGGTAGGACATTACCTTATCGAAGTATTAGCGATGAATGAAAACATCGTTAAGCAGGTCAGGATCACACCTCTTACTTTTAGTTCTCAAGTTCCCGATCTTTGATTTGTTTATAAACTTGCCATTAAATTCTTCTATAAAAATAAAAAGAGCCTTAATTGGCTCTTTTTATAGAGAATATTTGATAAAAACTAAACATGTAGCTGTTCAAGTTTCTCTGCAGGTAATGCTAACTCATCGTTCTTATTGATACCAATTTCAGATGCAAGAACATTACGTGCAATTTGCTGGGCTTCTTCCAGTGAGTGCATTTTATATGTACCGCACTGATAGACATTCAATTCAGGAATTTTGTTTTGATCTTTCACCTGCAAAACATCTTCCATTGCTGCCTTCCATGCATTAGCAACACGCAGTTCATCAGGCTGACCAATAAGGCTCATATAAAAACCAGTGCGGCACCCCATTGGTGAAATATCAATAATTTCAACACCGTTACCGTTGAGGTGGTCACGCATAAAGCCTGCAAAGAGGTGCTCTAAAGTATGCGTCCCTTTTTCTGTCATGGCTTCTTCATTTGGTACAGTAAAACGCAAATCAAAAACCGTGATGGTATCACCACTTGGTGTTTTCATGGTCTTTGCCACACGTACAGCAGGCGCTGACATGCGAGTATGATCGACAGTAAAGCTATCTAATAATGGCATTTTGTGACCTCCTCAAAAATAAAAAATATTTTCTAAAATAAATGAAACTATTTTGAAAATGCAGAGTCTGAATTATTGAAAGACGCGCAATTTGTTATCATCCCTAATTCTCTAAGAGATTTTTTATTTGGCCACCTAGAGTGGCCATTTCTTTTAGCGTCCTGCATGAATGCGTAGATAGTCCTCAAAGCTTTCGCTCTCACTTTGTTCCATCTTCGCTTGCTTCTCTATTGAAGCCAATCGTGCTTGCTCAAATTGCTCTTCAGTTATCACTTCATACGGTTCATTCACTAACTGTTCAAAATATTTTTCAGCTAATTCTAACCCGTAGCCACCAATGCCTTTTTCTAACATTTCATCCATAACAAGCGCTGAATATGTGAGAGTTGGATCTTTAAACATAGCGACAAATTGGTGACAAACTTCTTGATATTTAGCATCACAACAAGTGTCTAACACTTCAGCCACGCGGATCAAGTCATTAAATAATTGCTGCCCAACTTCAACTAATGGCTTAACTTCACTACCACAGCCGAAACCAATAACTTGACCGGGTTTACGGCCTTCAAGGATGACACGATTCCAGTTTTGACGACAACAGTCTAATTCTTGTGCGTTCATTTCAGGTGCATCAGCGAGTACGCACCATATTAAGAATAGATCAACAAAACGAGCTTGTGTTTCATTAACGCCTATTGCACTAAATGGATTGATATCAAGTGAACGGACTTCAATGTACTCAATACCACCGCGCAATAATGCATCGGAAGGTGATTCATTGCCTTTAGGAACGCGTTTCGGCCGTATTGGGGCGTAGAGCTCATTTTCAATTTGTAGCACATTCGTATTTAGCTGAATATATTTGCCATCTTTTTTGACACCCAGTTTTTCAAATTCAGCTGAAGGCTTATGGATAGCTTTTTTCAGGTTTTCTACATATTCATCCAGTTTATTGAACGTGATATTTAAATCACTTTGTGATTTATTTGTATAACCTAAGTCACTCATGCGTAGAGATGTCGCATAAGGCAAGTAATACGTACCACAGTCCGTTTTATCAAATGATAGCGTTGTATCCCTATCTTTCAAAAAAGAGCCGCAAATAGCCGGAGATGCACCGAATAGATAAGGAATAACCCAACCAAAGCGGTAGTAATTTCTAATCAGACGTAAATAGCCTTCAGAAATTTTTTCTTTACCGCTTTCTTCATCTTCAATGCCTGCCCATGCTTGCCAAAATTCAATCGGCAAAGAGAAGTTATAATGCACCCCTGCTATCGTTTGCATCAAAGCGCCATAACGATTTTTAAGGCCTTCACGGTACAGCGTTTTAAACTGCCCTACATTAGAAGAGCCATATTGCGCAAGAGTGATTTTATCTTCACTTTCAATAAAGCACGGCATACTCAACGGCCACATTCTTTCATCTTGAAGGTGTCGAGCTGTATAGCGGTGTAAATCCCGCAAAAAAGCCAAATTATGGCTAATGCTTTTATCTACAGGAGTAATAAATTCGAGTAGGGACTCCGCAAAATCTGTCGTGATCCATTTATGTGTTAAAGCTTTTCCCAGCCCTTCTGGATGCAAGGTCTCTGCAATTGCGCCTGTAGGGGTTACACGCAATGTTTCACGCTCTATACCACGTTGAATACCATTTAGTGTTTCTGGGTGCGCCTCTAACCATGAGAGCGCTTTCGATACGTCCGGGATCAAGTCGACCTCCCGCCTGTGATGTTAATTTATTTTATTAAGGCAATTACTTTAGCTTAAATCACATAAATTGTCGCTGTCTAGATGTGTGGTTTATGAGGGAATAAATCAAAGATGCATGGAAAATGCGATTTAGTTAATTTTATGAATGGTAATTTTAGGCAAAAAAAAACTCCTCAAATGAGGAGTTTCTTAATGATGGTGCATCCGGGAGGATTCGAACCTCCGACCGCTCGGTTCGTAGCCGAGTACTCTATCCAGCTGAGCTACGGATGCAAAATTCATTCGATTTTGAATCGATGTATTCTCAATAACTTTTCTGAGTTAAATTAAAAGGTATTATTGATATGCTAAGTTATTAGCTAAGAGATGGTGCATCCGGGAGGATTCGAACCTCCGACCGCTCGGTTCGTAGCCGAGTACTCTATCCAGCTGAGCTACGGATGCATACTTAATGCAAGATGTGCTGCTCTCTCAAACTTCTTTATCAACTTCTACTTCTGTAAATCAACTTCTTAGTTACTGCTTTGTTTGGCTGCTAAAACCAAAACAAAACCCCATCAGATGTTCTCATAGGGTTAAAAATGGTGCATCCGGGAGGATTCGAACCTCCGACCGCTCGGTTCGTAGCCGAGTACTCTATCCAGCTGAGCTACGGATGCATAATCTAAAATGGCGGTGAGGGAGGGATTCGAACCCTCGATGCAGCTTTTGACCGCATACTCCCTTAGCAGGGGAGCGCCTTCAGCCTCTCGGCCACCTCACCATATTTTAGTTACACACGATTTGTTTTTTCAAACATCTCGTTGCTGTGTGGCGCACATATTACTTTCCTAGACTTAGAAGTCAAACAATTTTTCCAAACTTTTTGCATTCCGGTGTCTGTTTGCACATTTCACAAGCAAGATGATTAGTTTAACACCGAAAAAGATATATTTCAGCCCTTATGACACTAACTTTATAAACAAAAATACTGGAAAAAAATTATTCTACAAATGAATGAAAATGAGCTCACAGGATTGATTAGCCTATATTTCGAACAAAAGGAAACTAAATTTCAGTACAAGAGAACCGAAGACTAAGTAATAAAGTGAGTTTGATGCTAGAAAAGTATAAAAACGAAAGGATATTTTTAGAAATAATGCGAGTAAGACAAGCGCCCATTCTTGCTGTGTGGTCAATCATTGGACGCTTATTCATTATTATTGATTATCTGGTTGAGTCTTTTCAGCCTGGATCCGTTGATAAATTTCTTCACGGTGAACAGAAACTTCTTTTGGGGCATTAACACCAATACGAACTTGGTTGCCTTTGACACCCAATACAGTAACTGTTACCTCATCGCCTATCATGAGTGTTTCACCAACTCGACGAGTCAGAATAAGCATTCTTTGCTCCTTGAAATATTAAAAGAGTCGGGTCTCTAGGTATCCCCCGCTATTGTCCATCACACACCGTGAAAACGTAAAGCAATGACATTCACCTAAAGCATTGATGCCATCAATACAAGCATTCTAATTATTTACAAGCAAAATATAGCACTACAAACGATACATTAACAATGCCGCAACAGATTAAAGTTGCCTCATCTTTTAATGAGGCAACTTTGTAAGTGCTTACAGGCGTGCTTCAACCCATTCTTCGACACTCGCCATCGCAGCAGGCAATGCGTTAACGTCAGTACCTCCTGCTTGAGCCATGTCTGGGCGGCCACCACCTTTACCACCAACCTGACTTGCAATATGGGAAATCAAGTCACCTGCTTTAACTTTAGCAGTTAAATCATTAGTCACCCCAACAATCATACTGACTTTATCACCACTTGTTGTTGAAAGCACGATAATCGCTGATTTCAACTGATTTTTAAGGTCATCAACCATAGTTCTCAACAACTTAGGATCAGTATCTCCTAATTGAGTCACTAATAATTTGATGCCTTTCACGTCTTTCGCTTTGCTACTTAGTGAAGCACTTTCTTGAGATGCTTGTTGATCTTTTAGTTGCACAATTTCTTTTTCGAGCTGGCGAGATTTATCTAATGCCGCTTTCACTTTCTCGACAAGGCTATTCATATCACCTTTAACCAAGTGTGCAATTGCCGAAAGTTGCTCTGATTGATTGTGAATACTTTCAATTGCTGTAGTACCCGTCGTCGCTTCAATACGACGAACACCTGCAGCGGTACCCGATTCGCTAAGAATACGGAACAAACCAATATCTCCGGTACGACGCGCATGAGTACCACCACATAATTCGATAGAAAAATCACCCATACTCAGAACACGTACACGCTCTTCATATTTTTCACCAAATAATGCCATAGCGCCTTTTGCTTTTGCACCTTCTAAATCCATCAGTTCAGTTTCAATTTCTGAATTTTTACGGATTTGCGCATTCACAATATCTTCTACTTGGCGTAGTTGGTCTTGTGTCATCGCCTCAAAATGGGAGAAGTCAAAACGCAAGTATTTATCATTAACCAATGACCCCTTTTGAGAAACATGGTCACCTAATACTTGGCGTAATGCCGCATGCAGTAAGTGCGTTGCTGAGTGATTCAAACGTATAGCATCACGTCTAGCACTATCCACAAAAGCGGTAATTCTATGGTTAACAACGAGTGTTCCCGCTTCAACCTTACCAATATGCCCAATCGCTTGACCATATTTTTGTGTGTCAGTAACTTTGAAGCTCACACTATCATTATTTAAATAACCAGTATCACCGACTTGCCCACCAGACTCTGCGTAAAATGCTGTTTTGTCTAGTATAACTAAGCCTTCTTCACCTGCATTCAAGCTGTCTACAGGCTGGCCATCTTTATATAATGCAGTAATAGTCGCTTGTTGCTCATCATATTGATAACCGGAGAATTCACTGCGCTTATCAACTTTAATTAAAGAGTTATAATCTGCACCAAAACCACTGGATTCGCGCGCACGACGACGCTGGTCCTCCATCGCTCGCTCAAAACCTTCTTCGTCGACTTTAATATTGCGTTCACGGCAAACATCTGCCGTTAAATCGATTGGGAAGCCATAGGTGTCATATAAGCGGAATGCGGCTTCACCGTCCAGAGTATCCCCTTTCAGTGAGGCAAGTTCTTCATCTAATAACTGAAGACCACGTTCTAAAGTGCGAGCAAATTGCTCTTCTTCGGTCTTGAGAACTTTTTCGACCATTGCTTGCTGGCGTCCAAGTTCATCAGCCGCAGACCCCATGACGTTAATCAGTGGCGCGACTAATTTATAGAAGAAGGTATCTTTGGCACCAAGCATATAACCATGACGAACAGCACGACGGATAATGCGGCGCAGAACATAACCACGACCTTCATTTGATGGAATAACACCATCACTAACAAGGAATGCACAAGAACGAATATGGTCAGCAATAACACGTAATGATTTATTTTCTAAATCCGTCGCACCTGTTGCTTTAGCGGCTGCAGCGATGAGATCGCGAAAAATATCAATTTCATAGTTTGAATTAACGTGCTGCAATACTGCAGAAATACGCTCTAAGCCCATTCCTGTATCGACTGAAGGTTTTGGCAGAGGCTCCATTGTCCCGTCAGACTGACGGTTAAATTGCATGAAGACCAAGTTCCAAATTTCAATATAGCGATCACCGTCTTCTTCTGGGCTTCCTGGAGGTCCACCCCATATGTGGTCACCGTGATCATAGAAAATCTCGGTACATGGACCACAAGGACCGGTATCACCCATCTGCCAGAAGTTATCTGACGCATATGGCGCGCCCTTGTTATCACCGATACGAATAATACGCTCAACTGGAACACCAATTTCTTTGTTCCAAATGTCATAGGCTTCATCGTCAGTTGCGTAAACGGTCACCCACAGCCTTTCTTTTGGTAAGTTAAACCATTCTTCACTAGTCAATAATTCCCAAGCAAAACGGATAGCGTCATGCTTAAAGTAATCGCCAAAGCTAAAATTGCCTAACATTTCAAAAAATGTATGGTGGCGAGCGGTATAGCCCACATTTTCTAAGTCGTTATGTTTACCACCTGCACGCACACAGCGCTGCGCGGTTGTCGCTCGGGAATATGCTCTTTTATCCAGACCAAGAAATACATCTTTGAACTGGTTCATCCCTGCGTTTGTGAACAATAGTGTAGGGTCATTATTTGGCACTAGTGAACTACTAGAGACCACTTGATGACCTTTTGTATGAAAAAAGTCGAGAAACGCTTGACGGATCTCAGCGGTGCTTTTACTCATATTTATCCCGATATCAAGCTGGAAACAGAATTACGAATTGTTGAGATGGAATGTAACATCACCTCTAATCAACTCTCCGATTAAAAAGTGACTGATAAGATAAAGTCTCTTTGTGCAGAAGTAAAATATAGATACATCCATTCGCAGCTTTCATTGTAAAGCGTCTAGATATTTTCTGAAAGTATGTTTATACCTTGCACTGGTGTATTTTTCCACAGAAAAACTGTTCAATAAACTATTAATGTAATAGGTTTAAAATAAAACAGGCGCAACCACATTAGCGGAGCGCCTATAATTTACTTACCAATCAATTAACTAGATTGATATTAAAATTCTTCTGGTGTTTCTTCTTCATCAGAATCATTGATAAAGTCTGTTGCCGCACTGCTAAATTCACCTGTGTGGTTTAATAACATTTCACGCAGTTTGGTATCAATTTCTTGGGCGACTTCAGGGTGCTCTTTTAAATAATTTGTTGAGTTAGCTTTACCTTGGCCAATTTTATCGCCGTTATAGCTATACCAAGCCCCTGCTTTTTCAATTAATTTGTGTTTTACACCCAAGTCAATTAGCTCGCCGAAGGTATTAATACCTTCACCATACAAAATTTGGAATTCAGCTTGTTTAAATGGCGCTGCAACTTTGTTTTTTACCACTTTAACGCGAGTTTCACTACCGACGATTTCCTCGCCATTTTTCACTGCACCAATACGACGGATGTCTAAACGAACAGATGCATAGAATTTTAATGCATTACCACCCGTTGTTGTTTCTGGGTTACCAAACATAACACCAATCTTCATACGAATTTGGTTGATAAAGATCAGTAGGGTATTAGATGTTTTTAAGTTACCCGCTAACTTACGCATTGCTTGGCTCATCATACGAGCAGCTAAGCCCATATGTGAATCACCGATTTCACCTTCAATTTCCGCTTTTGGTGTTAACGCAGCAACGGAGTCAACGATGATCACATCAACTGCACCTGAGCGAGTTAATGCATCACAAATTTCTAGCGCTTGTTCACCAGTATCGGGTTGAGAGCACAGTAAGTTATCGATATCGACGCCTAATTTTTTAGCATAGATAGGGTCTAAAGCGTGTTCAGCATCGATAAAAGCACACGTTTTACCGCTACGTTGTGCTGCTGCAATAACTTGCAGGGTTAGTGTTGTTTTACCTGAGGATTCAGGGCCGTAGATTTCAACAATACGACCTAGTGGCAAGCCACCAGCACCCAATGCAACATCAAGGGATAAGGAGCCTGTTGAGATAGTTTCAACATCCATAGAGCGGTCTTCACCAAGACGCATAATGGAGCCTTTACCAAATTGCTTTTCAATTTGGCCTAATGCTGCTGCAAGTGCTTTTTGTTTGTTTTCATCAATAGCCATGTTTACTCCCTAAGTGCAATGCTTTGACCACTGCAAATAAAACGATTGAATTCGGTTTGTTGAAATTAATTATACTGTATAATCATACAGTATCAAGGAAATTTTTAATTTAACTGTTTTAAAAGTGTTTCAAGTATATAAACTGTTGATTGAAAACGAACTTCGTTTCGGTTTCCTTGAAACACTCTATGTTGTGTTGTAACAAATACCGTTTGGTCTGCCTGTTTTTGCGCAAAACCAAACCATACCGTACCAACAGGTTTTTCTATACTACCGCCCCCAGGGCCTGCAATTCCACTAACTGAAACAGCGAAATCTGCACAGGCTTCTTGCAAAGCGCCTTCCGCCATTTCAGTAACAACTTGTTGGCTTACAGCGCCATACTGTTGTAAAGACTCACTCTTAACACCGATCATTTGATGCTTTGCTTCATTACTGTATGTCACAAAACCGCGCTGGAAGTAATCTGAGCTACCCGAGATATCGGTTAAAACCTTCGCAACCCAGCCCCCAGTACAAGACTCTGCGGTTGTGACTGTTTTACCCTGTTCTTTCAGTTTCAGTCCAACCTGAATACTCAGTGTTTCAAGCCGCTTCTCATCTATCATGATGTTATCTACCTTTATGCCATTTTTTTACGAGCACGATCCCAAACCCATAAACCTGCAATCGCAATTGCAAATACAGCACCAAAACCAATACCCGCATTCACAACTGACAAACCTGCTTTAATAGCGAGTGAGTACAAGCCTAACATAATCAGCATTGCACTATTTTCACCTAAATTTTGTACGGCGATCGCATTCCCTGCTCCAACGGTTTCCTTCCCTTTTTCTTGCAATAATGCATTCAATGGAACGACAAATAAACCGCCAAAAACCCCAAGAATGATTAAAATAAAATAGGATGGAATAATGTTAGTTTGCAAAGAAAGTAACACTACCATCACACCTATAATAACTCCCGCAGGGATGCATCGATAAACCGTTTTTAAGGTAATAAATTTGGCAGCAAGCCCCGCACCTGCGACTATCCCCACCGCAACCATTGCATTTAGAATGGTTGGTGTGGTGTTGTCTTGTAACCCCAACGCCACAGGCACCCACGCAACGAGCAGAAAACGCAACGTTACCCCGGCTCCCCAGAACAAGCTAGTTCCGACTAGTGAAAAACGACTTTCTTGATTCGCCCATAGCACACGGCAAGCACTGAAAAAAGACGTCATCAACAGCTTAAGATCCCAACCTTTTCCTGGCCTCGCCGCAGCTAAGTGTGGGATGAAAAAATTCGCGATAACGGCTAACGCATACAGTACAGCACATGTACCTAACGCTAAGATTAAGTTAATATCGGAAAGCATTCCTCCGACAACTGACCCCACTAAAATGGCTGCAATTGTTGAAGCCTCCATCACACCATTGGCCTTAACAAGGTTATCGCCACCAGTGAGTTCACCGAGAATACCGTATTTAGCCGGTGAATAGGATGCGGCACCGATACCTACTAACCCATAGCAAAGGAATGGGTTTAGGCCAAAACAAATCCCTAATGCTCCAATAAACTTAAAGATGTTAGAAAACAACATCACTCGGCCCTTTGAAAACCTATCGGCGATTTGCCCAACAAATGGCGCTAAAATGATATAAGTGAAAACAAACACCATTTGCAAGATAGGGTGACTCCACTCGGGGTAAAATTCGGCTTTGAGCTGGGCTAATATGGCAAATAATAATGCATTATCCGCAAATGCAGAGAGGAACTGTGAAGCCAGTACTGCTTTCATACCTCGGCTCATTAGCGGTGAATTGGAAGTGCTTTCTTGCATATTATTCATCCTTTAATGCCATTTGCTTTAATGTGACAAAATCCGTTTTACCACTACCTAGCACTGGCAACTCTTTAACAAAACGAATATCGCGTGGAACCGCTAACTCGGTTAACCCTTTGCTTTTGGCTGCACGGGATAATGCGCTACGGTCTAATTCTTTATCTGTTGTGAACAAAACAAGCGCTTCACCTTTACTGCTATCTGGCTTTGTAACCACACCGTGATTTGCATTGGGGGAAAGAGATGCCACCATTTGCTCGATACTTTCGAGGGAAACCATTTCGCCTGCAAGTTTAGCAAAACGTTTAACACGGCCTTTTATTGTACAGAAATTTTTATGGTCTAATTCAACGATATCACCAGTGTCGTACCAACCTTCCTCTATTTCACCTTGTGCATTTTCAGCTTGTGGTGTTTCAAGGACGCCTGGGGCTTCAACGCGCAAATACCCTTTCATAATATTTGGGCCTTTAAGCTGTAATTTACCACCCTGTTCAATTCCAGAAATTGGAATAATTCGCGCTTCCATTTCAGGTAAAATTTGCCCAACAGAGCCTTCTTTCGCGGCCATAGGGACATTGATTGATACAATTGGTGCACATTCAGTGACCCCATAACCTTCAAGAATTCGGATGCCAAATTTATCAAACCAGATTTTTTTCGTTTTATCCGATAATTTTTCTGCACCGGCAACCACATAACGTAAACGTGCGAAATCATACTGATGAGCAAACCGTGCGTAGTTGCCTAAAAAGGTTGATGTTCCGAATAATACGGTGCAGTTTTTGTCATAGACTAATTCAGGAATGACTCGGTAATGCAATGGGCTTGGATAAAGGAAAACTCGGCTTCCTGAAAATAGAGGGATAAATAAACCAACCGTCAAACCAAATGCGTGAAATAACGGCAGTGACGACATAAAACGGTCACGTGGGGTGAAATCAGCGATCGTTTTTATTTGTTCTACGTTTGCCATCAAGCTAGCATGGCTGTGAACAACACCTTTTGGTGTACCTTCAGAACCAGATGTGAATAAAACAACGGCTTCATCAGACGGTTTACGAGGAAGAATGGCTTTTTTAGGGTTGAATAAGTGTTTAATAATCCATAATTTATCTTGCCATGTTACCGTATCTTTTAAATCTTCAAGGTAAATCCAGCTTGCTTCTGGTACTTGTTCTGGAATATGAGTTAAGTTGCCTTTTTCCAAAAATTGGCGCGAAGTAAAGACGACTTTCGCCGCAGAGGCTTTTAACGCGTTGCTAATACCGTGACTACCTGCGGTGTAATTGAGCATAGCAGGCACTCGGCCTCTCATTAAAGCGCCAAAAATTGCAGCTGCGGTGACTGTCGCATTTGGCAATAATAGGCCAACTCTTTCATTTTCATGTGTATAGCGTTCAATAATACGACCAACCCCTAAAGTTTTTTTCAATAGGGATTGATACGAGTCTTCTTTAAATGCGATGTCCTCAATACAAGGCGTACGACGGCCAAAAAACTGAACACTTTGAATAAATTCTTCAACTAATGTGACTTGTGGTAAACAAGACATTCGAGCAGATTTCATGATTTGGTACAGGTGTTCACCAGCCAGAGCTCGACGCTCTACAGCCTTAGGTGCTTCTGGCATTGGTATAGCTTGTGCTGGCAAGATATGCAATGTGATCTTCGGAAACCATTTTAATGGAAAAATGCCTTTCAAACGCCCAAAATGGCTATATTGAGCCCCTTCTATACGAATAGGAACAACTTTTGCTCCGGACTTTGCGGCCACAAAAGCCGCTCCTTCGTATATTTTCATTAAAGAGCCATGAACCGAAATTCGGCCTTCTGGAAAAATAACTATCGGGCGCCCTTTTTCTACCTCTTTAACTAGATGACGAATACCTAGAGGGTTGGCAGGATCAAGAGGGACAATATCCGCATAGGGCTTAAGGCGCTTCACCATTTTCGGTGTGGCAAATGTTGAATAAACAGCAAATACAGGTTTAACAGGTAAGAAAAGCGCGATTAATACACCATCAAGGAAAGAAACATGATTAGGTGTAATCAAGCATTTATCTTGATTAAACTCTTTCGCATCGCCGATAACTTGCACGCGAAACAAAAATTTAAGTACTGTTTTGACTATCTTTGCCAACATAATGAGTCCCTATACTATGATTATATTTTTATATATTAGTGTGATATGACTATACCTTTAGTAACTTCTATCTTACTGAGCTACTCCCTTTACTCTAATTAGTATATTCCGAAAACACCGCTGGCTTATCACTCATGGGTTTAAGTTAAATCATTAAGTTGTGCGATGATATCGTCGACAGGCTGTGCAGCATCAATAATATGGTGAGCTGTCGCACGGTAGATAGGTTCCCTTTGTTGCATCACTTCTTCAATTTCTTCAATTAAAGATTTCCCGGTCAAACTTGGTCGTTGATCCGCTTGTGGCTCTGCTGCAAGGCGTTTTGCTAAAACTTCAGGATGGGTATTTAAATAAATAACAGTGCCGTTATTACGCATAATTTGCTGATTTTCTTCTGCGAGAACCAAGCCTCCGCCAGTAGAAACAATTATATTATTTTGCTTAATCGACTTAAGGACGTCAGTTTCTAGCTGACGAAAGTAATCCCAACCGTGCTGTTCAACAATTTCAGCGATGCTTTTTCCCGCTTTTTCTAAAACCAATTTATCTGTATCAACAAATTGATAGCCTTTAGATTCTGCAAATTTTTTACCAATTGTGGTTTTACCCGAACCTCTTGGACCGATAATGTAAAACATTAAATTTCATCCCATCATCATGAATACTAAGCAATACTGATTACAAATTTGCTTATGATAAATTGCCTAATTTGACAAATAAAAAAAGAAAGCCACACAAGTGTGGCTATCTCATCATTTTTACTCATTACGGACGACTCAAAAAGTCGCCATATCCGATCCATTTATACGTTGTTAGTGCATCTAACCCCATAGGGCCACGTGAATGTAATTTCTGCGTACTCACTGCGACCTCTGCACCTAAACCAAACTGCCCACCATCAGTAAAGCGAGTGCTTGCATTAACATATACCGCTGCTGAATCTACACATTGAACAAAATAGTCAGCTTGATGAATAGATTCTGTCAAGATAGCATCAGAATGCGCAGTACCATACTGGCGAATATGGTCAATAGCTGCGTCAATGTCATCAACAATTTCTACGTTAAGATCCAGTGATAGCCACTCATCGACAAGGTTTTCAGGTTTAACATCAACAACTTTCGCTGGGCCTTGTTTTAGTAATGGAAGTGCTTTTTCACTCGCATGCAGTGTGACTTGTTGCTGCGCCATTTTTTCACTTAAAAACGGTAGGAATTCACTCGCAATTTCTTTATGAACTAATAATGTTTCAAGTGAATTACAGGCACTTGGGCGCTGAACTTTCGCATTAATAATTACGTTAATGGCTTTATTAAAATCCACCGATTTATCAACAAACGTATGGCAAACGCCAATTCCCCCAGTAATTACCGGGATCGTGGATTGCTCACGACATAATTTATGTAACCCCGCACCGCCGCGAGGGATTAGCATATCGACGTAACGATCTAATTTGAGTAATTGCGCAACTAATTCACGGTCCGGATTATTAATAGCTTGTACTGAACCTGCTGGCAAGCCACTAATTTCCAATGCTTTTTGAATAACTTCCACCACCGCAAGGTTAGTATGATGCGTCTCTTTCCCACCACGTAAAATGACCGCATTACCTGTTTTTAAACATAGCGAAGCCACATCAACGGTGACATTAGGGCGTGCTTCATAGATAACGCCAACAACCCCTAATGGAACACGGCGACGTTGTAAATTTAAACCGCTATCCAATTGGCTTCCATCAATGATTTGCCCAACAGGATCAGCTAATTGACATACTTTTCTGACATCATCAGCAATACTTTTTAAACGCTCTGGCGTCAATAATAAGCGGTCTTGTAACGCCTCACTCATACCGCTTGCTTTTGCCTGCGCCATGTCTTTTTGATTCGCTGCAAGTATAACTGCATTATCTTGTTCTAGTAGATCTGCAATTTGTAATAGTGCGGCATTTTTTTGTTTGGTATTTAACTGAGCTAATTGCCATGAAGCAACTCTTGCTGCCTTACCCATTGTCTCTAACATAATTAACTCACTATCATATCATCACGATGAACAGCCACAGAACCGTGTTCATAGCCAAGTATTTTGCTGATTTCTTGTGAATGGTGCCCAGCAATCATTCGAAGTGCATCACTGTTATAATGGCTGACCCCATGAGCTAGGTCTTTTCCTGCCATATTACGAATACGGATCACTGCACCTCGAGAGAAGTCGCCTTCAATCTTTTTAATTCCTTTTGGTAACAATGAACTGCCTTTTTCCATAATCGCCAGTTGTGCACCATCATCAATGTAAACATCCCCAGCGGCTGGAGCACCGAAAATCCAACGTTTACGATTTTCCATTGGATTTTCTTGCCCATAAAAACGGGTACCAACAGGGAGATCTTCTATAACCGCATTAATAACATCCGGTTTATTGCCTGCAGCAATGATAACATCAATCCCTGCGCGGCCCGCGACATCTGCTGCTTGTAGTTTAGTTGCCATTCCGCCAGTTCCTAACCCACTGACGCTTCCCCCCGCCATTTCACGAAGTTCATCATTGATACCATACACTTCGGGGATCAATTTTGCATTTGGATTACTGCGTGGGTCGGCATCATATAAGCCTTCGATATCCGTGAGTAATAGCAGTTTGTCGGCATCGCCAAGAATCGCAGCCAAAGCAGATAAATTATCATTATCACCGACTTTTATTTCCGCGGTAGCAACGGCATCATTTTCATTAATAACTGGAATGATTCCGTTATCTAACAGAGCTTGTAAGGTATCTCGTGCATTTAAGAAGCGTTCTCTGTCTTCTAAATCGGCTCGTGTCAGTAACATTTGCCCAATATGAATGCCATAAATGGAGAATAACCGTTCCCATAACTGAATTAAACGACTTTGACCGACCGCCGCAAGCAACTGTTTAGATGCTATGGTAGCCGGCAGTTCGGGGTAATTTAAATGTTCGCGACCCGCGGCAATTGCCCCAGAAGTCACAATAATAATGCGATGCCCTTTTTCATATTGCTGCGCGCATTGCCTAACCAGCTCAACAATATGAGCTTGATTTAAACGGCGCGAGCCCCCTGTTAATACACTGGTCCCTAATTTAACTACCAGCGTCTGGCTATTTTTCATCATTTTTCTGCCATTAGGATTAATAAACCAAAAAGTAGGTATTATTTTTATCAGGAGAAGCGCGTTATGCCAACAAGCATAACGCAAAATTCAACAAAAGTTGGTTTAAAACAAATTTATGCGCTTAATTCCAGTTTTAATTCTGCCATTAGCGGGGAGGGAAAGAGGCTTAACTCAAGTTCAGATAATTGTTTTGCAAGGGCTTGGTGAAATGACACTAAATTTTGCTCGGTCGCTTCAATGGTTGCCGCGTCTTTTAGTGTTTTGACTTGCCAACTACCATGGCTGTTGTATAGGCCAAAATGATAAGTAAATTCAAAGCCCTTATCAGTTGCTACCAATTTTAGCCACCATCCCCAAAATTCACGTTTTTCTGGGGCAATATTTGCATTCACGCAAACAACGAGGCTATCAAATATATAACAGCCATTTAAACATTGTTTTTCACGTAAATAAGGTCCTATCGAAGCAAACTTCTTTAAATACTTTCCATTTGAGTAATCAGTCGGTAAAGCCATGTTAAGGATCTCCTTCTTGGGAAGATCCCTTTTTAACAAATGGGTAAAAATAAGCAAGTTATTAAATAAAATTAAAGTATTTTTGCTTTTAACCAATTAGTGGTTTCACTTAACGCCTTTTCAAAATTAGCAAAAACAGGCTGGCTTGGTAGCATTATCGTATCGGCATCCATCGAAGAGCGTCGAATTAAATCAGATTCGGCTTTAGGGCTATAAATATCATCTTTAAGGCTAACCGATAACATTGGGACTTTACTGCGTCGCCCTAAAAGCCCTTGATTTTTAAGTGAATAACAACTTAATTCATGGCGTAAAGCAGAACCATCAACTTGATAAATACCCAAACGACTGGCGAACACATCCAAAACCATCCGAGGAATATCCTGCTGATATTTCTCTTCATGCAATAAACTGTGCACAATTGGCCCTATGACAGCGACTGCTTTAATCTTGTCTGGACACATATAAGCTAATCTTAACGCTATATTTGCGCCAAAACGCATACCCACGATGCCAAAACGTGTGTGGTCAATCCAAGCGATATCCCCAAGCTGGCGAACAATTTGCTCATGTAGGGTGCTTGTTTCCTGTGTAAGCTTTTGTTTTACCGAATAACCAATAGACGGCATATCCAGTGTTAGCATCGCAATGCCGAGAGGTTCGAGGTAGTCACGGAAATAGCGGCAAAAATCAATTTGTAAGCTATCTAACATACCGCAAATCATCACTGTCGGGTAAGGCCCTTGACCGTGTGAAGGAATATGCAAAAAGCCACAGACTTCTTTTCCACCATCAACTTTAAATGGAATTTTCTTTAAACGATATTGAGAAAACTTTGCTGCGCTATCATACGCTTTACAAGCCAGCAAAATAGCTTGATCAGCCAACTCGTCACCTTTAATAAAAGGATAAGCAGCAATACTGTATAAGTTAGCTGAACGCAACCAAGCGTCCCCTGCGTCTGTACCTTTTTCAAGTTCTAATGCTTTTTGCTGCCAATGCATGGCTTGCTGAGACCATTCAAAACACCAATTTCCACGACGATTGCCAATGACCGTATCCAATAAATTATCATTACTACGCTCAGCATCTGAGATAGCAATACGACTTAGCACCTCTTCAATTTCTAAGGCGTCTATTCCTCGCCAAATCCACATTAAGCGGTTAATCATACGGTACCACCCCGCATGGTGAGATCCACTTAACACGCTATGTTCTTTAATTTGAGAAATTGTTTGAGATGAATAAGAGACTAATGTTGACGTTTCAACTTGTCTGACTTTAGGTTTGAAAAGTTTTTCTGAAAGGTTTTGCTGAGTCATCCCTATTTCCTTGTCTATCAGAGTTGAATTTGGCCAAAAATAAAGGGAATGCAAAAATGCACTCCCCAAATTATATCGTGTTTAGTTTAAAAATTTTAGGTATTAATGTGTTTTTGCAATCAATAAATTCTATAACACTTTATAATTACAATGTTTTTACCTAAAACTCGCGTAAAACACAGATTTATTTATCTTGTTCACACAATGGTTTAACAAAAACGACACCCATATCCCATGGCTGTTCGATCCATGTGTCTTGTGGGATATCAACTACGTAGTCATCCACTAATGGACGCCCTGCAGGTTTTGCAAAAATAGTAACAAAGTGGGCTTTAGGGTACATGTTACGGATAGCTTGAGCTGTGCCGCCTGTATCCACCAAATCATCAATGACAATATAGCCTTCACCATCACCTTCAGCACGTTTAATCACGGTTAATTCGCGCTGGTTGTTATGGTCATAGCTAGAAATACAAACAGTGTCAACGTTACGAATACCAAGTTCGCGTGCTAGAAGTGCACCAGGAACAAGGCCACCACGGCTAACCGCGATAATACCGGTCCATTGTTCTACTGGTAATAAACGTTGTGCGAGTTTACGGGCATGTATTTGCAACATATCCCACGTTACGACATATTTTTCGCTCATAAAATTCGGGTCCCGACTGCTGAGTAAATCTGAAATGTGTCTTGCGGAAAAAAGGTTGCGCGAGATTATAGTGATTTGGCCGGTTAAAAACCAGTAAAAAGCACCATTCGACATTAATTATTATCATTTACACTGTCCATTGCTCAAAAGAAAGTGTTATCCTGAGTTTATCAGCAATGCATCATTTAATTTTGCATATCAAGCTAGTAACTAACATAACTCAACTAAAAATCTCTGAGGTAATTTGAGTTGCTCGGTCAATAAAACTAGTGATGCCATACCCCAAGGAAATTAAATATTTTCCCTAAATAATTTGGGTTGTGGCTAGACGGCAAATGAGAAAATCCCGAGGAGCATACATAAGTATGTGACTAGGGTTTACGAGTGAAGCCAACAACGCTACAACTCAAAATATGACGGGAAAAGGAGAAAAACGTGTCTGAACTTGCTATATTATCCCCCCAACCACTATGGGACATCTTCGCGAAAATCTGTTCTATCCCGCACCCTTCATACCACGAAGAAGCCTTAGCCGCACATATTGTTGATTGGTCAAAACAAAAAGGCTTTCACGTTGAGCGCGATGACGTGGGCAATATTCTGATCCGTAAACCTGCAACGCCTGGTTATGAAAATCGCAAAGGCGTTGTTTTACAAGCTCACTTAGACATGGTGCCACAGAAAAATAACGACACGGTACATGACTTTAAAACAGATCCAATTCGTCCATATGTTAATGGTGAATGGGTCACCGCTGAAGGAACCACTTTAGGTGCTGATAACGGCATTGGTTTAGCTTCTGCGTTGGCTGTTCTTGCTGATGATAGTGTTGAGCATGGGCCAATGGAAGTTCTTCTGACCATGACCGAAGAAGCTGGCATGGAAGGTGCGTTTGGCTTGAAAGCAGGCTGGTTACAAGCCGATATTCTGATTAACACCGACTCAGAAGAAGAAGGTGAAATTTACATGGGCTGTGCTGGTGGAGTTGACTTTACCACTACGTTTGACCTGACGCGTGAAGTATTACCACAAGGCTATAAAACCTTCACAATGACCTTAAAAGGCCTAAAAGGTGGGCACTCAGGTGGTGATGTACATTTAGGCTTAGGTAATGCCAATAAACTGTTAGCACGTTTTCTAGCTGGGCACGCAGAAGATTTAAACCTAAAACTATTAGATTTCAGAGGCGGTACTGTTCGTAATGCGATTCCACGTGAAGCCTATGCCATTATTGCTGTTCCAGCAGACAAAGTTGCTGAGTTAACTGCGCTAAGAGCACGTTATGAAGATATTCTGAAAAATGAATTAGCTGTCGTCGAACCCAACCTTGTTCTGCTACTAGACGAAACCCAGAGTGAGCTGAAAGCTCTTTCTGACGATTGCCAAAAACGTTTTGTTTTCTTCTTAAATGCAGCACCAAACGGTGTGATCCGCATGAGTGATGTTGCCATTGGTGTGGTTGAAACGTCACTTAACGAAGGTGTTGTTCGCCTGACAGAAGATAAAGCAGAAATTATCTTCCTTGTTCGTTCACTTATCGATAGCGGTAAAAACTACGTTGTTAACATGCTGACATCTATCAGTAAATTAGCACACGCCCAATACCGTGCAGAAGGTAGCTACCCAGGTTGGCAACCAGATGCAGACTCACCTGTGATGCATTTAGTCAGCGATACCTACAACAAGCTGTTCGGTAAAATCCCGAATGTCATGGTGATCCACGCAGGCCTTGAGTGTGGTCTATTCAAAAAACCTTACCCAGACATGGATATGGTTTCAATTGGGCCAACTATTCGCGGTGCACACTCCCCTGATGAACGTGTACACATTGCAAGCGTTGGAGAGTATTGGAAATTACTAACTGCGGTTTTAAAAGTAATTCCAGTCAAAGAATAAACAATTCATTGTTGTGACCCCCCATCATACGATGGGGGGTCACACTGCTGACAAACATATTATGTTTGGCGGCAAGTCTAATAGGTTTTGAAAATAAATGAGGAAAATCAAATTATTGATTTTCGTCTGATAACACAAAGCGGGAAAAACCACGCTTTTATCCCGCTTTGTTAACAACCTCAAACACCCATCATGCGATGAGTGTTTTTTATAATTCAAGCAATAATTGCCTTTCAAGCTGCGGGCTTTGCAGCATCACATGCAAACCAACTAACCGAACACCACGCCCTAAGCGGCGATGATCCCAAACTTGTTTCGCTATCTGAACTAAATCTTGTTTATTAAGAATTGGGTATACGTGTTCTTGTGTTGTTTGCTGAAAGTCTGCAAATTTAAATTTTACACCTTGACGAGCAATACGCAGATCGGGTTTTACCTTCGCTAAACGCAATTGTAGCTCGTCATAGAGTCTATCAAGCAGTTGCAAACAATCGCTCCATTGATATATATCTTCTGCAAGGGTGCGTTCAACCCCTACCGACTTTCTGAGCCTATCAGGGTTAATAGCACGCTCATCGATACCATGGCATCGATCCCAAAGTACCTGCCCAAATTTACCCATGCTTTTAACCAATGTAACAACATCATATTTTTGGACATCAGCACAAGTGAGTAACCCCATATCCGCTAATTTCTGAGCGGTAACCTTACCCACGCCAGGAATTTTTTTAAGAGGCAAGCTAAGAATAAATTGATCAATATTTTGCGGCGTGATCACGAATTGGCCATTAGGTTTATTCATGTCTGAAGCTATTTTCGCCAAAAATTTTATTGGCGCTATCCCCGCTGAAGCGGTTAATTGCAGTTCATCAAAGATTTGCTGGCGAATGGCCTCAGCAATTAGCGTTGCAGAGCCATGTAATTGCGTACAATCAGTGACATCCAAATAAGCTTCATCAAGAGAAAGTGGTTCTATGAGGTCAGTATAGCGTGCAAATATTTTTCGAATATACAGGGAGGTTTCTTTGTAAAGTGCCATATGCCCAGGAACCACTTTCAAGTGAGGGCAAAGCCTAAGTGCAATCGCAGTAGACATCGCACTGTGAACACCGTAGCGACGGGCTTCATAATTTGCAGTACTAATAACTCCTCGGCGATCTGCGCTTCCCCCCACCGCAATGGGGACATTACGAAGGCTTGGGTCGTCACGCATTTCGATCGCTGCATAAAAGCAGTCCATATCAATATGAATAATTTTACGCACAGGTTAGCTCTGCCAATCAAACACCTGATTAAATATACAGTATTTTTATTAGCCATGCAATTATTGTCACATCTCCATAAAATTGATGAATAGAAAATCTAACCTCATGATAATTAGGCAATTCATATTATTGCAATAATCATCTGCCAAGCTATCCAACTCAAGATTCGATTTAAAGTTTGTCTTAAAAATAAGCGTTAATACTTACTTTTAAACAAAAAAGTAATAAAAAGAGTTGTTTTACCAACAACAATACCTTGAAAAACTATTTATGGATCATCTCTATGGCAATTATATCAACATCAAAATATGTTAAATTTATGGCTCCTCTCATAATGCTGCTTGCTAGCCAAACAGTTTTCGCACTATCACCTAATTTAGCACTATCACCTAAAATTGTAGCTCACCGTGCAGGAACAGCGGATGCACCAGAAAACACAATTTATGCCATTGATTTAGCCAAGCAAAATAATGCTGATGCTATTTGGCTTACTGTTCAACTTAGTAAAGATAATCAATTAGTCCTATATCGTCCGAGTGATCTAGATTCATTGACGGACAAAAAAGGTAACGTATCTGCTTATACTGTAGAACAACTCAATCATGTCAATGCTGCTTATAAGTTTAGTCAAAAACATAATCAGCAATTCCCATTACAAAAAACAACTATCGCTACACTAGAAAGTATTCTACAAAAATACCCAGACACAACTTTCTACATAGATTTAAAATCCCCTGACGCCAGCCCTGATATTCAAGCAAAGGCGATTTTAGCCCTCTTAGATAAAACCAATGCATTTAATCAAGTACGTTTTTATTCCACTAATGATGAATTTTTAAAAGCACTCAAATCCCTTTCTCCAAAGATCCCACTATTTGAAAGTCGTGATGAGACTCGCACCCTGTTGGCAAATGTTGTGATGAACCATCAATGTTCAATAGCAAATGACAAAACAACAACTCGTTGGTATGGCTTTGAATTACATCGTAAAGTTGAAGTAGTCGAAAAATATACATTAGGAGAAGCACGTTCACCTGCAACCCTTTCATGGGATAAAGAAGCCATCGACTGTTTTAGAAAAAATGGCAATGCTTATATCATTGTCTTTGGCGTTAATACTGACAGTGACTACCAACTTGCAAAAGAAATTGGCGTAGATGCTGTAATGGTTGATTCCCCAAAAGCATTTAAAAAATAATCAAATAACATCACCTAAGCTATTATTACTTTAATAATAGCTTAGGAATTAAATCACATCCTAAAAACATTCATTCCTTTTCATCAATTAATAATAATTGTTCTTAATTTACCTCTATAGAAAAATTGATATATTTAATCCGCCACAAAAAACATTTAAAAATAAACTAAAATAAAGGATTTTATATGTCAAACAACTTAACTATAACTGTAGAAAATTATTGGAATGAAAGATTAGAGAAAGTTGAAATATTTTACCATAATAGTGACCTTCCAAATAATAATGCCTTTGTATTTTTTGATTTGGAAAGTAGACAGTCGTCTACTACCGTAGATTCGGGTGTATTTCCTTTATCAACCAGAGGTGAAAGCTCATGGAAAGCTAGAATTAGCACTGAATCAGGTACTGTTTGGAGCAGCGGTGATTTTTTACTATGCCAAATTAATCCTGATGATAATAATACTGTTACAATTAGTTTTGATGGAAATTTTGAAAATATGACAGTTTATTATCCATCTTCTAGCTCGTGCTCTAAAAAAATGGAATTAAGTAAGAAAAACTAAGCAACAAAAAACATAGGCTATAATAACAGAATTCAACCATATGATATTTTAAATTTTGGATAATAAATTGGAACACATCTTAATTTCCAGATAAGAGATTAGTATAAACCCCATAATAATTAACTAACCTAAAATATTATTAAAGTAACACCTTAACATAAGAACAAAATAATTTAATTATAGTTTGGTTTTGTATTTTGCTATTAAAAACAACCATCAATTACACATTTAAAACCATTACACGTATTTGATATTAAAGGAGGTTACATGTCAAACCTTGGAACAATGATTGTCGAAAATTATTGGAATGAAACATTAAAAAAAATTGAAATACATTATCATAATAGTGATACCCCCTATGATAGTGTGTTTATATTTTATAATCTAGGAGACTCCACATCTAGCTCTACTGCCAATTCATTCCCTTACTCAACAACAGGTAAAAGTGCTTGGAAAGCTAAAGTTACAACGAAAAATAATGAACTGTGGAGTAGTGGTGACTTTTTACCTTGCCAAATTAACAGCAGTGATAATGGAAAGGTTACGATTAGATTTGATGGCAATACAAAAAGCATGCATGTTAATTACCCAGTCTCCGATTCATGCACCAAGAGAATGCAGCTAATTTAGGCCATATAATAGATAAAAACAGAGTAAATTTATATTAAGAGATTAGTATGCTAGCTCCATTAGGCTTAGTAACTGTTGAAAATTATTGGAATGAAAATATCAAAGAATTTAAGTTAGTCATTAATACATCTAATTTCACGAACACCTATAAAGTTTTTAATAATATAAAAGATAAACAAGTTTTAAAAGATGCCTATAGTTTTGTCTTTTTCTATGAAAAACAAATATCTTGGCAAGTCACTTTTATAACAGAAAGTGGTGAAACTTGGGGTAATGATTCATTTCTTCCTTATAACTTCGCTACCTCAGATAATGGGAAAGCAATCATAGGTGTTAATGGCGACTCCAAACGCCTATATGTTGCCTTTCCTTCATCGAGTTCTTGTTCAATGGCTTTAACACAGATGTCATAAAGTTGTTTATAACATATTCTTAGTAAAGATTTATTATATTCTTGCTCATACAAGATAAAATAATATTTGGAGATGTCTAATAGTTATATTTAGACATCTCCAGCTCATTACTAGTTATATAACCATTAAATATTACTATTCAAATAATACGGTTTTTATCCAGTATTTTTTGGCGGGCTTCTTCACGCGCCATGCGTTTTTTACGTGCATCACAAGGCTCAGGGCAATCACACACCTTTTCAACACCAATACTGCTTAACCCGCCGCAGCTACCTTGAATACTCTTACGCTTAATAATATATCCAAGTGACATACCTAAAAAGGCCAGCAAAAACAGTGCAAAGGCTGCAATAAAAATATTCAGCATTTTTTATCCTCCTACAACTACTGTTTTTTGGTTAAAAATGGTTCGAATGCCTTAGTATAGCGCTCTTCAAAACCTTTATCTGTCTTAACAATCATAAAAACAGGAATATTCATTTTTTCAGCTAAAGCAAAGCCAACTTCAGGCCCTAAAACATTTAGTCCTGTAGATAAGCCATCAGCACTCATGCAATTTTCTGCAATTACTGTAATAGAGACTAAATTATGTGTGATTGGTTTTCCTGTTTTTGGGTCTATCGTATGAGAAAAACGAACGCCATCTTGCTCGAAGTAATTACGGTAGTCCCCTGATGTAGCGATAGAACGGTCACCTGGTTCAATAATCTCTTGTGCTGTTTGGCTGACACCATCCGATGCGGGTTTTTCTATTGCGATACGCCATGGCACTTCTTTACCATTTGTTCCTTTCGTACGCACTTCGCCACCAATATCAACCATATAATTATTGATGCCTAATGATTCTAAATATTCTGCAACAACGTCAACACCATAGCCTTTCGCAATTGAAGAAAGATCGACGTACAGCTCAGGGATCGTTTTAATTAAGTTATTATCTTGAACAGCAAGTTTTTCGATGCCAACCCATGCTCTGCGCTTAGCCAATTCTTCATCCGAAGGTGCTTTAGTGACTCTTCCTTCAGGACCAAACCCCCATAAATTAACTAAAGGCCCAACCGTTACATCTAATGAACCATCAGTCAGCTTATTAATTTCAATGGCTTTTTTAACCACAGTTGCCGTTGCAGCAGAAACAGGGAACGGTGTATTGACTTCTTTAAACTGATTAAAACGGCTTAATTCTGAATCTGGGCGATATGTTGACATTTGGTCGTTAACTTCTTCCAAACGTTTATCTATTTCGGCTTGAATTGCTTCAGGCTTTGGCTCCGAAGAATCTGTGACATATTTAACCGAATAATACGTACCCATTGTTTGCCCCTGAAGATTCTGTTGTTCAGGTCCACCACAGGCAGTAAGAAACAGTGCTGCAACAAATAGCAGTACCGAGGTATAAATTCTTTTACTTAGCATAATTTTCTCCGCGTCAATCATGAGCGCATTTTGTTAAGGCCGCCCAGACTATTAACACACTTTACATCGTCACCCATGCAGAGAATGTTCCAGTCAAAATAATCATAAACCTACCTATTAACCGTTAACTAATTAGCGCTTAATAGATTTACTAAAATCACAAAGAGGGAAAATATTTTCCCTCTTTAAAGTGTTACTGTCTACTGACTTTGATTAGTCTAATAAAATCAGCTAAGTTGCTTAACCACCGAAGTCATCCAATAAGATATTTTCATCTTCAACACCGAGGTCTTTCAACATTTTGATCACGGCAGCATTCATCATTGGAGGACCACACATGTAGAACTCACAATCTTCCGGTGCTGGATGGTCTTTCAAGTAGTTTTCATATAAGACATTATGGATGAAGCCAGTATAACCATTCCAATTATCTTCAGGCATAGGGTCAGAAAGTGCTACATTCCATGTAAAGTTTTCATGTTCTGCAGCGAGTTGGTCAAAATCTTCGGTGTAGAACATCTCACGGACAGAACGTGCACCATACCAGAAACTAATCTTACGTTTAGAATCTAAGCGGCGCAGTTGGTCGAATATATGAGAACGCATTGGTGCCATACCCGCACCACCACCGATAAACACCATTTCAGCTTCCGTTTCTTTAGCGAAAAACTCACCAAACGGCCCAGAAATAGTCACTTTATCCCCTGGCTTTAATGACCAAATATAAGAGGACATAATTCCTGGTGGAACATCCGGATTACGAGGTGGTGGTGTAGCAATACGCACGTTTAGCATGATAATACCATGCTCTTCCGGGTAGTTTGCCATGGAATAGGCGCGAACAGTTGGCTCTTTAACCTCAGACACATAACGGAATAGGTTAAATTTATCCCAATCTTCACGGTACTCTTCTGGTACATCAAAATCTTCATATTTGACAACATGTGCCGGGCATTCAATCTGAATAAAGCCACCCGCACGGAAAGGAACGACTTCTCCTTCAGGAATTTTCAATTTCAGCTCTTTAATGAAAGTGGCTTTGTTATCATTAGAAATAACTTCACACTCCCATTTTTTCACGCCAAATATTTCTTCTGGAAGCTCAATTTTTAAATCTTGCTTAACGTTGACCTGACACGCTAATCGGCAGCCTTCTTTTGCTTCACGCTTGTTAATGTGAGAAAGCTCAGTAGGCAGAATATCACCACCGCCTTCTTTGATTTTTACACGGCACTGACCACAAGAGCCACCACCACCACACGCTGATGAAACAAAAATACCTTGGTTTGATAACATGCCTAATAGCTTGTCACCCGCAGGAGCTTCAAAACTTTTGTCTGGATCGCCATTAACTTCAACTTTGATGTTCCCTGTGTTGACTAGCTTGGATTTTGCAAACAGGATTAAGCCTGTCAGCACCAAGACAATCAGGGTAAACATCACGACACCTAAAATAATAATTTCCATGAATTCTTCTCGCCTTTATAGCTGCACACCGGAGAAGGACATAAAGCCCAATGCCATTAAACCGGTTGTCACAAAGGTGATACCTAACCCTTTTAGACCCGATGGAATATCTGAGTACTTCATCTTCTCTCGAATAGCTGCCATCAATACGATTGCGAGCATCCAACCGATCCCCGAACCGAACCCATATACGACCGATTCGCTAAAGTTATAGTCACGTTGCGCCATGAAAGAAACACCACCAAAAATAGCACAGTTAACGGTAATCAATGGCAAAAAGATACCTAACGCGTTATACAGTGATGGGAAGTAGCGATCTAAAATCATTTCAAGGATCTGAACTAACGCGGCAATAACACCGATAAACGTGATAAAGTTCAAGAAGGATAAGTCGATACCTTCAGCAATCGCGCCATCACGTAATACCAAGTTGTATACCAAGTTATTGGCTGGGACAGAAATCCCAAGAACTACCGTTACAGCGATACCCAGTCCAAAAGCAGTTTTTACATTCTTCGATACCGCAAGGAAAGTACACATTCCCAAGAAAAATGCTAATGCCATATTTTCAATAAAAATGGCTTTAACAAACAGGCTAATATAGTGTTCCATGTGATTAGTCCTTCTCTACCTGAGCTGGTTTCAGGGTACGTAACCCCCAAATCAGCATACCGATGATAAAGAATGCACTTGGCGCGAGGAGGAACAGGCCATTTGGCATGTACCAACCACCGGTTTGTAGTGATTCAAAAACTGTGATACCAAACAATTTGCCGGAACCAAATAACTCACGTAAAAAGCCGACTAAGACAAGGATCACACCATAACCTAGACCATTACCAATACCGTCCATGAAGCTTTCAATTGGAGGTGCTTTCATTGCATAAGCTTCAGCACGCCCCATTACGATACAGTTAGTAATAATCAAGCCAACAAATACAGAAAGTTGTTTTGATATTTCATAGGCATATGCACGTAAAATTTGGTCAACCACAATAACTAAGGAAGCAATGATTGCCATTTGAACGATAATACGTACGCTGCTCGGAATATAATTCCTGATGAGTGAAATAAAGAAGTTAGAAAATGCCGTCACTAAGGTTACAGCAATCGTCATAACGAGTGCTGTTTCTAACTTCGTTGTCACTGCCAGTGCAGAACAAACCCCTAATACCTGTAAAGCAATTGGGTTGTTATCCAATAACGGCCCAAGTAGGACGCGTTTTACTTCTTTTGAATCAGCCATTATTCAGCGCTCCTTCACGTACTTTTTTCAGGAACGGACCAAAACCGTTATCCCCTAACCAGAAATCAAACATATGCTGGATTCCGTTTGATGTTAGAGTCGCACCTGAAAGGCCGTCGATACCGAATGGGTTATCTGTCGCACCACCGCGCACGATTTTAATTGCCGGAACCCCCTGCTCATTGAACAGTTTTTTACCTGGCCATTGGGCTTTCCACTGAGGGTTATCAACCTCACCGCCCAGCCCTGGTGTTTCACCATGTGCATAATAAGTGATACCACGAGAGGTGACACCATCTACATCTACCGCAATAAAGGCATACATGACAGACCACAAACCAGAGCCGTAAACAGGTAAAATAATTTGTGATACTTTTCCTGCTTCATCTTTAACCAAATAGATTTCAGCGCTATTGGCACGACGGCGAATTTTTGCAATATCTTCCGCAGGAGAGAGTGCAATACTCGTTTCTTCGCTACGTAGCTCGCTATTTAAGTCATAACGGCTAGTGCTATCAGATAATTCATTAGTTTTAAAATTCAAAAGTTTAGGTTCGATACGATCCTTATATACATCTTGAACTTCCTCAGCGGTCATTTTAGGTTGCAGCAAGCCAGCAACACTTAAAATATTACGTTGAGTATCTAACTGAATCTGTTCTTGCTGCTGTGGTTTTAGACCAACTGCAGCCCCTGCGACGACAATAGAGCAAACTAGACAAAGAATAAAAACAACTAGAAATGTTCTGCCGACGCTATCGTTATTCATTGGTTTTTCATTAGCCACGAGCTTTTCTCCGCTTAATATTTGCTTGAACGACCAGATAGTCAAACAGAGGAGCAAACAGGTTGGCGAATAGGATCGCCAGCATCATCCCTTCTGGATAAGCTGGGTTAACAACCCTGATAAGAACACACATTACACCGATCAGAATGCCGTACGCCCATTTACCTTTGTCTGTGAAAGACGCTGATACCGGGTCTGTCGCCATAAAAATCATACCGAATGCGAAGCCACCAAGTACCATGTGCCACCACCATGGCATGGCAAATAACGGGTTCGTATCAGAGCCAATAGCATTGAATAGGTAGGACATTGCAATCATGCCAACCATCACGCCAGCAACAATACGCCATGATGCGATACGGAAGAACATGATAAGAGCACCACCAATAAACAACATCAGTGTTGACACTTCACCAATTGAACCTGGCATATTACCTAAAAAGGCTTGCATCCAAGTAATAGGCTCATGAGTCACCGTGTTCATTAGGGCATGCTCACCACCTGTTGCCCATTGTGATAATGGTGTCGCACCAGAGAAGCCATCAGCAGCAGTCCAAACTAAGTCACCTGATATTTGAGCAGGATAAGCAAAGAATAAGAAAGCACGGCCAGCTAATGCTGGGTTTAAGAAGTTACGCCCAGTACCGCCAAAAATTTCTTTCGCAACAACAACCCCGAAAGTGATACCTAATGCAGCCTGCCATAAAGGAATGGTTGGTGGCACAATCAAGGCAAATAGAATCGAGGTAATAAAGAAGCCTTCGTTAATTTCATGGCCGCGGATCATGGCGAATAAGACTTCCCAGAAACCACCGACTAAGAAAACGACAGCATAAATAGGAAGGAAATATACTGCTCCTAGCAGCATTTTACTTCCCCACCCTGCATCCATCGAAAGTGATGCACCTAAAAACTGCGCTAAGCTATAATGCCAATCACTCGCGAGAACTTGCTGTAACTCAGCCCCGCTATATAATTGGTGCAAAGCTGGGATGGCTTGGTTACCAACGTTATACATTCCCCAGAACATCGCTGGGAAAACCGCTAGCCACACCAATATCATCATACGTTTCAGGTCGATGGTATCCCTGACATGAGAACGCCCTTTTGTTACCGTACCCGGCGTATAAAAAACAGTCGAAACTGCTTCAAATAACGCATAGTATTTTTCTAGCTTTCCACCGGGCTCAAAATGGTGCTCATACTTTTCAAATAAATTTTTCAGACCCATGGAATCACCCTTCTAGCTCAATCTTGGTCAGAACATCACGTAGCACTGGACCATATTCATATTTCGCTGGGCAAACATAGGTACATAAACCTAAATCTTCTTCGTCCAACTCTAAACAGCCCAATTCTTGTGATGTATCAGTGTCTCCAGCGAGGAGATCGCGCAACAAATGAGTGACCATGATATCGAGGGGCATGACTCGCTCGTAATTACCAATTGGTACCATCGAACGCTCGCCACCATTCATTGTCGTTGTGAAATTAAAGCGTTTATTTTTCAAGAAGTGCCCGATTGTGGTACGCGTAATCGTAAACTTATTAACACCAGGCATAATCCAGCCAAATAATTCTTTATTGCGACCTTCGGCTAACACTGAGACTTGATTGTGAAAACGACCAAGATAGTGATGAGTATCATCACATGTCACGCCCCAAAGGACTGAACCTGAAATAATACGGTTTTCACCCGCTTTAAGCTGACCTTGTGTTAATTCATATAAATCAGCACCTAGGCGAGTACGCAGAAGACGAGGCTTTTCAACTTGTGGCCCTGCTAATGAAATCACGCGGTCTGTATATAGGTGACCCGTAACAAATAGCTTACCAATAGCGATAACGTCTTGGTAATTAAGGCTCCAAACTTTTTTCTTGATACTAACAGGTTCTAAGAAATGAATATGAGTTCCCACTAAACCTGCAGGATGCGGCCCTGTAAATTGGGTATAAGAAATTTGGTTATGAGCCGTATTCTTCGGTAAGTCTCCCTCTCCATGACAAACATGGATTTTACCTTCTGTTAAGCGGCTTAGAACCAAAAGCCCATCGTTAAATGCTTGTTCTTGCTCTTGAATAACTAAAACAGGATCCGCTGCAAGTGGATTGGTGTCCATTGCAGTGACAAAAATAGCGATAGGTGAAGAACCCGGTTGTGGAGAACGGCTAAATGGACGCGTTCTTAAAGAAGTCCACAAACCCGATTTTATCAAGTTTTCTTCGACTTGTTGTTGCGTTAATGTAGATAGCTCATCACGAGTATAAGCTGCAAAAGTTTCTTGTTCATCGCCATCAATTTCGATGACAACAGATTGAAGCACACGACGCTCACCACGATGAATAGCAACAATTTTACCGCAGGCTGGGCTTGTAAATAAAACCCCTGGGTTCTTTTTATCTTCAAAAAGAACCTGTCCTTTAACTACACGCTCACCTTCTTTAACCAGCATCGAAGGACGCATTCCGACATATTCCTCACCTAGCACAGCTACGTGTTGAATTTTCGGGCCGTCTTCTATCACTTGGGCTGGCTCACCTGCAATAGGAAGGTTGAGGCCTTTTTTAATTTTAATCATAAGATCTGCACAAGTTTATCAGTTAAACCCTAAGCTAACGATTCAGCAATGAATGATAGCGACTCATTAAATAAAAAATAGCTCAAGCAATAGGCATCACTTAAGCAGGTATTCTCACATAATTGTTACTAAATTTTATCTTCTGCCAACCATAATTTTATCAGTTCCCACTCTCTATGTCCGGCTATAGAAGTGACATAGTTCAAGCAAATTGCATTAATATTTAAATTTTTTTGTTAACAACTCGGTATTATCGATACTTAAGCTCATATTTATCGATCCTTGTTCATTATTTAAACAACAAAGGTTCATTTAAAAACTATTAACAAACTATATTAATTTTCGATTTACTCGTCTAGAATGCATAAAATATGTACTCTTTTTATTCAATAATATTCTCTTGATATGGCTTAGATATGAAATTAAGTAAATTTTTTAGTGCAATTTTCTTATTTGTACTCATATATTCTCCTGTTATTCAGGCGAGTAACTATTCATTTCTACTTAATAATAACGTATCGGATAGCTCAAACTCATCTATTTTTATTCAAATATTTAAGCAAGAAGGTTTATTAGAACTCTACCAAAAAACGCCATCAGGAAAATATAAACTGTCGAAAACTTACCCAATTTGTAAGTTTTCTGGCGGGCTAGGCCCCAAAAAAATCGAAGGTGACCTAAAAAGTCCAGAAGGATTTTATCAAATTACTGCCGAACAGCTCAATCCTAATAGTCGGTATTACCGATCTATCAATATTGGTTTTCCTAATGAGTTTGATAAAGCACAAGGTTATAGTGGCAGCTATCTTATGATCCATGGCAGTTGCGTTTCTGTGGGATGTTATGCCATGACAGACAAATATATGGGCGAGATTTACCAAACAGTAGAAACGGCCTTACTCGGTGGACAGTCCGTCATTAATGTCAGCATTTATCCATTTAAAATGACAAATGAAAATATGCTGCGCTATCGCAATTCCAGCCACTATACTTTCTGGAAACAATTACAACCGGCTTACGAGTATTTCAACCGCACAGGAAGGCCTGCTGAGGTGTCAGTCTCTTTAGGTAAATATGCGGTTATTGACCAAGCTGAGACTCCAACAAAATTGTTAGGGTCTAAATCACAATATGCGCTCACCAAGATAGAATAAGACAAAATTGCCTGGGTCAATTCGCTGCCAGTTTTCGTTACCCGTGAGTGGTTGCGTTGCAATCACAGAGACCACATCAGTAGGTGTCGTGCACTGCTCGAAATCGATTTCAATATCTTGGTCAAGTAATTTTGCTTTACCAAACGGTGCCTTACGCGTTAGCCAATGTAAATTCGTCGAGCTAAAGGCCATCATATATTGCCCATCGGACAGCAACATATTAAATACACCTTTATGACGCAATTGGTCAGCTAGTGTCGCAATAAAACGGAACACACTTTTCCAATTTGATGGCCTACGTGGATACTTTTCACTGAGTTGATGAAGTATCCAGCAAAATGCCCATTCGCTATCGGTTTCGCCTATCGGGCAATAGCGCCCAGTTTTCAGTGTACGATATCCTTTTAACTGCCCATTGTGCGCATAAGTCCAATTACGCCCCCATAGCTCGCGTGTAAAGGGGTGAGTGTTCACTAACGACACATCCCCTCGGTTTGCTTGGCGAATATGAGCAACAATACTTTCTGATTTAATCGGGTATTCCTGCACAAAGCGAGCGACAGGTGATAAAAAACTAGGTTGAGGATCTTTAAATGTGCGACACCCGAGCCCCTCATAAAAGGTAATTCCCCAGCCATCTTTATGTGGGCCCGTTTGACCTCCTCGGGAAATCAACCCACTGAGGCTAAACGAAATATCAGTTGGAACATTGGCACTCATGCCAAGTAACTCGCACATTTAAAAAACTCCTGAAACAGTAATAACGTTATTTCACCATCTCTTTTTCGATTAACTGAATTAAGATATGAATAACTTTAATATGAATTTCTTGGATACGGTCGGCATAACCAAAGTGTGGGACACGAATTTCAATATCCGCAGTTCCCGCCATTTTCCCGCCATCTTTACCTGTTAATGTGATGACTTTCATGCCTTTTTCACGTGCAGCTGCAATCGCTTTAATAATGTTCCCAGAATTTCCAGAGGTAGAAATTCCAAGTAAAACATCACCTTTCATGCCAACGGCTTCAATAAAACGTGAAAAAACATACTCATAACCGAAGTCATTACTCACGCAAGATAAATGGCTCACATCTGAAATTGCAATCGCAGGATAGCCCGGACGGTTTTCGCGATAACGCCCTGTTAATTCTTCAGCGAAATGCATTGCATCACAGTGAGAGCCCCCATTACCACAAGATAATACTTTGCCACCCGCTTTAAAAGAGTCAGCCAGTAAAACGGCAGCCTGTTGGATAGCAGCAATATTGGCATCATCGCTAAGGAAATTCGATAACGTCTCGGCCGCTTCTGTCAGCTCACCGCGGATTAGGTCTTGATACATGAGATTTCCTCTTAATTAAGAATACGTTATAGAAAGCATGATTAATTCATATCCAGATCATCCTAAAAGAAAAATGTCGCTCCATGGCAAAACTCAGATAGATATCAGTAATTAATCTTTAATAGTCAGATTGTTGCACAGGGATAATTTTGTTTCTACTTTTGATTGTGCTGTCTTGACCCTATCGACAAAATTCATCGTGACTCATAGCCAATAACCTGACTTTTCATAGAGCCGATAATATAAATTACTACGATACTTTCCTTTATATGACGTTTTTGTGAGCTAAGTTGTAATTAGGATGTAAATATATTGCTAATTCTTTATTAATAGGTATAGATTAAAGCAACAAACAGGTCAGACCTCTTACAAGTAGACAGGAGCTTCGCTATGATCCTTCTCAGCATCGTGTTATTTCTCGCCTTAATCGGCGTACTTTGTTATCACAAAACATCTTTGGTTTTTAGCTCAGTATTATTATTGGCTTATACCGCGGTTATGGGAGTCATCAATATTTGGAGCTACTGGATGTTACTGCCAGTTGCCTTGGTATTATTTCCTTTTGTCTTCACTCCCGTACGCCAATCGCTTTTCTCTATCCGCGCGATGAAAATGTTCCAAAAAGTCATGCCTCCTATGTCAAGCACAGAAAAGGAAGCCATTGACGCAGGAACAACGTGGTGGGAAGGTGACCTTTTCCGCGGAGCGCCAGATTGGAATAAACTGCATAATTACCCAAAACCACAGCTAACCGCAGAAGAACAAGCTTTTATTGATGGGCCTGTTGAAACCGTTTGTGGCATGGTCAACGACTTCGAAGTGAGCCATGAACTGGCAGACCTAACGCCTGAAGTGTGGCAATACCTGCGTGATCACCGCTTCTTCGCGATGATCATCAAAAAAGAATACGGTGGTCTAGAGTTCTCTGCATATGCACAGTCTCAGGTTCTACAAAAACTCGCTGGTGTCTCCGGTATTCTAGCTATCACCGTAGGGGTACCAAATTCATTAGGTCCGGGTGAATTACTGCAACATTACGGTACTGATGAACAAAAACAACGCTATTTACCAGGCTTAGCTACAGGTGAGGAAATTCCGTGCTTTGCATTAACCAGCCCAGAGGCAGGTTCCGATGCCGGCGCTATCCCAGACTCAGGTGTCGTTTGTATGGGTGAATGGCAAGGCGAGCAAGTATTAGGAATGCGCTTAACATGGAACAAACGCTATATTACCTTAGCACCAATTGCCACGGTATTAGGCCTCGCATTCAAACTTTCAGACCCTGATAAACTATTAGGTGGCGAGAAAAACCTTGGTATCACCTGTGCACTCATTCCAACTAATACCCCTGGCGTTGAAATTGGTCATCGCCACTTCCCACTCAATATTCCATTTATGAATGGCCCTACACGCGGAAAAAATATTTTTGTTCCAATCGATTACATTATCGGTGGGCCAAAAATGGCAGGCCAAGGCTGGAGAATGTTAGTTGAGTGTCTTTCTGTCGGTCGTGGTATTACATTACCATCGAACTCAACAGGTAGTTTGAAGAGTATCGCTATCGCGACAGGAGCTTACTCTTATATTCGTCGTCAATTCAAATTACCGATTGGTAAAATGGAAGGTATTGAAGAACCACTAGCTCGCATCGCAGGTAATACCTATCTGATGGATGCAGCAGCAACTCTCATCACCTCTGGAATTATGTTAGGTGAGAAACCTGCCGTTCTATCCGCTATTGTTAAATACCACTGTACACACCGTGGCCAGCGCGCCATTATTGATGCCATGGATATTACAGGTGGTAAAGGAATCTGTCTTGGGGATTCAAACTTTGTTGCCAGAGCCTACCAAGGCGCACCTATCGCCATTACGGTTGAAGGGGCAAATATCCTAACCCGCAGTATGATCATATTCGGTCAAGGGGCTATCCGTTGCCATCCATTCGTATTAGAAGAAATGGCCGCAGCACAGGATAATAACTTACATAAATTCGATAAAGCCGTATTTGGGCATATTGGTCATGTGGTTAGTAACCAATTCCGTAGCTTCTGGCTTGGTTTAACCAATGGTCGCGGAAGTCATACGCCAACCAAAGATGAAACGCGCCGTTACTATCAAATGCTAAACCGCCAAAGTGCCAACTTAGCATTACTATCCGATGTTGCCATGGGTGTGTTAGGGGGTAGCTTGAAACGTCGTGAACGTATCTCTGCTCGCTTAGGAGATATTTTAAGCAACTTGTATCTCGCATCTGCAACCTTAAAACGTTATGAAGATGAAGGTCGTCAAAAAGCAGACTTACCATTAGTGAAATGGGCTGTTCAAGATTGTTTATATCAATCAGAAAAAGCGATGGATGATCTCCTGAAAAACTTCCCTAACAAGTTGGTTGCAGGGGTAATGCGCATCACGCTGTTCCCTACTGGCCGTGCGATGTCAACACCATCAGACCGACTAGACCATAAACTGGCTCAAATTCTGATGGAACCATCAGAAACACGTGACAGACTGGGCCGTGGGCAGTATTTAACACCTACGGAAAACAACCCTCATGGCCTTGTAAACCAAGCTCTGCTCGATATCATTGCTGCTGAACCAATCTTTGAGCGCATCTGCCGCCTGAAAGAGCGTAAACTCAGCTTTACTCGCTTAGATAAACTTGCAGACCAACTACTTCCTGAAAATGTAATTACACAAGAAGAAGCTGATATCTTGCGCAAAGCAGAAGCAAGTCGGTTACGGACGATTAACGTCGATGAGTTTGAGTTTGATGATTTGGGTGTACTTCCGACAAAAAAGTCACCAAATGAACCGTCAGATGAAGAAACCAGTAAGAAAAAGAAAGCGGCTTGACTAATTATTAAGTAATAAAAAAACTCAAGGAGTTATTCGCCCCTTGAGTTTTTTATTAGTGCAAATTACACATCAATTTTCTAAATACCCGAGGAGTTTGCTCATTGTTTGGCCTCTAATATATAAGGTCGTAATTTAATTTTATTATCCCAGTCACCTAGCTTAAATTGGCAAATCTCCCCTCCTCCATTTGCGCAAATTGTTAGATACTCTTTTGCTTTGTCTATTTTTCCAAATTCGTAAAAATAGATTTCAGAGGCAGTCTCTAACGCTAACTGCCGATAACACCCTTCTATTTTTATTAATTTTTCCCAATAATTTATTGATTCATCTAAATTAACCGGCATGCCAATACCATATTGATTAAAATAGGCTAGTTTATATAAACCAAACTGAAAACCAGGCTCAATTTCCACTGTTTTCTTCAAATGCATTAATGCTATTGTGCAATTTTCATCAGCAACTCGCTTGCTACTCTTTAACGACCTTACTGAACAAGCAGAATCATCGAAGTAGAGCAAAAATAAAAAATAATGGCTTTTAACATCACCTTTACTCGCTTTTTTTTGTAATTCAATAAAATCTTGGGGCGTTCGAATTGGCTTCATTGAACGAAAGAGCTTTTCATCACCTGTATCTCGAATGTTATACATTGAAAAATTTAACATTCTGTAAGAAGGGATTTTAACAATATTTCCATTTACACTAGCGTGATTACCTAACTGTTTTCCACAACCAGTTAGAATAATAATTAAAACAACTAATATTTTATTCATATTAACCTATAATAAAATATCGATACCTCTAGCTGCTATAAGGAAATTAATACCTACTATTGAGCAATCTGATCTATTAATTAACTCAATAGGTGTATCATCATTAAATGATGATATTATTTCTGCCAGTCGGTTATTTGTTGAACTTTTATTTTTTTGTTTGAACCATACATCAACGACATCTGACTTACGACCATCAGACCATATCACTTCAGATATTAATTTATGTTGATTCGCATTTTTATCAACATATGCAGATTTAGAATAATTTAACTTTATTGATAAAATCCCAATCTCATCTAAAGTTAATAATTCACCAACCTGTGTTTTACCATCACTATTTTTATCTTGCCATAATTTAAGAGCATGCCATTTAAGGTCATCATGATTAACAACACTATCGTTATTACTGTCAATATCTAATAACCCATCAAACCCATTTAATGAAAGTGACCCGTCATCTTTGCAATAATCATCCCCAAACAATTCGCTAGAGTCATTAATAACTCCATCATTATTTTTATCCATAACTAATAAAGCATCATTAGGATCAACCCAACCTGTTACTTTTTCATTGCCCTTAAATTTAAAAACAACCCCAACACTGTCAGAAAGTGTTTTTACTCCATCATGGTTCAAGTCAATAATCAATGGAGTCTCATAATCTGATGCTACCAACTTTATTTTCTTTAAAATTTCCTTTGGACTATTTGGTAGCTTTATACTTTCAATACCTGATTCTTGGAGAAAGTCATTTATAAAGTCAATACAATTATTTGATAGAAGATTATAGTCTTTATTATCTGATGAATTACTCTTCATGGAATTATATTTATTAAATAAATTATTTAGGTCATTATGAAAAAAATGACCTTGCCCTGCAATTGTCAAAGATGATGCTTCTGGATAGCGATTATGGTCATCGAATGAAATATTATCTGAATTTGTAAGATAACTATTACCCGCACTATAGCCTACTGTGACACTTTCATATTGATTACTTTGTGGATTTATACCTTTAATCCCAATAAATACATGTCCAAATGTGGACTCATTAATATTGGTATTATCACCAACGACATCAATAAACTGACTGTTTGGTGGGGCAACAAATATCGTAAAGCTAGGCCCTCCATAATCAGTAAAACCACTACTATTTAAGTCAAAATATTTTGTATCCCCTTCATTTATTACTTGTAAGTAATGTTGCGGAACATAATTTTCATTAGATATATTCATCTATTTCCCTTTAATTTTTATTAATATACTCATCAATATCATTACGATATTTTTTACATTTTTCACTACCATGCCTTGCACCAAGGTCAGCATAATAACGAGCTTTATTAATATCTTTAATTTTTCTGTTTTCATCAAACAACGTAATGTGAACTAAATAATCACAAACCAATAACGCATCCTTCCCTCCTTTATGAATGACTGTATCCAATATAGAAACAGCCTTCTCCTTATTTCGTTCAAATACAACCCCTTGATAATAAAGTTGACTTAATTCATACAAAGCCAAACTGTTATTTTTATTTTGTTTTATTGATTCAATTAAGTATTCCAAGGCTTTTAAACACGTTAAGTCAGGTTTCAAATTATTTAAATAAACACCATTACAATTAGAATCCTTATAGAATAATTTAAATAATAACAAATTACTGTTCGAGTCCCCACTGCTAGCACTATTCATTAGTTGATTAAAATAAAATTGATTTCTTGGCGTAGGTGTTTTCTTATTAATAAGTGGATCATAGTTTATAAATTCAGAGCTATAGTTAAAGTTCAACATTCTATATGATGGCATCAAGCTATATTTTTGATTCTCATCAGAATGACACCCTGATAATAAAACAGCTAGTAGAAATAGTTTTTTTTGCATATATTCAAATGAATAGAATTTATAAAATTAAATTATAATTTCATTCTCACACAAAAACAGAAATTGTAAATAATCTAAACAGCAAACTTACTCCTAAAATAAACCAAAAAAGCCAGCTAAATCACAGCTGGCTTTTTACCGTTATTTTAATAATATTTAAAACATTACAATTCCAGAGCCAATAGCTCTTCAATCGTTTGGCGGCGGCGAATCAATTGCGGCTTACCATTTACAAACATCACTTCGGGTAATAATGGACGGCTATTGTAGTTTGATGACATGGATGCACCGTAAGCGCCAGTGTCATGAAAAACCAGAAAATCGCCAACTTTCACCTCGGGTAAAGCACGGGTTACCACTAAACCACCCTCTAACTGGGTAAATACATCTCCTGATTCACACAGTGGGCCAGCAACAATTGTGTCTTTTAGTTGGGCCCCATCAACGTTACGTCCATCCATCGGTAATACCGAAATATGGTGATAACTGCCATACATCGCTGGACGCATTAGGTCATTAAAACCACTGTCTACAAGCACATAGTGGCGACTACCCATGTCTTTAACGGCTCGCACTTCTGCTAATAGTACCCCAGACTCAGCAACTAAATAGCGGCCGGGTTCTATTTCAAGTTCAATTTTGTGCCCTAAGTGTTGCTCGATACGTTGGCGAGCGTTATCCCATAAGCTGTAATAATGCTGCACATCGATTAATTCATCACCTTCACGATAAGGGGTTGATAACCCACCACCTGCTGAAATGGCATGAAGGTCAACCCCTGCAGTTGTGACTAACGCCACCATAGAATCACACACATCTGCAAGATGTTGATAATCAACCCCTGAGCCAATATGCATATGAATACCAACTAGCGATAAATTGTAATGGTGAATTTTCTCTAACGCTGCAGGTAAATCTTCATGCCAAATACCGTGCTTACTATTTTCACCACCAGTATTGGTTTTTTGGCTATGGCCGTGACCAAAACCAGGGTTGATGCGTAACCAAACAGGATGGCCAGCTTTTTGCTCGCCAATTTGCTCAAGCATATCAACCGAGCCTGCATTCACAGGGATATCTAGCTCAGTCACTTTCGCTAATGTGGCTCTATCGAGCACATCCGCTGTAAAGACGATTTCTGAGTTCTCACGCCCAGGCTGGAACCCTGCCACCAGCGCACGTTCAATCTCCCCTAAGGAAACTGAATCGACTTTAACGCCCTGTTGTTTCATTAAGCGCAGGATATGAATATTCGAACATGCTTTTTGTGCAAAGCGGACGGTATCAAAAACTTGTAATTGCTTGATACGTTCAATAATCACCGCGCTATCATAAACCCAAACAGGGCTACCGTACTGCTCAGGTAATACACGTAGATATTCAGGTGTTAAATATTGGCTTGTTGTCGTTGCGAATGAAGTCATTGTCTTTCTCGTTTGCAAGTTTTTATTATATTAAAAGCTATTATTCAAAGAATAATACGGGAAAAAAAATATCTATTTTGCTAAAGTCTATTCATATTTGATATAGACTTTATTTAAGGACTTCCTATGCAAGCTATTTCATGGCGGCACATTGAAATATTCCGTGCTGTAATGACTGCCCCCAACCTGACGGAAGCCGCTGCGCTGCTAAACACCTCACAACCAACTATCAGCCGTGAACTTGCTCGCTTAGAATACCTTTTACAGTTTAAATTATTCGATAGGGTCAAAGGACGTCTACAGCCAACAGTACAAGGGTTACGGTTTCTTGAAGAAGTCGAACGCTCTTATTATGGTTTGGAGCGCATTAAAAACTCAGCGGAAACTATTCGACGCTTCGAACATGCCCAAATCTCGATAACCTGTTTACCTGCTTTCGCGCAATCTTTATTGCCCCATGTTTGCCAATCGTTTATGGAAAATTACCCTGATGTCAGCATCACAGTGATCCCGCAAGAGTCTCCTGTTTTAGAAGAATGGTTGTCCGCTCAGCGTTACGATTTCGGTTTAACAGAACATTTGCAAATGCCACCTGGAACTGAACAACAAACACTGGGAAGTTTAAATGAAGTGTGTGTCTTACCCGCAAGTCACCCTTTAGCTCAAAAAAAAGTCCTAACCCCCAACGATTTTCAAGGCCAACGTTTTATTAGCCTATCATTAACTGACAGCTATCGTCAGTTAATTGACTCAACTTTTGCGGAGCACCATGTCGAGCGCAAAATGGTAATGGAAACGCATTCAGCATCATCTATTTGCGCTATGGCACTAAAAGGGATTGGTATTTCTATTGTTAACCCTTTAACTGCATTAGATTTTCATCAACAATCTGCTGGGAAGTTAGCTCTGCGCCCACTCAGCTTTTCCATTCCTTTTACCGTTAGCTTGATAAAACCTATTCACCGCCCTTCATCACAATTGACCAATATTTTTACTCAACATTTAAAGGATAACTTTAATCAAATAAAAACCCAGCTAATTTCCGCGCTGTTGCATCAATAACTGCCAGTGAGGTGAAGTTGCAAACCAATTAGCGAGATAATCAATCACCACCCTCAATGCAGTTGGCATTTTTTGCCGACTCGTATACACAGCGTAAATGCCTAGAGGCATTGGCGTATATTCAGGTAATAGTTGAACTAACGCCCCAGAGGCCAAATGATCAGCAACAGAATAATATGGTTGCATAGAGATACCTGCACCCTGCAATGTTGCCTCAGCGAGAAATACAGATTCATTCGCACTTAATCGCCCATCAACCAATACACTATGCTGCATACCTGCTTTTTCAAATACCCATAAGCTACGACCAAAAAAATTGTAGGTTAAGCAATCGAGTAAAACTAAATCTTCTGGTTTTTCGGGATGTTTTTTCCCTTTTAAAAAATCAGGTGAAGCACAAATGACAGAATGGCAAGTTGATAATGGTTTTGCGATTAAACTCGGCTCCAGTTGATTAGTAATACGGATAGCCAAGTCAATTCGTTCCTCTATTAAATTAACTGATTTATTCGATATTTGCATATCTATAGCCATATTCGGATAGAGTTTCATAAACTCAGCAATAGCCACAGAAAGCGCACTTTGGGCAATAGATTGTGAGCAACTAATGCGCACTAAACCAGATAATGCTTTTGCATCAAGCTCTTGCTGCACAGGGACCATTTGGGAAATAGCATTAAGTTGCAAAGATTGTTGATATACCCCTTCCCCCGCTGAAGTTAAACTTAATTTCCGCGTGGTACGATTTAATAAACGCACTCCCGCCCATTGTTCCATTTCCGACAAATAGCGAGTCACCATCGCTCTCGACATCTCTAATTTTTCTGCTGCCCCACTCAGACTGCCTTGTCCAACGATAGTAATAAATACTTCTGCTGCCTTTAATCTATCCATACCACTCTCATTTGACTGAATTATGCAACAAACAACACCTAATTATGGGGTTTTTCATCTCATCATTGCAATTTAATATACACGACATGCAAAAAACAAGCTTTCCTGTATAACTTTATTTTAGGATACAAAATGAAATTTACCTTATTAGCTGCAACCGTGTTATTCGCTACAACGATGAATTTGGCTCAAGCTGAAACACTAACATTAGATGTTTATAATCCTGGAAATAACAGTGTATTTCCGGTTTCCTCTGAAATTATTAGCGGCTCAAGTGAAGTGGTGTTAATTGACGCACAATTTCAAAAAAATGATGCACAACAATTGGTTGATAAAATTAAAAAGCTCAACAAGAAATTAACCACGATTTATATTAGCCACTCAGATCCTGATTACTATTTTGGGCTCGATACCCTAACAAACGCCTTCCCTGAAGCTAAAGTGGTCGCGACAGCAAACACAGTTGAAGCCATTAAAGCAACTAAAGATGGCAAACTGGCTTACTGGGGCGGTGTATTAAAAGATGAAGCGCCTACCCATATTATTGTCCCTGAGGTTATTAAAGGAAATAGCTTCACAGTTGATGGTGAACGGCTTGAAATTAAAGGCCTTGATGGCGCTTCGCCAGATAGAACTTATGTCTGGGTTCCATCATTAAAAGCCGTTGTGGGGGGCGTTATTGTTTCTGACAATATTCATGTTTGGGTAGCAGATACACAAACAGAAGAGTCACGTAAAAATTGGCAGCAAACATTAAAAGACATCAAAGCACTGAACCCAACAATGGTTGTTCCCGGTCACTTTACGGGAGCATCTAAATTAGATAAAAGTACGGTTTCTTTTACTCAAAAATACTTACAAGATTTTGAAAATGCAGCAAAAACAAGTAAAAACTCAGATGAACTCATCCAAAAAGTTGCGGTAAAATATCCACAATTAGATGACAAATCAAGTTTAGAGCTTAGTGCAAAAGTTGTTAAAGGCGAAATGCAGTGGCCTCAATAACCAAGTAATACTCACTATTACAGCCATTTTGCGCGGTATGTTCCGTAGCAACTCACTGAATGACTAAAAGCAATTTGGCTGATTTAACCTAATGATAGTGGTATTAATTTTTTGATGATAATGATACAACTTAACTCAAATTACTTAAAAAGATCAAATAGAGAGAACGATTATGAGCAACATCACCCTACACTATATTTATGACCCTTATTGCGGCTGGTGCTACGCCGCTGCGCCTTTAATCGAAATTGCCAACCAACACCCAAGTATCAACATTGAAATGCATGGTGGTGGTATGTTAGCTGGCAATGCTCGCCTACATTTAGATGATAATTTTCGCCAATATATTCTGCAATCTGATAAGCGTATTGCATCCATGACAGGGCAAGTATTTGGTGATGACTATATAAAGATGCTACACGAACCTAATTTGGTTATGGACTCAACACCACCACAAACCGCTATATTGGCTGCAACCAAGCAAAGCAAAGGCTTTGAGATGCTTAAAGCCATCCAAAAAGCGCACTATATTTCAGGACGCCACATTAAAGATACTGCAGTGCTTCTTGACCTCGCTAAAGATATCGACCTTGATGTAACACAGTATGTGTCTGACTACAGCGAGTGCGAACAACATGAAACCGCCAATCATATCACAAGCAGTAAGGCACTATTAGCGCAGTCAGGGGCATCTGGTTTTCCAACTCTGTTAATACAACAACAGGGTAAATGGTTACGTGTTCCATTACAGAATTACCTCGGTGAGCCAAGTAAATGGCAGCAGTTTTTAGATTCTTTGGTAACCGCAGCGCCTTAATAATCACCCTTTTTAATAAGCCGCTTTTCAAATATACGCATAAGGTTGTCATTTAATTTAATATTCAATTATTGATAAATACAACCATGTGCTAGCACTAATAATTAATGCGGGGCCAAATGGAATCGTCTTCGCTGTTTTAGCTATTTGCACCCCAGATAATGCCTCTGTGTGGGCTAGATTTGCCAGTTGCTTCTTTGGGGATATTTTAGGCAATAGCCCATACGTTACCCAATATTGTAATAGCCCCAGCCCTGCGGCAGTGCCCAAAAAGTAAGGTAACTCCCAAACTCCAAGCCAGGCCGAACAAGCTGCAACGAGTTTAAAATCCCCTCTCCCCATTTGTGGTTGATAAGTTTGTTTCTCAACCAATGTAACCACCATTAACATCACTAAGTAACTGATCAGTACTGCATAAATAGCTGAGACTACATTCCCACTTGGTAAGTGAATTTGATATAGCACCCCTAACCATAATAATGGGTACGTAAGAATATCAGGGAGATAACCTATTTTATTATCAATGATAAATAATGGTGTTATTAGATTAATATATAATGTTAAAAACAAAATAATACGTAAATTATTAGATGAATAATAAATTACAAAAATTAGCGCACTATATATTAGAAGTAAAACGGTATTTTTAATAATAATTTTGGATTTATCAAAATGGACAACCGGTAAATAAATAAGTAGTTTTTTAGTCGTAAAAAAGGATATTAACAGCATAAATAAAGAAAATAAAATACAAACAAAATCAATAATATTGATAGATTTATCATTTTGACATGATAATGTAAATTGCTCAGACGGCGAAATAATAGATATAACCGATGATATTAAAGTACAGAGTAACTCCCTCATATTAACTCCTTATTCCTTTATGGAGATAAAAATAAATATACTGTGAATTTCTGCTATCCCCAACACTTTAATTCCGTTGAGTAGAGTCGGTTTATTCGAATATCATGATCTTCTCGTTTACTTTCATCACTGTTTAAGATGTCACTTATGGCACAGACATACTATAAAAGGTCACTATTTCGTTATAAACTAGGTAGCAGCGCTTGAGTTTAACAATTCAACCCCCATATTCATCAAAGTTATATTATTTATTAACCCAGTCGGTACTAAGGAAAAGCTATGCGCGTTCCACGCATTTATCACCCAGAGCCTCTTCAAATAAACACAACAATTTCTCTTGGTGATGATGCTGCAAACCATGTAGGTCGGGTACTACGCATGACTGCGGGCCAAAAACTCGAACTTTTTGATGGCAGCAATCAAACCTTTAGTGCTGAAATTACTGAAGCTACTAAAAAAAATGTATTCGTACACATTGAAAATAGCCAGATTGACGATAGAGAATCCCCTCTCGATTTACACCTCGGGCAGGTCATGTCTCGTGGGGAAAAAATGGAATTTACCATCCAAAAATCTGTCGAACTCGGAGTTAATACAATAACACCTTTGTTATCAGAACGTTGCGGTGTTCGCTTAGATGGCGAACGGCTCGAGAAAAAATTACTGCAATGGCAAAAAATTGCGATTGCCGCCTGTGAACAATGTGGCCGCAACCGAATTCCAGAAATTCGCCCAGTCCAAACCCTTGAAGCCTGGTGTGCGGAAAATGATGGTGCTTTTAAAGTCAATTTGCACCCAAGGGCAACAGAAAGTATTAATACGTTACCCACTGAACTGAAGAAAGTACGATTGTTGATTGGCCCTGAAGGTGGCTTGTCAGCAGACGAAATTGCCATGACAGCAAATTATCAATTTACCGATATACTGTTAGGGCCTCGAGTATTACGAACAGAAACGACTGCGCTAACCGCTATCACAGCACTACAAGTGCGCTTAGGTGATCTGGGGTAAGGAGAAAAAATGATCAAGCTCGGTATAGTGATGGATCCTATTTCATCCATCAAAATCAAGAAAGACACCAGTTTTGCAATGATGCTGGAAGCTCAGCGTCGAGGTTATGAAATCCATTATATGGAAATGAATGACCTGTATTTACACCAAGGTGAAGCTCGCGCACAAACAAAAATCGTGACAGTCGAAGAAAACCCAGAAAAATGGTATGAATTTCATGGGGAACAAGACATCCCCCTAAGTTCACTTGATGCCATTTTAATGCGGAAAGACCCCCCATTTGATACTGAATTTATCTATGCGACTTATATTCTAGAAAGAGCAGAACAAGCTGGCACCTTAGTTGTGAATAAACCGCAAAGCCTACGTGACTGCAATGAAAAACTCTTTACAGCTTGGTTTGCTGAGTTAACACCGGACACATTGGTCACACGCAGCCCACAAAAGTTGAGAGAATTTCACCAAAAACATGGGGATGTTATATTCAAACCACTAGATGGTATGGGTGGTGCTTCGATTTTCCGTCTTAAACAAGATGACCCAAATGTGGGCGTAATCATCGAAACGTTAACGGAGCATAGTTCCCGTTACTGCATGGCACAAAACTTCCTACCCGCAATTAAAGATGGTGATAAACGTGTCTTGGTAGTGGATGGTGAACCTGTTCCTTATTGCTTAGCACGAATTCCAGCTCAAGGTGAAACCCGAGGTAACCTTGCAGCGGGTGGCCGTGGGGAAGCTCGTCCATTAAGTGAAAGTGACTGGGCCATTGCACGTGCCGTAGCGCCAACATTAAAAGAAAAAGGCTTAATTTTTGTTGGCCTTGATATCATTGGTGACCGTTTAACCGAAATTAACGTGACCAGCCCAACATGTGCGCGGGAAATTGAAGCCGCATTTGATATCTCCATTACAGGTATGTTAATGGATGCCATTGAACGCCGTCTCAATAAATAATTTATAGTGGTTTATCTTCACTGATGGCTTTTATTATTTTCACACAATAAAAGCCATCCGTTTTATTTACCACCTATAAGTTTGCCTTTTATTGTGTTCTCTCAATTGTTTTAAATTTGCTGGAGTCTAAGTTTGAATCTGCAAAACCATTTTCTTATCGCCATGCCATCCTTAACAGACCCTTATTTTGAGCAGTCGGTCGTTTATGTGTGTGAGCACAATGAAAAAGGGGCGATGGGGATTGTGATTAACAAGCCTATTGATGATTTTTCTGTCGATACGATGCTTAAAAAACTCGAAATTACGATTTCAGATAAAATTGATAATCGTAATTTAAAGAAACCTGTCATTGCGGGTGGTCCCGTGGCTGAAGAGCATGGGTTTATCTTACATACACCGATAAAAGGCTTTTTATCGAGTCTGCACTTAAATGATGAAGTGATGGTAACGACGTCAAAAGATATCTTAGAGACTTTAGGAGGTGAGCTATCCCCCGCAAACTCCTTAGTTGCGCTAGGTTATGCAAGCTGGGAACCTGGTCAACTTGAACGTGAAATCATGGAAAATAGCTGGTTAACCGTTGAAGCGTCTCCTGAGCTTATTTTTGACACACCAATTCATGAGCGCTGGACTGCTGCAGCGAAATTAATTGGTATTGATATTCATACTATTTCAATGCAAGCGGGGCATGCTTAATGTCTGGAAGAACTTTGTTAGCCTTTGATTTTGGGACCAAAAGTATCGGTGTGGCCGTTGGACAAGAAATTACAGGTACCGCACGACCATTAACCTCACTAAAAGCTAGTGACGGCCGCCCTGATTGGCAACAAATCGAAAAGTTACTTAAAGAATGGCAACCTCAGTTGGTTATTGTTGGCCTTCCCCTTAATATGGATGGTACCGAGCAACTGGTCACAAGCCAAGCCCGTAATTTTGCAAATCGAATTCATGGCCGTTTTGGTGTTAAAGTCGAATTACATGATGAACGTCTTTCCACTGTTGAAGCAAAGGCAGGCCTTTTTGAACAAGGTGGTTATCGAGCTTTGAGTAAAGGAAAAGTAGATTCTGCATCTGCTGTTGTGATCCTTGAAAGCTGGTTTGAGCAACATATTTAAATTTGCGTGAATTTGAGGTTATTTTTCGTCTTAACCTCATGCAAAGGTGCCGTTCTAACGTAATTTGCTTTACACTATGGTCTACAGTCGCTATTCATGTATGACATGAATAAAATAGTATTGAATAAACCATATTGAATAAAATAATGACCATTCAAAATAATATCTCTGATGTTACAGCGCGTATTCATCATGCCGCAGTAGAATGTCAGCGCTCACCACAAGACATTACCCTGTTGGCTGTCAGTAAAACCAAACCTTGTGAGGCTATTTTAGAAGCTATAGAGGCAGGTCAACGCCAGTTTGGTGAGAACTATGTGCAAGAGGGCGTTGAGAAAATTCAATATTTCTCTGATAGAAATGACTTAGTTTGGCATTTTATCGGCCCATTACAATCAAATAAAAGTCGCCTTGTCGCTGAGCACTTTGATTGGTTCCATACCTTAGACAGAGCAAAAATCGCTCAGCGCTTAAATGACCAACGTCCAAATGGAAAAGCGCCCCTCAATGTGCTAATTCAAATCAATATCAGCGATGAAAACAGTAAATCAGGTATAACGCTAGCAGAAGTTGCAGACCTTGCGGCACAAATCGCTACGATGCCAAACCTTGTGTTACGCGGCCTGATGACGATCCCTGCACCTGAAACGGATTATGAACGCCAATGTGCTGTGTTTCATCAAATGAATGAGGCATTTAAGCAATTGAAAACCACTTATCCCACTATTGACACGCTTTCAATGGGGATGACTGACGATATGCGTGCAGCAATCCATTGCGGCTCAACACTTGTTCGCATAGGAACCGCTATTTTTGGCGCTCGCCAATATCACCAATAAGATAGGAGAACAGAATGCAACATCGTAAAATTGCCTTCATCGGCGCCGGAAATATGGCTCACGCCATCATTGCTGGGCTGGTTAACCATGGTTACCCTGCATCGATGATCACGGTGTGCTCTCCTACACCTGTACGTCGAGACAAACTGGCCGAACATTATGGCATTATCAGCAGTAATGATAACTTGGCTGCAGTCAAAGCCGCTGAAGTCATTATCCTAGCGGTTAAACCACAAATGATGAAAGAAGTGTGTGAACCGCTGCAAAATGCCACAAACTTTAACCAAAAATTAGTACTGACTATCGCCGCGGGGATCCCCGCTGAGCGGTATAATGATTACTTTGCACACCAACTGAATTTAGTACGCATCATGCCAAATACACCATCGTTGGTGGGTAAAGGCGTTAGCGGGTTATTCGCTCAAGGGAAGGTTTCTGAACCGGACAAACAGTTTGCTCAAGAACTGATGCAAAGTGTTGGCTCCACGATTTGGTGCCAACAAGAGCAAGACATCAATAAGATTATTGCTATTACCGGTAGCTCCCCTGCCTATTTCTTTCTATTTATGGAATCAATGCAGCAAAAAACAGAACAACTCGGTTATGATAAGCAACAAGCTCGAGAGCTCGTTCTTAATGCAATTGAAGGGGCTGTAGAACTGGCTAAGTCACAAAGTGACACGGACTTTTCAGCTTTACGTGAACAAGTCACCTCTAAAGGCGGTACCACCGCGATGGCTTTAGAGCAATTTTATAATGGAAATCTTCCGCAAATTGTTGCCGATGCAATGCAAAGCGCAATAAACAGAGCAGAAGAAATGGAAAAACTTTTTTAAATTAATCGCGGAATTCGCCATGCAGACCTTAGTATTCGTCGTTACTACCCTGATCCAACTGTATATTTTTGTATTACTGCTGCGCGTATGGATGCAGTGGGTGCGTGCAGATTTTTATAATCCCTTTTCAAAATTTGTTGTTAAAGCAACACAACCTATCGTTGCACCATTGCGCCGAGTCATTCCTTCTTTTGGCGCGATAGATACCGCTTCAGTGGTTGTTGCGTTTGTTTTAGCCATTGCAGCCATTATCTTTGGTATGTGGGCAACTAACTTACTCCCTATTTTAGGGATAAGCATTTTACCTATGGGACTGATTTTATTATTAACCTATACCGGTAAATTAATTTTTTGGATGATTTTAATCCGTGCAATTCTAAGTTGGGTTAGCCAAGGCCGTAACCCTGTCGATTATTTATTATACCAATTAACCGAACCTTTAATGGCGCCAATCCGTCGTATCATTCCTGCTATGGGCGGGTTAGATTTCTCTGCAATGATTGTGATGTTTATTTTAATCGCATTGAATTACCTGCGTGTAGATATCTCACTGATGATTGACCCATCATTGACTGCAATGATGTATTCCATTGGTATTATGTAAAAACGAGTTTTAAATAATGCAAAAAGTTGTTTTAGCCACCGGTAACCCCGGAAAAGTGAATGAGTTAGCTGGCCTACTACGTGATTTTGGGATGGATATCGTCGCACAAACCTCATTAGGTGTTGAGTCCGCAGAAGAAACGGGCTTAACTTTTATTGAAAATGCGATCCTAAAAGCGCGTCATGCAGCGGCACAAACCGGGTTACCCGCAATTGCTGATGATTCAGGAATTTCCGTTGATGCCCTTGGTGGCGCACCGGGGATTTACTCTGCCCGCTACGCAGGTGAAGAAGCAACAGACGAGCAAAACCTAGTTAAGCTATTAGAAGCAATGAAAAATGTGCCTGACGACCAACGTCAGGCTCAGTTTAACTGTGTGTTAGTTTATTTGCGACATGCCGAAGACCCTACGCCATTAGTATTCCATGGCCGTTGGCACGGTATCATCACCCGTGAACGCAAAGGCCAAGGCGGCTTTGGTTATGACCCCATATTCTATGTTCCTGAATTAGGTTGTACCTCAGCAGAGTTAACTAAAGCGGAAAAGCAAGCCGTTTCACATCGTGGAAAAGCACTCACAATGATGTTGGATGCGCTAAAGAATGCTTAAATTACCCCCGCTGAGCCTGTATATCCATATCCCTTGGTGTGTACAAAAGTGCCCTTATTGTGACTTCAATTCACATACGCTTAAAGGTGAGATCCCTCAGCAAGAATATGTGGCGCACTTATTAGCCGATTTAGACACCGATGCAAAATTAGTTGCAGGACGTTCGGTGAAAACTATTTTTATTGGGGGCGGAACCCCCAGTTTATTAAGTGCTGAGTCAATGCAAGCTTTAATGGATGGCGTACGTCAGCGAATTGATTTAGACCCACATGCAGAAGTTACCATGGAAGCAAACCCTGGTACTGTTGAAGCTGGCCGTTTTGCAGGTTACCAAGCCGCAGGAATTAATCGTATTTCTATTGGCGTACAAAGCTTCGGTAACGATAAATTAATCACTTTAGGGCGTATTCATGGTGCTGATGAAGCGAAGCGCGCTGCTCAGTTGGCTAGTAATCTTAATTTAAGAAGCTTTAACCTCGATTTAATGCATGGGTTACCCGCGCAAACTCAAGTTGAAGGTTTATCTGATCTGCGCCAAGCTATTGAACTTGCCCCTCCGCACCTGTCTTGGTACCAACTCACTATTGAACCTAACACTCAATTTGGCTCACGCCCTCCGGTATTACCCGATGACGATACGCTGTGGGATATTTATACTGAAGGCCATAAATTATTGAGTGCGGCAGGTTACCAGCAATATGAAACATCCGCCTATGCTAAACCCGGTTACCAATGCCAACACAACCTCAATTACTGGCGCTTTGGTGACTATTTAGGCATCGGTTGCGGCGCTCATGGAAAAATTTCTTTTGAAGATGGTCAAATTTTACGAACCGTAAAAACAAAACATCCTCGAGGTTATATGGAGGGCCGTTATATACACCAATCCCATGACGTTGACGCTTCCGATAGACCATTTGAATATTTCATGAACCGCTTTCGCCTACTTGAAGCTATGCCACGCGCTGAATTTACCCAATATACAGGGTTGCCAGAATCAATCGTTAGAGCGGCTATTGATGAAGCTTTAGCTAAAGGCTATATCACAGAAACCGTGAATGAATGGCAGATTACAGAGCATGGAAAACTGTTTCTCAATTCTCTATTAGAGCTATTTTTAGGTGAAGAGTAACCGCTGTTCGGTTCATTTAGAAATTACTTCACTGATAAATTAGATGAAAGCCCACTTCAAACGAAGTGGGCTTTTGTTTAGAGATAAAAATGAAATAGACAAGAATAACAATTGAGGTAATACATATTGCCACCATCAATAAGACAGTGGCAGATATCTGTTATAGAGCATTCTCCACCGCATTAACTTGCTCTGTTAAGCTAACTAAACCACCACCTGACAAATACCATAAGTCAGATTGCAGGTAAGTAATTTTGCCATCTTTATAAGCTTTGGTTTCTTGAATGTTGCTATCTTCAAATACGGTTTTATCCAATTTACCTGCACCAATCGCTTCGCTACGGTCAACAATCAGGATCACATCTGGGTTAGCTTGAGCAATCGTTTTGGTATCTACAACACGGCGTTTGGCTTTATCTGCACTTTCATCAACCGGTAAGTCAGCGCGTTGTGCTTTCACAACGTTGTAAACAACAGCCTGGCTATTTGGAATTAATTTGCCGTCATTATGCATTAATACTAAAACTTTTTTATTGGAATCAGCCGCTTTCTTCTGGGCATCTGCGATGACTTTATCTAATTGGACTAACTGCTCATCAACCGCTTTTTGGTTACCATAGAGCTCACCAATTACACCAATGTTGGCTTTTACAGAATCAATATAGTGTTTGCTATCAGAGCCTAAATTGATGGTGGGTGCAATTTTTGATAACTCATCATAAGACTTACCTTGACGACCTGTGATCACAATCAGATCAGGTTTTAATTGCGCGATTTTGGCTAAATCAGGTTGTTTCATTCCACCTGCATTTTCCATTGATGCAGGAATACTGCCTTTTATATAAGCAGGAGCATTGCCAGTTGGTAGTGCAACAACCTTGTCACCTAAGCCGAGTTTTTGCATTGAGTCATAAACACCGAAATCAAACAGAACCACTTTTTGTGGCTTTTTCATGACTTCAGTTTCACCTGATAGGTGTTTGATCGTCACTTTTTCAACGCCTTGTGCTGTAACCGCATTTGGAGTGAAAGTGGTAGATTCAGCGCTAAGAGCAAAAGGCGCAGAGAATGACAACACAGAAACAAGCAGAGCAGGAATGAATTTTTTCATTTAAATGATCCCAATTTAGTCATTAAGCCAAACCCGCATTGTAAAGTGAGTGGCTTAGATGTCAATCAAATAAGAATCAATTTCATTTTCATTCCCATTAATGGAGTTAATATCACACAAATTGATGATAGCGATAATATGGATAAATAAAAAAACAGTAATGTACGAAAATACATTACTGTTCATAAGGTTATTATTGATTTTAAATCTATTAGTGACTTTTGATTGAATTAAGTAATGAGACGCGTTGTTGCTCTATTGAAGTCACTTTAGAACAAACTTGTTGGCCGAATTGCTGGAAGCTTTTCTCTTGTTTTTTCCATTCAGATTCGAGTTCTTGTTGTAACCCGCCTAAGTTACCTAGCATACCTTGTAACGCTTTATTGGCATCGCCACCCGATAATAATTGCTTACGTCCCATCTCGTTAATGCTGTCTTGTAAAATACCACCTAAGCTTTCATTGACTAACTCGCGCCCTTTCGTTTCAACCGTTTTCATGGCTTCATGGTGAAACACATAACCATTGGGACGAGTCTCAATAATTTGGTTGATTTGCCCATTAAGATCTTTTTCTAATTTTGTTAACCGGTTACGAATATTGCTATCGCTGCCAACCACTTTAACGACAACTTTGTCTATCGTTTCCCTTGAAGTTGATAATTTTTTTTCTGATTCTTGTTTTATCCAAGGTAAATCCTGACGAATATCGGCTTGGTAACGAATAGCTTGCTGTTTTTGCGCCTCTGTTGCAGCCACATTTTTACCGTTAAGTGTAATCTCACCGTTTGGCGTAATTTTTAAATCACCACTCGCACCAATAACTTGCACACTTTCGGGCGTCATAAAGATGTCATCCTTTGGCGTTACAGAACAGTTATAATCTGCAGCTTGGCTCGTCGCACAAGCAAGGAGTGAAAAAGCAATTAATGTACGGCGTAACATAAAATCTCCTAGTAGAGCATTAATTAAAAAACAGAACGCCCAATTCGTTTCGATAATAGCTCTAAAGCCGCACAGCCGACTAAAGAGTTCCCTGCCGAGTCTAGCTCAGGTGACCAAACCGCGACCGTAAATTGGTTTGGTACTACGCAGACAATACCCCCGCCAACGCCAGACTTGCCAGGCATTCCTATCCGAAATGCAAACTCACCAGAGCCGTCATACATACCACAAGTCATCATTAATGCATTGATTTGCCTTGATTGTAGTGGCGTGATGATGGGGTCAATAGAGCAAGATGACATTCCTTGCGATGTTAAATAGGAAAAACATCTCGCTAATTCAACACAGTTCATACTTAGAGAGCAATAATGAAAATAAGTTTCGAGAACCGTTAAAACATCATTTTCAAAATTCCCAAAGGATTTCATAAGATAAGCAATGGCCGCATTACGGCTGGCATGTTCGAGTTCTGAGCGAGCGACAACTGTGTCATAGCTAATGTCCGGTTCACAGGATAATTTCCGGACAAACTCCAACATACGCTGTTTTGGTGCGCTTAAGCGTGATTGCAGCATATCAGCGATAACAATGGCCCCCGCATTGATAAACGGGTTTCGAGGTATCCCCTTTTCCATTTCGATTTGAATTAGCGAATTAAAGGGTAGCCCGGAGGGTTCTTTACCTACGCGGCTCCAGATTTCCTCTTCTTCATAACGCGTCATTGCAAGCGTAAGGCTCAATACTTTTGAAATAGATTGAATTGAAAAGCGTTGGTAGGCATCACCCGCTGTAAAAATCTCACCATCGAGGGTGGATACCGCAATACCTAAATGATGGGAAGACACACAACCTAAAGCAGGAATATAATTTGCAACACAACCTTGCCCAATCAGTGGGCGAACTTGGTCTAGGATATCGTTGAGTAGCTGGTTAGAAAACATGGCGCTCAAAACGTTGACTCCAGATAGTATTTGCAACAGAAAATAAAGGCACCCAATTTTTGGATGCCTCTTCAAGCGACTGAAAGTTCAGTTTATTTATTGAGGTTAACTCAATAAAATTATTCTTCCCACCAAACATCAAAAAGCTCAGAAACGACGACGTCATTCATCCCTTTTGATTTTAGCCAGTTTTCAACAATTTGACGGTGCTCTTCGGTACATTTGCCAATTTTTTGTAGGCAAACGATCCCTTCCCAGCTCATATAGCCACTTGCTTCAAACGCTAAACCATTCGGTTCAATCGCTTCTGCAATCAGTTGGTCAACGGTGCTGTCAACTTCCTCAATCGGCGTACCTTCTTTAAAGCTCCACTTAACAGTAAAGCCTAACTCTTGGAACTCATCCAAGCGTAATTTTTTACGTAAACGACGACTACGTGGTTGTTTAGCCATTATTTGATCCTCTCAAACATTAAATCCCATACACCGTGCCCTAACCGCTGGCCCCGCTTTTCAAATTTTGTTTCTGGTCTTGTTTCTGGACGAGGAACGTAATCACCTGATGGCGATAAGTTTTTATACCCTTCGACACTCGTCATCACTTCAAGCATGTGCTCTGCATAAGGCTGCCAATCTGTTGCCATATGGAAAACACCACCGATAGCTAGTTTACTACGAATTTTTTCTGCAAACGGAACTTGCACAATACGGCGCTTATTGTGTTTCGCTTTATGCCATGGGTCAGGGAAAAATAACTGAACCATTTCAAGGCTTCCATTTGGGATCATGCAGTCTAAAACTTCTATTGCATCATGGCACATCACCCGTAAATTGGTGACATTTTCTTCTTTTGCTGATGCTAAACATGCGCCAACACCGGGAGCATGAACTTCGATACCTAAAAAGTTTTTATCTGCATTTTGAGATGCCATGGTCACCAATGAGGCGCCCATCCCAAACCCAATTTCCAAGGTAACTGGATTTGAGTTATTAAATACTTTGGCAAAATCAAAAGGCTCATTGATAAAATCGATGCCTTTTTCTGCCCATTCTTTTTCTAATGCGTCTTCCTGACGTTTTGTCAGACGCCCTTGACGGCGGACAAAACTACGGACTCGGCGCATAACCCGCCCATCTTCATTATATTCGGGGGAGATAACATTATTGATCATAATAAAGGTTCTAAAATGAATGCCCAATTAAGTTAATGTGCCAACAATCAAGTTTATAAGGTGATTGGTTACCAAACCTATCAGTTTACAGCCCTAATGCCCCAAGTTGCAGTGAATAACCTTACCCTTGAAGCATGATGGATATCGGAGTTTAGCAAAACTTCCACAAGGATGCAGTTGATAATTAGCTAACTTTACACTAAACAACACAATAGCGGTTTACAGCCCTCTTCGTCTATGTTGCAATTCCTGCCATCACTGGAAATATCAATAAAAAATAAAATTATCAATGGAAGCTCAACAATTTTCATCTGCAGTGCTTAACTGGTATCACAAATACGGTCGTAAAACGTTGCCATGGCAACAGGAAAAATCGTCCTACCATGTTTGGTTATCAGAAGTCATGCTGCAACAAACCCAAGTGAGTACTGTAATCCCCTATTTTGAGAAGTTTATCTCTCATTTTGAGGATGTTACCGCCCTTGCCAACGCACCTCTTGATGAAGTTTTACACCTATGGACAGGGCTCGGTTATTACGCTCGGGCTCGGAATCTCCATAAAGCCGCACAAGTGATTGCGACTCAATATGGTGGCTCATTTCCCACTACATTTGATGAAGTATTAGCGCTACCAGGCGTTGGCCGGTCCACAGCCGGGGCAATTTTGTCATTATCACAAAAACAGCATTATCCTATCTTAGATGGTAATGTTAAACGTGTATTAGCTCGAGCTTATGCGGTTGATGGTTGGCCGGGTAAAAAAGAAGTCGAAAATCGCTTGTGGGAAATCAGTACTGATGTCACGCCAAAAGAGGGAGTTGAATTTTTTAACCAAGCGATGATGGACTTAGGTGCGATGGTCTGTACTCGCAGTAAACCAAAATGTGAGCTGTGCCCACTTAATTTTGGCTGCATGGCCTATGCCAATCATTCATGGCAAAACTACCCAGGCAAAAAGCCTAAACAGAAAATTCCTGAAAAAAGTGCTTGGTTTCTAATTATGCAGCACGGTGATAGTGTGTGGTTAGAACAACGCCCACCATCCGGTATTTGGGGCGGGTTATTTGCCTTCCCACAATTTAATTCTTTAGAGCAACTCAATGACTGGCTGAATGAATCAGGCCTTGAACATACTCAATTAGAGCAATTAATTTCCTTCCGTCACACATTTAGCCATTTTCATTTAGATATTATCCCTGTAAAAGTTAACATTCAGGCATTTAATTCTGCCATGGATGAAGGCAAAGGACTCTGGTATAACTTACACTTAGGCGCAACTATCGGCCTTGCAGCCCCAGTTGAAAGTTTACTAAAACAGCTCGCCTTACTACCTGATATTTGAGGAAAAATTAATGAGTAGAACCATTTTTTGTACATTTTTACAACGTGATGCTGATGGGCAAGATTTTCAGCTTTACCCAGGTGAGTTAGGAAAACGTATTTTTAACGAGATTTCAAAAGAAGCGTGGAGTCAATGGATGACAAAGCAAACCATGCTTATTAATGAAAAGAAACTCAATACCATGAACCCTGACGACCGTAAAATGTTAGAACAAGAAATGATTAATTTCTTGTTTGAAGGCCATGATATCCATATTGATGGCTATACACCTGAAAAATAATCTGTTTGTCTACCTACTGAGTAGGTAGACTTTTGCCCCAAGACTGTGAATCGTATGAAAAAACTATTTGCGCTGAGTTTGTTAATTCCCTTAATTGTTTCTTGTTCTAGCAAGCAAAAATCTGACTTTAACCCTAATTATGTCAAAGATACCAATGGGTTCGATATATTAATGGGCCAATTTGCCCACAATATTGAGAATATCTGGGGCATTAAAGAAGTGTTAATTGCAGGCCCAAAAGACTACGTTAAATATACCGATGAATACCGAACTCGTAGCCATATTAATTTTGATGCGGGAACCATCACGGTTGAGACAATTTCAGCAATAGAACCTTCACAGCACCTAAAGAAAGCCATTGTCACCACCTTATTAATGGGCGATGATCCTAATTCCATTGACCTCTATTCTGACATTAATGATATTCCTCATAGCAAAGAACCCTTTTTATTTGGCCAAGTGCTAGATAACACAGGAGAAGCTATTCGTTGGGAATGGCGAGCCACAAAGTTTGCTGATTATCTGATAGAAAATAAAATGCAACGCCGGCAGTCTGGTATGAATATTGTTTGGTCAGTAACTATGCAACTAGTACCAAACCATTTGGATAAACGGGCTCATAAATATTTACCTTATATTAAAAAATCTTCAGCCAAATATGGTGTTGATGAATCATTAATCCTCGCTATCATGCAAATTGAATCAAGTTTCAACCCTTATGCGGTTAGCCGTTCTGATGCACTTGGTTTAATGCAGATAATGCCAAATACAGCAGGGAAAGATGTTTTCCGCTCACAAGGGAAATCCGGTGTACCTAGCCGTAGCTATTTATTTGACCCAGAGAAAAATATTGATACAGGTACTGCTTACTTAGCTATATTGCAAAACAGCTACTTAGGCGATATTCGTAACCAGACCTCACGCCGCTACGCGGTCATCACTGCCTATAATGGCGGAGCTGGTAGCGTATTACGTGTCTTCCACAGTGATAAAAAACAAGCCGCACAACGTATTAATAATTTAGAGCCTGGAGAAGTGTATGAAACTTTATCCACTAAACACCCAGCGGCTGAGTCACGTAATTATCTGATTAAAGTGAACAAAGCACAGAAAAATTATCTCCGCTAAAATTTTTCCAATATTGCATATGCCAGCCAAAATCGATTTTAAGGCTGGCATTTGTTATTAACCTTAATAATTTTATGTATATTCGATTAAAAACTGGCTAACATGTTGAAAAAAAGCGCATACAGTCAAAAGTTTATTGAAAGCGCCTTGACTCAACCAATGAAATCAGGTTTAATACGCTCCGTTGCCCGGATAGCTCAGTCGGTAGAGCAGGGGATTGAAAATCCCCGTGTCCTTGGTTCGATTCCGAGTCCGGGCACCACTTTCACTTCTACAGTGGTCTCCTCAAGTCAAGTAAACTCCTTTATATTCATTGAATTACCTTGTATTATCACTCGTCGAGCTCCACCGAACTCAACACGACTCAACTTAAATCAAGTGTCTGTTGGGGGCTTTTTTGGGGGCTCATCGTGTTCAATGTAATTTAGGGGCCCCCATTATGGCACTCAGCGCCCGGCAGATACAGACTGCCAAACCTAAAGACAAAGAGTATAAGCTCTCTGATGAGCGTGGGCTTTACCTTCTCGTTAAACCCAATGGTGCTCGTTACTGGCGAATGAAATATCGCTTCGCAGGTAAAGAGAAGAAATTATCGATTGGTGTATACCCTGATATTTCTCTTGCTGATGCACGAGTTAAACGTGATGAAGCCAGAAAGCTGTTAGCTGAAGGTAACGACCCGGCTGAACAAAAGAAGTTAGAAAAGCTCGCGAAAAAGATCACCGTAGAAAATACGTTTAAAGCGATTGCCATTGAATGGCATACTCATAAATCATCCGAATGGTCCGAAAACTACGCCGAAAGTGTTCTTGATGCTTTAGATAAAGATATCTTTCCTTATTTAGCTAAACGTCCTATTGCCGAGATCCTTCCACTAGAAATGTTAGAGATCTTACGGATGATTGAAAAGCGTGGCGCTTTAGAGAAAATGCGTAAGGTTAGGCAATTCTGTAATCAAATCTTTCGGTATGCGATTGCAACAGGACGAGCAACGGTAAATCCTGCTGCAGAGCTCACTGGAACGCTTAAGGCTCCGAAAACACAGCACTTCCCTCACCTAACGGCTCAAGAGCTTCCTGAATTATTACAGAAGCTTTCTGGGTATTCCGGTAGTCCTATAACCCGACTCGCAACAAAGTTATTACTGCTAACTGGGGTCAGAACCATTGAACTTAGAGCTGCTCACTGGAGTGAATTTGATTTTGATAATGTACTCTGGTTAATTCCCGAAGAAAGAATGAAGATGCGTCGACCACACTCTGTTCCTCTTTCCAAACAAGTGATTGAGATCTTAAAAGAGATACATGCTTTCACGGGCCAATATCAACTCGTTTTTCCGGGTCGATGCAACATCAATCAACCAATGAGTGAAGCCAGTATTAATATGGTATTAAAGCGAATTGGATATGATGGTAAGGCAACAGGACATGGCTTTCGCCACACCATGAGTACAATTTTACATGAGAAGGGATTTAATAGTGCATGGATTGAAACACAATTGGCACACAGGGATAAAAACTCTATTCGAGGAACCTATAACCATGCGCAATATTTGGAAGGAAGACGTGAAATGATGCAGTGGTATGCCGACTACATGGATTCTTTGGAAAGCCAGAGTAAAGCAATTTTAGAATAGCATATGCCTAAAACGTAATCATGATTACAATTTTATTGTAATGCATTTTAGTTTGTAATCCACACCCCACCAAAAGCAAGAACCTCTGTCCTGACGGACAGGGGCTTTTTTCGTTTTAACTAACATAAAAGAAAAAGAGATCCATTTCTCAAGATATCGCCATTAATTAAATCACAATACATCAATAAATAGGACATGAATATGCACATGACGCCAACAGCTTCCCCATGCCTAAAATCGGGGATTATCTCTGTTTTTATCACGAATTTAGGAAAATATAACGAAGGTGAACTAGTTGGCGAGTGGCTTAAGCTTCCGGCAACCTCAAAAGAGCTCTAACACTGTTTAGCCCGTATTGGTATTGATGGCATTCACTATGAAGAGTATTTCTTAACGGACTATGAATCCTCAATTGATGGCCTTTCCTCTTACATTTCAGAATACAGCCTTTTAGATGAGTTGAATGCGTTAGCGGCTCAATTAACCATGTTATCGCCTGATGAAATTGACCTTTATCAGGCAGCTATTGAAATCGGTTCTTCAGCGAATTCAATCCATGATTTAATTCATTTAGCCGATAATTTAGACTCTTTTCAGCTATTAGAGAATGTCAATAATGAATACGATTTAGGTTATTACTGGATAGAAGAAAGTGGTTGTTATGATTTAGCACAACTCGGTGACTTATCACACTACTTTGATTATGAATGCTATGGACGTGATGTTTGCCTTGAACACGGGGGAGTTTTTTACGGTGGGGGGATATGTTTATCATACGGGCGGATAGATAGGACAACAGAATGAGGGTAAAGCCGTTTTCCTCCCTTAGAGGGGGAGAATCAATGATGCAGTGGTATGCGGATTATATTGATGAGTTAGACACAATTCAAATTAAGCTTTGATTTAGCCGTCTTAATGAATATTCATTAAGACGGCTATTTTAAATTCTTTATTTTTACTTATAAACACCTACTCGAATAAAACGCTTAAACAAACAGATCAGTAATTTATTAGTTTGACCTAATATTCTAACTCAGATGATTGAAGTTAACTTTATTCACAATAAGTTAATTTTAAACGGATGATCTTTTTATAATATTGAGCTTATAAATCGAAAATTGAAAAAGGCACAGTAATCGCGTCACTAAATGCATCACCAATTGCACTAAAACTAAAATCTAACATATCTACTGTTAATTCAGCTGTATCCCAAGCTGTCCAACCTTGCTCATTCTGCACTATCTGCGAAAGCAGTGATTGCATCAAATGTAAATTAATGGGTAAGATTCGTATTTGTTTATCCGCTCTCTTATCATTGATATCATCAACTAATACAGCGCACCATCCAAATGGACTATCTCGATTTAAAAAATGATCACGACCAACCCAATGACCTAAAATATCTACACGATACCCTTTTTGCTCATTATCTTCGGTGTGTTTAGACGCAGTTAACCATAAATCATGAATTTGTTCTGAACTGATACGTTCCGGTGAAAGTAACTTTAGACGATATTTAGGAGACTGTGTCTTATTTTTTTTCTGAAAAAATGACCAGTGGCTAGGAATAAAATCATCAATATTTGTACTCTCTTTATTTGAGGTTATTGACAAAGGTAACCATCCATACTCACTTTGTAGGTTTCCGTACTCACTACGTCGTATCCAATGCCCCTGCTCGTCTAGCCTAAAACCTTTAATTTCATTGATATGTGACGTGAATAAAGCTTTTTCCCAAAGATTATCAATATCTTGTTCTGAAAATGAGTCATTATTCATAACAGTTCCTTTGTTTTAAGATTAATAGAAAAGGATTTACGCTGTTTTATTCTCGCCATCAACACAAATCGTAACCATGTTATCACTCCGTACTTATTAAATTACCCTATCTATCCTTAATAGGATTGCATCAAAAAATTCAAACCTTCAAATTTCGATTTAATCTTATCCTTTTTAGCATCTATGCGAACTCTTGTAACAACGTAATTAAATACCGTAATATTACAAGTTGGATCAAATGATAATGTATGCTAATTTTTATACTTATTGATTAAATGACTAATTTCAGCGACAAAAGCATCATCACTAGCGCTATTACTTGGACTGGCGGCTAACGTAATCAATGGTCCTAATTCCTCTTCAACAAAATAATATGCCATGGTTATCTGACTTTTATCCATCGCGTCATAGACGGCGCGATTTTTATTCTTCAGTCGCCGTGTAGCTTCCGACATTTTTTCTATAGTTCCGTAACTGTATATTACGGTCGCCACGATAACCGCTCGACTAATCACTGTTTTTGGTCTGACAGGTTTAAAAAATGATCTGTGCTTTAAAACGATAGATTCGACAATTTTAGTTATTATCGCCGCCACAATAAATTTTCGAATAGTCGATTCAGCCAACAAACCAGGAGTGCTTTCTATAACAAAATTTTTAAATGACTTATCAATGCCACCTCGAATATCAGGAAGATCAACTACGTTCGAGACTTTATTTATATTTGATAAGTTTTGAACTGTATTAATATAATTTGATAGCTTTTGCTTTCTAGCTGGAGTCATATTTTTTATGATTTCTCCAAAAATAATATTAATAACCTCAGAAAAATTCGTATAAGGATCATGAATAAATCGCAATAAATAAACCGCTTCAATATTTTCTTGCATAACACGAGGATTTCGGGCAATACGAGATTTAAGAAGAAAGCTCATTCCCATAATTTGAGGTGGGAAAACGCCCAAATACACCGCAGTATCTTCTATTCTTTTTACGCCTTTAGCTGATGTTACCCCATAGTCTTCTACTCTTTTTACCCAAGGATTATTTAATGCATTTTCAACAGAAGGAGAATCTCCCTCACATCGATAATAAATAGACTCATCTAGCCCTGTTGGCGGTAAACATTCTTTTGAACGATTATGGGCATTTTTCAGCTCTCGCTCTATTTTTCGAAAAATAGCGAATCGCTTTTCCGTGGCTTCATTTGCATCCATGACTTCACCGTTGTGACAATAAAACCATTCTAAATCACTACATTGCATATCAATATCCTTATTTTAAATCCAGCTACGTTGATATCAATAAATATAATTACTGCTTACATTTGTTTATAAACTTCTTTTTTAAGAAATCGATTCGTAGTTGTGCATCCGTATAACCTAGTTGATATGCTTTTTCATATAATTCAATGGCTTTAGCATAACTTTGCTTCACGCCCAATCCCTCTTCATACATTAAGCCTAAATCAATAAGGCCAGTTATACTATTATAACGAGCGGCTTTTTCAAAAAAGTTAACCGATTTTTGGTAATCTATTTCAACTCCTAGTCCATGCTTATATAGTAAACCCATATAATTCATAGCTTCAGGATCTTCCTTTAATATCGCAATATTATACAACTCCATCGCTTTTTTATAGTCACTCATCTCGCCATATAGAGTAGCCAACCTAGTGATTGCGGTATCATTTCCCATTTGGATCGCTTCTTTATACCATTTTTCAGCTAATTCCATATTTTGTTCAACGCCATAACCATCAAAATACAAATCTCCTAGACTCATCATGGCATTACTGGAATGGCTTATATTAACTGCTGATTCAAACAGTTCCTTCGCACGAATATAATCACCATTATTTCGATATAATATTCCTAAGTTATAGCGTGCTGATGGTGAACCAAGGTTAATTGCCTTTTGATAAAGACCTATCGCTTCCTCTTTTTTTCCTTGCTCCCCTTTTAATCTCGCTAAAAGATTAAACCCCTCTTTATTATTTTGTTTCACTAAGCGTTGATATATTTTTTCAGCTTCAGGGATATTTTTTTCAACCCCCACTCCCCGCTCATAAAAATACCCCATGGTCATCAATGCATTCTCATCACCACTCGATGCTAATTTCTGACAAATAGTAAAGCTTTTTGCATCAGCAACGCATTCTTCAACTGAAGTTGCATAGGAAAAAGTTGGCTTACATAAACATAGGAATAACGTGACAAACATAAATTTATTATTTAGCATAACTTAAATCTTCCTACAAATGGACTTACTAATGGCTAATTTAATCTATTTAACACTAGAAGGGAAACAGCAAGGTCTGATTTCTCGGGGTTGTGGAACATTAGATTCCATCGGCAATCGTTATCAAACAGGTAAGAAAGATGTAATATTCGTCACAGAATTAAACTTTTCAGTATCTAGAGCCCAAAATTTAGCACATCAACCTATCGAATTTACAAAGCTTGTTGATAAGTCATCGCCTCTTTTACTTGTTGCAGTTTCAAATAATGAGCCTCTTAATTTACTTTTCGAGTATTACCGCACCGCGCAAAATGGTGGGATAGAAAAATACTTCACAGTAAAATTAAATGACGCTTATATTATTGATTACACACATCAGTGCCCAAATAACATCTTACGTAATGATATTGAGCCAGAAGAACGGTTAACAATCAGATATCGTGATATCACAACATCTCAAATTATGGCTGGAACGTCTGGGTATAGTATCTCTAACGAGAGTGTGGTTTAAGAATTTTTATGGCGGATATCAATGTATGTTGAGAGTTGAATCCGCTTTTAAAATACAGTACGCGCATACTGGGTATTATTAAGATTTTTATATTGACCGAGTACATTTTACCAACTTGTTCTTCTCTATCTGGATCTGAGTAGCCTATCCTTATTACTAGAAAATAAATAATACACATATTTATCTTGATAGATTATTTTTTCGCACAAGAATTTTTAATTGATAAATCTCCACTGTACACTAATCCTAACGACCGTGCTTTCTGCCTTATTCCATCTTGAGTTCGACCATTAAGTTGCTTCTTAACACTAGTCCCTTCTGTACCGTAATCCCTTTTTAAAATATCAATTTCCCACTGTCGCCACCGACGCTGACTAAGTAATCCCATACTTTCAGCCATCGCAAATATGGCCCGTTTAGAGCGGTGAGGTAAATGCTTTCGTAATACATTAATTCCATCTCCTCTCAAATAGGAAATAGAAATTAGCTGTTTTTCTTCTTCAGTCCAAGGAAGTTGCCGGAATTGTTTGCATCCACTTTTTTTTGCTTGTAGACGTATCGCAGCAGCTGTACGGCCTAACTTATTTGCAATATCTTGTGTTTTTTTCTTCCCGTAGTGTTTTTCCACATAACGTATTTCTTTCAAAGACCAAGACGCTCGATGATTTCGGCAGTTATGCGTTTTTTCTATTTGATTTTTATTCATAATTTTTCTAAAACCAATAAATGATAACAAACTGAAGGTAACCATACAGTTATTTTTTAATACAATTATCTTAATCTCTTTCAGTATATTTTTACTTACTATAAAAACGTAATAAGTAACAAAATATTTTGGTTTTGTAAATTATAAAAATTTATCTTTTACCTCATAAATGCCATCAATTACTACAATAAAGAGTTAATTGTTATTTTGTTAAAAATTTTCGTATTATGTACAAAAGTTGTTGTATTTTAATTTAGTTTAATTCTAGAATTAAACTAAATATCTTTTAACTTATCTTTTATTATATAAACTTCTGCATTCTCAAAGCTATCATTCGCTTATTGGTAAAGGACTTTACTAGCATGATTATTAAAGGAATAATATTTATTTTCATCCTGAATTTAGGTTTACTAAGTTATCTGCTTTATCCTCAAAGCTCAATCCAAACAGGTAGAATTTATGGTGTAAATCATGTGAGTGGTACTCATATGCAATGGTTTACTGTAAATAGCCTCATAGGTTTTGATGTACTAGGAGAATGTTGCTCATTTATTCCTAATTCTTGGAAAATTGGTGAAACACTTTCCGTTGAATGGCAAGTAGTAAATGATCCGCCTATAATAAAGGAAGTGAATTTTTCTGAATCAATTTCACCCACTATTCTTCCAGCGAACCAAATCAAGTTATTTAGAAAGAAAGTAAAACTTCCCAGTTATTCTGATTCATGTAATTTACAGTTTCATTTCTTACCGTGTGAGGAGATAATTATTATACCATCATGCCAAAATTTAAATTTTCCTCCCCTATCAATACAGGAGCCTTTAGATAGAATACCCCATGAATGTCATATAAGCCTACAATAAGATAAATCTAATTTTTATTGGATAACATTAAATAGGTAATAATATTAAATTATTCAACAAAAACGTGTCAATATGTAACATATTGTAAATAAATAGATTCACATCACAGACTTTTTATATTTATTTCACTAATCCACATTCTTTGTCATGTTAAAAATACCTATAGCCCATATTGTAAGAATAAAAATAACGACCATAGAAACTGTAAATACACTTTAAATGATTAGCGGCAGCAATAAACATCAAAAAGCAACTATAGATAGAGTCGATTTATAAAGCCAATATCACAAAATCATATTTAGATAACAATTTACTTGTTGATCCTAAGTTAAATTTGTATATCATAAAAAAACTGAAAAAATAAAATATACAAATTGCTCGTTTAAACACCTTACTGGGAAAGAAAATCCTAACACAGAATTTATGCTGTGTAGGGAAGTGTATGCTCTAAATTTATTATTAATTTTTAATTTAGGCATTTTAATTTATGGAATTAAGAAGTTATCGTATACTCATACAAGGAGATTCACTTAAATGAGTAAGAAAAATCTCGGTAGTGTTGCCCCTAAAGAAAGAATTAATATCAAATACACACCTAATACAGGTGGAGCTCAGGCTGAAGTTGAACTTCCCTTAAATATGCTGATTGTGGGAGATATGACAGGTAAAACTGAAGATACTCCCATAGAAGAACGAAAAGCAATTTCAATAAATCAAAACAATTTCAATTCAGTGATGGAAAGTGCAGGTATTAATTTAAATATCAACGTCCGTAATACACTTGAAAACACCAGTGATTCTGAGCTTAATGTCAATCTAGATGTAAAATCTCTGCAAGATTTTTCACCAGATAATATTGCTCGCCAAGTTCCTGAGTTAAACAAACTTCTTGAATTACGAGAAGCTTTAGTTGCATTAAAAGGTCCTCTAGGCAATGTCCCTGCTTTTAGAAAGCGTCTTCAAGAATTACTTGAAAATAAAGAAACACGCGAACAACTTCTAAAAGAACTCGATATTGCCGCTAATCAAAAATAATGTTTATAGAGGATTATTTCATGTCACTAAATACAGAAGCTCTAGGCCAACAAGCCCCAGCATCTAACGGCTCTCTTTTAGATGAAATCATGGCTCAGTCACGTATGTCACCTGAGACTGAAGCGTATGATATTGCAAAGCAAGGCGTTGCTGCTTTCATTAGTAATCTTTTCGCAAATGAATCAGAAGACCAACAAATCAATAGATTATTAATTGATAAAATGCTGGTTGAGCTTGATAACAAACTAAGCGCCCAAGTTGATGAAATTATTCACGCGCCTAAATTTCAAGAAATTGAAGCATCATGGCGCTCCCTGAAATTACTCATTGACCGTACTGATTTTAGAGAAAATATCAAAATCAATATTCTTCATGCAACAAAAGAAGAGTTATTAGAAGATTTTGAATTTTCTCCTGAAATTGTTCAGTCTGGTTTTTATCAGCACGTTTATTCTTCAGGTTATGGACAATTTGGCGGCGAGCCAGTTGCAGCAATTGTTGGGAACTATGCATTTAACAACACAGCGCCTGATATGAAGTTAATGCAATATGTCAGCACTGTCGGAGCGATGGCACATGCGCCATTCTTATCATCTGTTTCCCCTAATTTCTTCGGCATTAATAGTTATGCTGAATTACCTGCGATTAAAGATCTTAAATCTGTCTTCGAAGGCCCTGCACATACGAAGTGGCGCTCTCTGAGAGAAGCAGAGGATTCGCGTTACTTAGGATTAACGGCACCACGTTTCTTATTACGCTTACCATACTCCCCAACAGAAAACCCAGTGAAAATGTTTAACTATTCCGAAAATGTTAAACAAGACCATGAGCACTACTTATGGGGTAATACCGCATTCTTACTCGCAAGCTGTATCAATGATAGTTTTGCACAATACCGTTGGTGCCCAAATATTATTGGCCCACAAAGTGGCGGTACCGTCAATGACCTCCCTGTACACATTTTCGAAGCGATGGGTGAATTACAAACTAAAATACCAACCGAAGTTTTAGTTACTGATCGTAGAGAATTTGAACTGGCAGAAGAAGGCTTTATTACCCTAACAATGCGTAAAGGTAGTGATAACGCGGCATTCTTCTCTGCAAACTCAGTTCAAAAAGCCAAAACCTTCCCAAATACCCCAGAGGGTAAAATGGCAGAAACTAACTATAAATTAGGAACCCAGCTGCCATACATGTTTATTATCAACCGATTAGCTCATTACATTAAAGTGCTACAACGTGAGCAAATTGGCTCTTGGAAAGAGCGCCAAGACCTTGAGCGTGAACTGAATATCTGGCTTAAACAATATGTTGCGGACCAAGAAAACCCGCCAGCAGATGTTCGTAGTAAACGCCCTCTTCGTTCAGCTGAAATTAAAGTGCTTGATGTTGAAGGTGATCCAGGTTGGTATCAAGTCGCAATTCAAGTTCGTCCACACTTCAAGTATATGGGCGCAAACTTTGAATTATCACTTGTTGGTCGCCTTGATAAAGAGTAACAGTGATGTCATTCAATCATGGCTGGTCCCCTAACAGCGGAGCCAGCTTATTCGATCGAATTAAGAGGAAAAATGTGAGTTTTTCCTCTCGTTCACGCACAAATACACTCATTGAATCAATTAAACAAAATTTAAATTATGTCCTGAATAGTCGGCCGAATGGTTGCCAAGGCTCACCATGTCTAGGGATACCTGATTTAAATGATGCGACTCAATCTGCGGTTGATTTTAAAACCGAATTAGAGAATAGCATTGCAAGTTGCATCCTCACTTATGAACCTAGGATCACAAGTGTTGATGTGCAATTCATTGAAAATGATGCAGATAGTTTATCTTTACAATTCAGTATTAATGCTTGTATTGACTTAGATAATCAACAGCAACTCATTGAGTTTAATATGTATTTGGATAGTAATCGTAGATATCAGTTAAAGTAACACTCTTATGTCATCAAAAAACTATTTTACGAATGAATCAGAATACTTAAAGGATTTGGCAGAACAAGTTGCGCAAGAAAAACCGCAGCTTGTTAATCTGTTATCCAATAAAATTCAAGATCCTGATAGTGCCCGTATTATCGACGGATTATCATATTTATCGGGTAATTTACGGCAGCAAATCGATAGGCATTTCCCTGAATTAACCAATAGCTTAGCAAATATGCTATGGCCAAATTACGCACGTCCTGTGCCTAGTATGACAATTGTTGAATACCAGCCTAATTATTCTGAATGCCACCACGCGATAAAAATTTCAGCAGGCCAACTCTTTAATGCAACACCTATTTATGTACAAAATGAAAATACCAACCAAGAAACTTTATTTCAATGTCGATTTAGCCAAAGTCGTGATCTCTGGTTAATACCAGCGAAAATTACGCAAACTTTACAAAGAACAACCGCCATTGAAATAACATTTGAATTGGATGGAATACAACCTCTCGCAAACATTGGTTTAAATAAATTATGTTTTTATTTAAATGGTTCTCCATTTACAACAAATCAGCTTTATTTTTTATTAAGTCAGCATATACAGAATGCCTCACTAGTCACAGATGAGCATGTATTGCCACTTAACCAGTTTGCAGTGAAACCTGTCGGTTTTCAAAAACAGGATGCATTACTCCCTTACCCAAAAAATAGTTATGATGGCTACCGCATCTTACAAGAGTTTTTCTGTTTTCCTGAAGCCTTTCTATTTTTGGATATTCAAGGAATGGATGATATTCCCTTAGCTATCCAAACCAAGCAATTCAAACTTGTTATTAATTTTGATAAAGAAATCCCCGATGGGGTTATTCTTCATAACGATAGTATTAAACTGAATTGCACTCCCATAGTGAATTTATTCCGTGCTGACAGTGAAGCAATCAATCTCACAGGAAAAGATGAGGAATATGTATTAAGCCCTAATTACCAATACGCCCACTGTTTTGATATTTTTTCCGTTAATGAAGTTTATGGATTACGCTATCCATCTGAAGCTAAAGCTTACCCGGTCACCTATACCGCATTTGAAAGTTTTTATCATCAAAACCATCACGAGCAAAATGATGGATATTATCGTTTAAAAATAACTCAAAAAGAGCGTACCTATGGTTACGCCCATCGGCTTTCTTTTGTTCGTCAACACGAACACCAATTACAACAATGTGAAGAAACGGTTTCGATTTCGCTCAATTGTACTAATCGCTATATCGCATCCCAGTTATCTACACGCTCAATTGATTTAGACCGTTCATTTATGCCTTATGGGGCTTTATCAGCTAAAAATTTATTCAAACCAACAGTTCCCTTATACCCACTGCTCGATAAAACGTTGTATTGGTCAGAACTAACTAATTTATCCCTAAATTATCAATCTTTACTGAACCTAGATTCATTAAAAAAAATATTACAACTCTATGATTTACCTTCAGTTTATGACAATCAGACCGCAAGGCAATCCCAAAAGCGTTTAGATGCATTAGTTGATTTACATTCAGAGCATATCGAACGTATCTACAAAGGGCTGCCAGTTCGTGGTTTAAAAACAACCTTGGTAGTACGTCAGAACGCTTTTCTTTCTGAGGGAAGCTTGTTCTTGTTTTGCACTGTTATTGCTCAATTTTTTACCTTGTATACCAGCATTAATATGTTCCATGAGTTAGAGGTTCTTAACCTTGACAATAAGGAAATTTATCAGTGGCCAGCACAAATCAACCAGCACATACTGAAATAATCGATCGCTGGCTGGAACAAGCTGGCCCATCAGTTACAGAGTATAATTTTTATCAACTTGTTGAATTATTAAATAAAATGATTCATCAAGACATGGATATCACTCGTGATAGTAGCGATATTATTCGCTTTAAATCACACTCTAATGTTGCGTTCCCAACGAGAGATGTCGTGTCTTTTGAAAAAAATGCCACTCATCAATATGAACTAGAAGTTGCTTTTCTCGGGCTACAAGGAAGCCAGTCACCACTTCCTGGTTATTACCTTGATGAATTTGCTTGGGAAGATGCACAGCAAATCCCAGGGATTTCTGATTTTTTAAATATCTTTAATCATCGATTACTCTCATTGCTCTATCGTATCTGGCGGAAATATCGCTACTACATCTGTTTTGAGAATGAAGGCCAAGATCCCTTCTCCCAATATATGTTTTCTCTTGTTGGTTTAGGAAATGGAGTTAATCGCGGACAGATTAAAATCAATCACAGCAAAATGCTCGCTTATGCAGGGCTTTTAGCGAGTCCGAGCCGTTCAGCAGATGTCATTAGCAGTCTAATATCCCATTGTTTTGACTTAGAAAATGTATCGGTTATTGGTTGGGAAACGCGCCGTGTTCCTATCCCAGAATCACAACAAAATAAGTTAGGTATTATTTCTCATCAACCCGGACAAAAATCTCGCCCTCGAATGTTATTAGGTGAAAATTTTAGTCTTGGATCTCACATACATGATTGCAACGGAAAATGCACTATAGAAATTAGTGAGTTAACTATAGAGCGTTATATGCGTTTTTTACCTAACGGTAGTGATTTCGCTCCTCTCGTCGCCTTCGTTTCTTACATTTTTCATGAGCAATTAGCTTGGGATTTACGTCTTAGTATTGCCGAAGATCAAGCTGAAGGTTTCTGTTTAGGTAAAAAAAATCATAACCAATTAGGTTGGCAAAGCTTTTTAGGGAAACCGGCTAAAAAGCCAAGTGTCACCATTACGGTATTGGAATAAAAGACATGGATAAACATCAGCCAACAATTTCATTTAGCATAACGAATAGTGAACAACTAGAAAGTGGTTACCTACCGAGTGCAACATTGACCCAACATGGCGGCCTAATTGGTAGTGGCAATCAATGTGACTGGAAAATTCAAGACGGTGATGGTGCTATTTCTGCCAGCCAGTTTACTGTTTTCTGGAAAGATCAGCATTTTTGCTTAAAAGTAAACTCAGGCTCTGTTTACATTAATCACGCGATTATACCGTTACATCTTGATGCGGTGAAGCTTGCCCAAGGAGATCAAATTAGAGTGGGCAAACTGGTTATTACAACTAATATTAGTTTAACTGGGCAGCCTGTACAAAATATGATGGCAGCGACACCGCAATCTATTGTTGCAAAAGATCATAATCCTTTAGATTCATTATTTGATATTGATACGGTAAATAATGAAAACAAAGAGTCCCCATTTGTTCCAACTGTTCAAGGTGCTCTCACTACAGATCCCTTACAAGCGCTAGAAAATGAAAATCTCAGTTTAATTTCTAAGAGTCAATCCGTCGTCTCAGAACCTTCTTTATTGAGTGACCCACTCTCTTATTCACCTGCCCTTGCGATATCAGATAATCAAGAGAATACCATGGTACAAGAATTTATTGATTTACCCAAAATTACACCTTTCGAAGATGAACACATGACCGATATTGATCATGTTGCCATTAACCCTCTCATGAATGGTTTAGGTATCCATCTTAATTTAGCGAGCTCTCAACAAGCTAATGACTTTCTCATAGAGCTCGGTAAAACAATGAAAGCTGCTGTTGAAGGTTTACTCGCTTTGCAGCAACAGCAGGAGAGTTTACAGGATAAGCAACTTCGCCCTATTGAAGATAACCCGCTACGTCTAAACAGTAGTTATGAAGATACGATGAAATTGATGTTTACAGATGAACGTAGCCCTGTTCACCTTTCAGCACCTTCCGCCGTCACTGAAAGTCTGCACAATATGCAGTTACATTACCATGCAAATCAAGAAGCGATATCGACAGCTTTAGCAACAATGCTTGCGGCTTTTTCTCCAGAACATTTATTAAACCGTTTTTCCCAATACCGACGTGCTTCAGATAACACGCCAATGACTGATGGCTGGGCATGGGAAATGTACAGTAACTATTACAAAGAGCTTTCTTCATCGCGGCAGCAGGGTTTTGAAAAATTATTCTATGAAGTTTATTCCCATGCTTATGACCGAGCATTAAGAAAAGGCCTAGAGGAAGCTTAAAATGCAGCTTAGAACTTTCTCAGTGTTACTGTTATTTGCCTCATTTTTCATTTTGAGTGGGTGCAGTAAAACGTTACAGACAGCGTCAAAAGTGGGGCAAATTCTATTGGACCCGTCGATTCCCGTTGGCTATCCAAAAGATCAGCCATCCACTGTTGATTTAACCATCCTCGCTGAACCCTATATTAATCCTAATCAGGAAGATGAAGCTGCACCGATAAATATCCAAATTGTTTATCTTAATGAAGATTCTTTATTTGGCTCTTTAGATCATGACCAGATAGAAGCTAAAGATGGGGACTTAGAGAAAGTTCTGAAGAAAAATTATATAGACCACCAAGATTACACTATCTTGCCGGGCCAATATAAGCCCTTCCCGACGATGACACTACAGGCATCTAATCGTTATATCGGCATTATTGCCTATTATTCAGACCCTGATAATGCGGAATGGAAAAAAATAGTTAAAGCCCGAGGAAAAGGACGACACTACTTTATTTTAGCTCACATTAGAGAAAACGAAATCGAATTTAGACAAGAAGAGGATGATTAATATGTCGACTAAAAATAGAGTAATTTGGCGTGAAGGGCTATTTATCAAACCTCAACATTTTCAGCAACAGCAACGTCATCAAGATTACGTTACTGAAAGTATTTTAAAGAGCTTTATCTCTCATTTTTGGGGATTCAGTACGTTATCGTTAAGTAACGATTTATATTCGTTAGGTCGTATTGGTATTCAAGAAGCTTCTGGCGTTATGCCAGACGGCACAATTTTCTCTATTCCAAACCAAGATTTATCACCACAACCAATTGATATAAAAAACATTACTGATAGTGATAGTAATGTCATCTACCTTGCCTTTCCTTTAGCTAATGGGAACGTTGGTGAAATCTCAAATGAGCATAATGGGAGCCGTTTACTTTCACGTTATAGTGAAAGTACAGAAAATGTTCGTGATTTACATACTGAAAATGGTGATTTAAGTACTATCCACGTTGCACGATTAAACCCTATCCTCAAGCAAGGTAAAAGTGGCTTAGACGCTTACGTGGCATTGCCCATATGCCGTATTAGAGAACGTAATGCCAACGGAAGCTTAACGCTTGATAACGATTATATTCCAAGCCTCCTGAATATTCGGGCATCGCTATTACTCAATGAATTTCTTACTGAGATTGAAGGCACTTTGTATGAACGAGGTAAACAAATAGCCTCCCGAATTGGTGCCCCTGGCCAGCAAGGTGTTGCGGATGTCGCTGAATTTATGATGCTACAAGTACTCAACCGTACCTATCCACTTTATTCACATTATGCGCAAGAGCCAGTCATTCACCCTGAAAAGCTTTTTCGGGATTTATTGGAACTTTGTGGCGAGCTGCAAACATTCACGAATTCGTCTCGCTTACCCGATACCATTGCAAAATATAAGCACTTTGATTTAACAGATAGTTTTCTCCCATTAATAAAAAGTATCCGTGAAGCATTAAGTGTTGTCTTGACGCCGCGTGCAATTCCTATTCCGTTACAAATCCAAGAACACGGTATTCGAGTGGCGACTATTCATGACAAACAACTGCTCCAAAAAGCGGAATTTATTATTGCAGTTAAGTCACAGATGCCACAGGAACAACTACGCCGGCAGTTCCCACAGCAAACTAAAGTGACCACGGTAAATAATATTCGTAGCTTGGTCAGTGTTCAAATACCGGGGGTCCCTTTATCCCCTCTTTCAACTGCTCCACGGCAATTACCTTATCATTCTGGGTATAACTACTTCCATTTTGATCAACAAGGTAATGAATGGAAGGGGATCCAGCAGGATGGCAATATCGCCTTCCACGTTTCTGGCAATTTCCCTGATTTAGATATTCAGTTATGGGCAATAAGAGATGGAGCACTCTATGACTGATAATATTTTGCTTAATCACGATGTTGATAGCGGTATTTCACAGAAGAATTACCAAATCCCACTTAGGGGTAACAACATTAACCCAATGATCGATGCTGCAACGCCACTTTTAGGTATGGTTTTACGAATGAAAGCGATGTCTGAAACGCCACTTTCAGAGAAACTTTACCAGCAAGTGGTCATGGACATCACGTCTATTGAACAGCAACTGCAAATACAAGGTTACGAGCCTGGGGCCATTGTTTCGTTTCGTTATGTCTTGTGCACTTTCATTGATGAAACAGCGCTTGGATTGGGCTGGGATCAAGAAAATGGCTGGGTAAAACAGTCATTACTTGTCCACTTTCATAATGAGTCATGGGGTGGCGAAAAGGTCTTTATCTTAATTGAAAGATTATTAGGTGAGCCCAAACGTTACCTCGACCTCATTGAGTTTATCTACCTTTGTCTCTGTCTTGGATACCGAGGTCGTTACAAAGTATCTGCGGGGCAAAATGATGAATTCAACCATTTGCTTAGACGCTTACAAAAACAAATACAACAACTTAAAGGCGATGCAAAACCGATTATCCTGTTTGAAAAAGGGGATAACAAGCAGAGCCGCTACCGTTTAGGTAAGCGGTTAGGCGTACGTTACATCATCATTGGTGCGGCAATATTAGCATTTATTATTTATCAGATTTACTCATCCCAACTGAATTACCAAACACTCAGAATTGTGGAACAACTTAATACTTTACTCGGCTAGGACGCATTATGATCCAAATTGATCTCTCAACACTTGTTAACCGATTACACCCGATTGCTAAGCATGCGTTAGAAAGCGCAGCAGCCTACTGTGTAAGCCATCAACAACCTGAAATTACGATTGCTCAGTTTCTTCAGAAACTCATTGAAACGCCATTAACTGACATTCGCCTAATCAGCCAGAAGAGCACTTTGGATATTAATAAGCTGTCAGAATTATTAGATATTCAAATTCCACCTCATCAAGCCATTACACAGAGCTATCCGAGCTTCTCTCCTTTATTGGTAGAGTGGATGAAAGACAGCTGGTTACTTGCATCGACAGAATTCAACCACAGTGAACTTCGCTCAGGTGTTCTCTTTCTCACATTATTACAAATGCCGTTACGTTACCTCCCAAAACCGGTTGCAGACATGCTTTCGCAAGTTAATCGAGAGCAATTAAAACTCAGTTTTGATAAGTGGACAGAGGGGTCTGCTGAATCGCCTTTTGACGAACAAGCACCTCAAAATAACGGCAAAATCGCGTCGGACTCATTGTTAGCAAAATTTACGCAAAACATGACCGAACAAGCTCGAAATAATGAGCTCGACCCTGTTTTATGTCGCGATCATGAAATCGACCTTATGATTGATATCCTTTGCCGCCGTCGGAAAAATAACCCTGTCGTCGTTGGGGAACCAGGCGTTGGAAAAAGCGCGCTTATTGAAGGCCTCGCATTGCGTATTATCGCCGGTGAAATCCCTGAAAAATTAAGAGGATGTGAACTTCTAACCTTAGATTTAGGTGCATTGCAAGCTGGTGCAGCGGTTAAAGGTGAATTTGAGAAACGCTTTAAAGGCATCATGCAAGAAGTTTCTCAATCTCCTCACCCCATAATTCTATTCATTGATGAAGCGCACACATTGATTGGTGCAGGTAATCAACAGGGTGGCCTAGATGTTTCCAATTTATTGAAACCTGCATTAGCGCGCGGTGAATTGAGAACAATCGCCGCAACCACCTGGAGCGAGTATAAAAAATACTTCGAAAAAGATGCTGCGCTAGCCCGCCGTTTTCAGTTAGTTCAAGTTAAAGAGCCCACATCTGCGGACGCAATTATCATTATGCGTGGTTTACGCGCTATTTATGAAAAAGCACATAATGTTTTTATCGATGATGAAGCACTTCGAGCCAGTGCTGAACTCAGTGAGCGTTATATTTCAGGACGTCAATTACCTGATAAAGCCATTGACGTATTAGACACTGCATGTGCAAGGGCAGCGATCAATTTATCTTCGCCGCCAAAAATGCTCTCTTCATTAAAAACAGATCTCCAGCAAATAGAGATGGAGACAGCGATATTAAAAAGAGAACATCATCTTGGCTTGGATAATCACTCAGAACGCCTTGAGGAATTAGCATCAAAAGCAAATGAGATTGAGCAAAAAGCTTCCGATATACAACAAGCATGGGAACAACAACAAGCGCTTGTTTCGCAAATTATTACTTTGCGCTCAACGTTATTAGACGATGAGAATACTGAGCCCCAACCTGAAGAAACTTGCCAAGTTGATGAGCTGAAACAGGAATTGCAAACATTAGACCAGCAACTTGCTCAACTACATGAAACACATTTGCTTGTTTCGCCACACGTCGATAAAAAACAAATTGCAGCCGTTATCGCAGAATGGACAGGCGTACCATTAAACCGATTATCGCAAGATGCTTTATCTATTGTTACAGACCTTCCCAGCTATTTAGAAGAAAGCATTAAAGGGCAATCATTAGCAATACAGTGCTTACATAAACATTTGTTAACGGCACGCGCTGATTTACGCCGCCCAGGTCGCCCTCTTGGTGCATTTTTATTGGCAGGGCCAAGTGGTGTCGGTAAAACAGAAACCGTGATCCAAATTGCACAATTAATGTTTGGTGGAACTCAATACCTAACGACTATTAATATGTCTGAGTTTCAAGAAAAGCATACGGTATCTCGTCTCATCGGTTCGCCACCAGGTTATGTCGGCTATGGTGAGGGGGGGATATTAACAGAAGCTATTCGTCAGAAGCCTTATTCTGTTGTACTACTTGATGAAGTCGAAAAAGCCCATCCAGACGTTCTAAATTTGTTCTATCAAGCATTTGATAAAGGCGAGATAGCCGATGGTGAAGGACGAGTCATTGACTGTAAAAATATCGCATTCTTCCTAACGTCTAATTTAGGTGACCATGTGATTACCGCGTATGCGGACAAACCTGATGAGCTGCAAGATGCACTTTATCCTGAGCTCACCACATTTTTTAAACCCGCCCTACTGGCCCGCATGGAAATTGTCCCTTATTTACCTCTTTCGGCTGATATTTTACGGCAAATTGTTGATAGTAAGCTGACGCGTCTTATGATCTTATTGAAACAACGTTTTAATGCAAAAATCCAGTTAGAAGAAAGCGTCCCTAATGAAATTTTACGTCGAGCTTCTCGCGCTGAAAATGGTGCTCGTATCTTAGAATCAATTATTGACGGTGCCTTATTACCGCCTCTTTCTTTGTTGCTCCTTCAATTCAGTGCCCGTAATGAAACCATCTCCCATATTCGTTTAACAACGGAAAATGATGAATTTATTGCGGAGGTTAACAAAGAAAAATGAAAGCAAGACTAAAAAATGCACTTGCTCTTCTTGAGTGCCATGACGTAGAAGCGCTAGCCGTTCAATTTTTGACATATAGTTTTTCGCGTAGCGTATTCAGCGGGCTAATTATTTCATTGGTCAATAAAACCGAAAATAGATTAGAAAGCTGGAACATTGACCACTCACTCCAAGTTCAAAGCCATTTTTTAGACACTGATATTACTGATGCCGATCACCCTTTAATTCAACTTGTATTAAAGGGTGAACCCACATTTTGGAAGAATTTACAGCAAGGTAGCTACATTAATAACGCGTCATTACGTGATTTTATTTCGCAGCTTCCTGTTAATACTGGGCTGTATAGCTTACCACTGCATGATCTGAACCATAAACCATGCGGTGCCATTATTCTTTTAGGGCAGGCCAAAGAGTTAGAAAATTTTGAGCAAGGCATTTTCCCTATTTATTGCGAGCTTTTTCATCAGCAATTAAAACGCATTCTTGAATTGGCCAATACGCAACAAAAAATTTCGCACTTGCAATATCTCAATCAGTTGCAGAAAGAAAAGGAAGTCAGCCTCAATGAGGCCTTAAACATATTAACGGCATCAATCACAAGTATGGAACCAATAACAAATAACCCAAAAGATATTAATGATTTAGAGGCTGCTGTAGAGAGCTATGAAAAAGAAATTTTATTAAACAAGCGGCGAGAGCTAAAGGGAGATATCAACGCAATGGCAGAACACCTCAACATATCTAAGCGTGCGCTGATATATAAATTGAAGAAGTACGGAGTATAAAATGAAAATACTGAAACTCTTTTTTTGCTCTTTGATGCTAGTTTTCTTCGCTTTGTCTGGAAAAGCTGAAAGCAATATTAGCCAGAAGATCGCTGAAGAACTCACCCAGTGTCGTCTAGAATCTTCTCAGCTTATTCGCTTAGATTGCTATGACAAAATAGCGCTGTCCTCGACGCCTGCAGCAAATACTTCACCTAATCTTGCTCAAATGGGGAAAACTTGGCGCCAAGCTTATGAACACGAAATGAAACGTGTCGAAAATAGTGCGGGTTTCTTAGTCTCAGTACCTGAAAATGGTGATTACCCCGTCATTATGACTATCCCAGCCATTGGTTTTCAACCTCCGCGCCCTGTTCTCATGTTGAGCTGCATCGACAACATTACCCGTATGCAGATTATTTTACCCAATAAACAACATGCAGGCAGTGTCATGGTCTCGACTGATAGAACGCAATTCACTGCAGAATGGTTTTTACGCGAAAATGGCTATGTATTGGAATCAAGCCGTGGTTTACCAGGCATAGATGAAATCAAGCGTTTATTAAATGGCGAGAAATTGACTTTAAAATTAACTAATAACGAAAAACTAACGTTCAATATTTCAGGGATGTCCCAAGAAATTAAACCATTAAGAGCCGCTTGCCACTGGTAAAAATAATGACAAACAATACCCCTTATTCTTGGAAAGAACAGTTACTTGCCCATCTTGATGAACAGCTAGTGTGTAGTGCTGTGAACGATAGTGACCCCGACTGGGAGTATATCGATAGTGAAATGATAAAATTCGGCTCTCTCAGTCACAGCCTATTAGACGTTAAAGAAATTCAACGTCGGTGTTTGCAGTTGCTTGAAACACAGACAAAGGATTTCCGCTTAATCGTTCACTTATTACGTACCTTACAGCATGCAGGTGAACCTAAAGAATTAGTTTTAGCAGCGCAGATCCTTTCTGATTTTACGCGCCAATATTGGCATGTCTGCTATCCAACGAATATTAAGCTCAAGTTACGCTTAGCGAACCAAATTATAAAACGCTTCGAATCAGTAAACGATATTTTTTGCCGTTCTGCTAATAGCAAAATGCGTGATGATATCCTGGGATCTTTTGTCTATTTAGCGCAATTTTGGCATGAACAGAGCCCTGAACTTTCTGAACAAATTGATGCATTGAGTCGAGGTTATCAGCGAATTGAAGAAAGCGAACAGCCCATAGTGTTAGCTTCAGCACCAAAAGAAGCCGCAATGCCTATTACTGAAACTGTACAACCACCAGCAAATAGCTTTGTCATGCCAGCAATCAATATAAATCAGCATGACGAAAGACAATGGAAGCAAACGCTACTCCAAGTTTCAGAAGTTATTTGTTTACAAATGCCTGAAAGTTCAGTTGGTTATCGCTTACGACGTTATGCTATCTGGCATTCCATTACAATGTTGCCCCAAGCCGATCGTCAAGGTAAAACCCCCTTAGCGCCGGTTTCGATGGATCGCATAATGGATTACAAAGCCCAACTTTCTCAACCATCAAACTCCCTATTAAATAATGTAGAGCAAAGCTTATCACTATCGCCTTATTGGCTAGAAGGCCACATGCTCGCAGCACAAGCAGCAGCTAAACTGGGTTATTCAGAAGTCGCGGAGGGTATCGCAGAAGAGTTACGTCTTTTTTTAGCTCGCCTTCCAAACCTCGTCAATTTGTATTTTTCTGATATGAGCCCTTTCGTCCCCGACAGCGTAAAAGAATGGTTAGAAGATTGTCGCCAAACAGAGAGTGGCCAATTATCTCATTCAAATACCACATTATTACAGCAAGACGTTTTACTGTGCTATGAACAACAAGGGCTTGAAGCCGCATTGAAGCTCATTGAATCAAGCCTTGTAACTGCAATAGAGCCTAGAGATAAATTTTATGGGCAATTATTGTCAGCACAACTATTCGAGCTCTCAGGAATGGGCTATATGGCGGCCCACTTATATCAGCAACTTTATACCGCTACTTTACACTTTTCACTCGAGGATTGGGAACCCAGCCTCGTAAGACAACTCGTTCAAAAAACAGACAAAATACCAGAAACAACAATGACTATGGATAGGGATCTACAATAATGAAATTACCGTTTTTCTCCATTTCAAACATAACCAATTCGGTAAAAAAACTGTTTTTTGCTGATAGGCCAAAAATTGCCTCCTTTTTCCTATTTTTATTAGCGTTACTCCCTGCGCTCGTCATTGTGTGGATTTGGTGGTGGGGGCCGACATTCACTTATCAAGACTCAATGCCATTTAGTACACTCACCTCACGCTGGCTTGCTACGCTAATTATTATTTTGCTTGTCGTCAGTTGGATAGGTTTAGTTACATGGCGTCGAGTAAAAAAACTTGAAGCGTTAAAACTCGATGTTGAGTTAACCGTTGTTGACCCCGTTAGGCAGGATATTGACTTCCAAAATCGTTATTTAGACTATTGGAAATCTCAATTTACTCGTCACTTAAATGGCCATTCTAAGGCTGTTTATTTGCGCCCTTGGTATTTTGTTTTAGGTGCAAACCAAAGCGGAAAACATAGCTTATTGAAAAATACGCTGAATCCATTGGATATCGCGCCAAGTGACAATATCGTTAATGAACAAAAGCTGCCTTTAAATATTGAGTGCTTGTTGACGGATAGTGCCGTTCTTTTTGTTCCTAACGGCAAGCTATTAGCTCAACCAAATGAACATAATGAGAAACCTCAACTCTATCATCGGTTGTGGGAAGAGTTACTTAATTGGATAAAGACTAATCGCTCAAGACAACCCATGAACGGGATTATTTTAACGGTAGATACCTTATCCCTACTCACCAATACGAAAGAGCAAAATAGCCAATTGATTGCCGACCTGCAAATGCGTATTGAAGAAATTAGAATGACTTTTAATAGTCAACTACCATTATATATCGTATTAACGAAGCTCGATTTATTACGTGGTTTCGATTCAATGTACCAGTCATTGGATGCGCAACAACGTAACCAAGTATTGGGTGTTTCTTTCGACCTTAAATCTCAAAAAGATTGGAAGACGGGTTTAACGCACTTCTGGTTACAGTGGGTTAACCAAATGAATAGCGCGCTACCTGAAATGATGCTACAACGAGCGGAAGGTAATCAACGTAGTGATTTATTCAGCTTTGTACGTCAAATAGAAGGGTTACAGAGCCACGTTATAACATTAATTAATGCGCTGTTGATTAATAACGAACAACATAACATTTGTTTAAGGGGTGTTTATCTCACCTCTGCATTACAGATTGGCCAAATAGACGATGTCTTTAGCCAAACGGCATCCGTGCAATACCATTTACCGACAGCCCCACTAACAACTTGGCCAATCAATGATAGCCACCCTTACTTTACACATAATTTATTTGACCAAGTCCTTTTCAGTGAGCCCAATTTAGCAGCTGAAAATCAATATTGGGTCAAAAAACACCGTTCTCGTCTCTTAGTCACAACACTGGCCAGTTTTGCCGGTTTAATTGCGCTTTGGAGTGGTTGGAATCACTATTATGATAAAAACTACCGCGCCGGTGAGAGTGTGCTTAATGAGGTTAAAGCCTTTAGAACGATAGATAATAACGTCCAAAAAGATACTGATGGTAGCTTACAACTTCCCGTCCTCAACCCATTGCGTGAAGCGACACTTGCCTATGGGAACCACCGCGATAAAAACGCGCTGTTTTCTGATATGGGGCTGTATCAAGGCCAAAAAGTCGGCCCACAAGTTGAGCAAGTTTATCTGCAATTACTGACCGAACGTTTCTTACCCGCAATTATGTCAGGGCTTTTAATTGAACTTAATAATGCAGATAAGGGCAGTGAAGATAAACTCGAAATTTTACGCATTATGCGCATGTTAGAAGATAAAACAGGGCGCAATAATGGCATGGTTGAAGACTTTATGGCGAATTATTGGAGCCATCTCTTCACTGGGCAACGTGAAAAACAAATGCTATTAAAAGCACACTTACGTTATGCGCTTGAACACACGGATTGGAAAGCGGAACGAGACAACGGTCTGATGACTGCAATTAAGGCCTTCACGCCTTTTGCGACCCCCATTAAAAATGCCCAGAAAGAACTCAGTGTGTTATCGCTTTATCAACGTGTGTACCAGGCATTACGGCTAAAAGCCAACCAAGAACTTTCAGCGCCTTTAAATTTGCAATATCAGATAGGCCCAAGTTTTAATACTGTTTTTACCGCTATTGATGAGGATAAATTAGAAATCCCACAGTTTTTAACACGTTCAGGATTATTAAACTATTTTATTCGCCAAAATGACAAATTAGTTGAACTCACGTTGCTTGATGCTTGGGTGCTCAATCTCACATCAAATACCCAATATAGTGAGAATGACCGTAAAGAAATTCAACGTCAAATCAGTGAGCAATATATCAGTGATTATATCGCTCAATGGCGTAACGGAATGAGTAATTTAGAAATTCGTGAATTTGACTCAATCCAAGATGAAATCATCGCTCTTGAACAAATCATCAGCGGAGAGCAGCCTTTACGTCGTGCCTTACAAGTTTTGCGTGATAATACGGTCATTCCATCCATTGATGAAAACTTACCTATTGAGAAACAAAAAGCCTTGATGGCAGAACCTTCTTACCGTTTATTAACACGTTTAGATAGAGAATTCACACCCCAAACAGAAATACTGGTCAGTAATCAAGGAGAAAACTTACAGAATCTCAATCAAAAATTGAATGATTTGCATCGATATTTGTTGGGAATACAAAACTCTCCAGTACCGGGCAAAGCGGCACTTAAAGCAGTTTCCATGCGACTCAATGATAATAATAAAGATGCCATATTTGAACTATCACAAATGGCTAAAACATTGCCTGAACCGCTCAATCGTTGGGTAGATGAAGTTGCAGAACAAGCCTGGAATGTTGTCCAGAAAGAAGCTATTCGACATATGGAAGTTGAATGGAATGAAAATGTTGTAAAACAATATAATACCTATATTGCTGGTCGCTATCCGTTTAATCCAAACTCAAAACAAGATGTTCCATTAAGTGAGTTCGAACGCTTCTTTAAACCTAATGGCACACTCGATAGCTTCTATCAACAGAACTTACGTTTATTTGTTGAAAATAACTTAGTCGATAATAGGGATAGTCAATCACTGATCCGCTCTGATGTTTTAGCGCAAATAGAAACTGCAAATCGCATAAGAGAAACCTTCTTTAATGCACAAGGTAATTTAGAAGCACAATTTGCAGTTGAACCCCTTTCATTAAGTGGCAATAAACGCCGTAGTATCTTAAATCTTGACGGTCAGCTTATTGATTATGCCCATAGCCGCAGCCATGTCACGCATCTCGTTTGGCCAAACTCGATGCGTTCAAATATTGAAAGTAAACTGACTCTAGTTCCGCTTTCCGGCGATAAATCGCCTCGTTCAATTAGTTTCTCAGGACCGTGGGCACAAATGCGCTTAGTCGACAGTGCGAAGTTAATGAATATCAAATCCAATTCATTCGATATTCGTTTCACGATTGATAGCGGAGATATGACTTATCGAGTACTCGTTGATGAGTCTAATAATCCTTTCTTCGGAGGATTATTCACAAAGTTCCGTTTACCTGAAACCCTTTACTAATGTGATTGCCTCCACTTTATGTGGGGGCATAGGATATTCAACGAGATGAAATCAGAACATTTAGTCATTAAAATCGGGAGCTCCCCTTTAGATACTCCTGAATTTATTGCTCTTAAAACAGAATTTAACAAGTTAAGTCATCCTGCACGTCCGGAGGTCAGTTGGACGCTTATTGAATCACTTTGTTTGTCTCTTTTTAAAAATCATGGTATTGACCTACAAAGCGGTGCTTATTACACAATTGCACGACTACAACGCCATGGACTCAGAGGCTTTACTGAAGGCTGCGAATTATTAGCAAGTGTTATTGTTACTCATTGGGATGCGTTATGGCCTGAAAAACCGAATCAACGAACAGAAGCACTCAACTGGTTTAATACAAAGGCTAGCGCCCTGCTCCGCCAGCAAACCTATGAAACAAAAGACCTCCGTTTGGTTTACCGCTCAGAACGCGCGCTACAATTAATCATTGATAAACTGGCTAAAACAACGTGGGAAAAACTACCTAAAATTGAAAACTTGTTATGGTTCTTTCAAAATTTAGCCAAACAACTTGAAAAACAGGAAGAATATGCAAAACAGAATACATCCGAATCTGTCACGCTCCCGCCTTTAGTGTATATCCAACAACCCGCTAAACGAGTAGAACAACCATCACCAACATTTATTTTTGAACCCCCAGAGCCCGCATCAACATTAACAGTAACAACTAAAAAAATGAGCGCTACCCGTGGTTTTATATGGGGTTGTGTGCTCAGTAGTGCACTCTTTTTAGTCAGTGGATTTAGCGCCTATGTTTATTTTAAACATGAGATGGAGGCTATAACGTCCATTCCTGAAGGTGCTGTTGCCAAATGGTTATTTAAACCCGAAATAAATACCTATGAATATCATTTAGCTTTGCTCGAAAAGCGTTCCCCTCTCGCTAACTTGAAACTGATCGAGAACATGCAAGAAAAAGCAAAATCTTATTGGCCTGCGGATGCTGATCAGGCTTACTTCAGCCGAAATTGGCAAAACCAATATGAGGCGCGTTTAGAAAATATGCCTATTAATGATAGTTGGTCTGAAACAGCAATGTTGTTGCAGCAACTTTCAAATAAAATTATTCAACAAGAAAAAAATCGAGGTAGTTTTACCTTATCCTATTTAAAAACTGCCATCTATGACATTCAAAAGCAGCACAATAAAGTGGAGCCTATTGAAGAAAAGCTCCGCCAATTATCGCTACAAATTAAAAATGGGCAGCCGGTTCCCCCTGCCACACTCATCAATATTGATAATAAAATTAATGGATTATTAGCTCGTTACTATGAATTACAAAAACAAGCAGAGCAAAAAGGTTTAAAACCCAGCTCATATTCATCTTTTGGATTAAGTCATGAGTGAAATAAAATATATTAAAGAAAAGCAATACTTACAAAAGCTATACAGTGAATATGCCGATAAAAAGCCACATTTAGCTGACGTATTAGATCCTCAAGATCCACAGACAAGCTACCTATTAGAAGGGTTTGCTTTTTTATCTGCGCGTTTACAAGATAAAATTGACGATGCATTTCCTGAAATTACATTGCCCCTACTGCAACGACTAGACTCCCAAGCTATAAAAGGGCTTCCATCGACGACTATTGTACAAATTGACCAAAATGAATTTCTTTCTTTTCCAGTAGAGATAAATAAAGACCATCTTGTCTTAGGTGATAATGGGGCTCGCTTTAGTTTTTGTCATGAATTCGTCGTAGCGCCCTATAGCCTTCTCGCTAGAAAAATTATTCAGCACCCAAATCGTTCTTGTATTTCACTTGAATTACAGTATCGAGGTGAAAATAAATTTCATTCAACAAGTTCACTTGATGTTTTTTTAGGAGCCAATAAAAAAACATCAGAAACCTTACTACTCGCATTTAGCCAGTATTTTGAAAAAATTGAAGTCATCCATAATCATATTCGCTATGAGGGAGATCCCCTTAACTACGCTTTCGAGCCCAAAATCGGAAAACCCTATAAAATTTTCCCACAAGAAAATGCATCACTCAGCGCTCCACAGCAATTATTGGAAGGCCTTTATTTACCTCATGTTCATCATTTTGTTGAGCTCAATATTCCCCAAGTTGTCACTGAGTTAGATTGGGAGCAAGAAAGGCGTTTTACAGTTAACATCTATTTCAATCAACAGCTTCCTTTGACACAAGAGGAATGTGACAATAGCTTTTATTTAAACTGTGCTCCGGCAATGGATACCGAAGCACAACACACCATGCTAATTGATTTTAAAGAAAATAAATCAAGTTATTTGCTTCCTATCCCTAGCCATCACTACTTGGCTGACCTCTTTGAAATTCAACTTTCACTTGAGCCACATGAACAAGAGAGAGGCATATATTGTCATTTTTATCCTACGACAGAATTGACGGCATCTTCACGCCTTATGCCTCAATACCATAAAACCCTTTTTTACTCCTTAACGATGGAGAAAAATATCACGGGGCATACCCTTTATTATTTAAACTTTTTTGATAATAAAGGCGCCCCTATGGTAACACCGCCCAGCTTACATTTTTCATGTGTTTATATAGGCTTTGAACGTAACCAAAAAAACGAAATTGGCTTATTAAACCAACACAGTGAAAAAATGCCTGACGGAATTAAAACAGGAAATATCACATTATTGTCACCTTGCTATCCTCCCATCGTTAATAACCACCATTTTTGGCAATTACTATCCCATTACAGTGCTAATGCCTCAATGCTAATGTCGTTAGAAAGCGTAAAACACTTAATTGCTGATTATATTCTCTATCGAGATACAGATAGGCAAGTGACACGAAGATGTGAGCGATTATTATCTGGGCTCATTGAGCTGAAAACACATTTATATGACCATATCTTAAAAGGTAAACCCTACCGGTGCTTATCTTTATCTCTACTACTTGATAACGCTCAATATGAAAGCGAAGGTGAAGCCTTTGTATTTACCACTCACCTCTATCACTTTTTCCCATTTTGCCTATCCGCGAATATGTTATTAGAGATGTCGGTGACACTGAATAACGAGAAAAAAACAAGGTGGCATTTATCCCCATCCCCCCTAAAAGGACATAAGTCGATGATTTAACTATCTCTTAATGAGTAACTAATTAAAGTATCCCAAAGACTACCTCAATATAGTAAAGGGGAGCATAAAAAGTGTGGCGCAAAAACGCTTCAATTGCATCCCCACCCCATGAACCTATGAGGCAGCGTTGCCTGCTTTTAAAGTTTCAAGGTTGCAGTGATTCACTGTTGTAACGGGCTAATAGTCCTACAACTGTTGAATTGCTAAAATTAACAAACTCCGCCTCACTATGACGGAGATGTTTTTACCAAACTGAAGTGGTCAACTAAAACTGGCCACCGGGTTAGAGTTTTCCCTGAACCTTCTTTCTGATTCATTAGGGGATAACCCGCCGTTATAGCTATGCGGTCGACGATTACTGTAATAGCCGACGATATAATCCGTTATTGCATGACTGGCTTCACCAAAATGTCGGTAACCTGACACTGGTACCCATTCATTTTTCAGACTTCTGAAGAACCGCTCCATAGGGCTGTTATCCCAACAATTTCCCCGGCGACTCATACTCTGTTTTATCTGATAACGCCATAATAACTGACGATATTCCCGGCTGGTAAAGTGACTACCCTGATCTGAGTGGAACATCACTCCGGCGGGCTTGCCCCTGTTTTCCCATGCCATTTTAAGTGCTTTTCCGGTCAGGTTGCTGTCCGGCGAAAATGACATCGCCCATCCGACAGGCTTACGGGCAAATAAATCCAGTACAACGGCGAGATATGCCCAGCGATTTCCTGCCCAGATGTAGGTGACATCCCCGCACCAGACCTGATCCGGCTCAGTTACAGCAAACTGCCGATCGAGATGATTCGGTATAGCAATGTGTTCCTGTCCGCCACGTTTATAGCGATGTTTCGGTTGCTGGCAACTGACCAGCCCCAGCTCAACCATCAGTTTTGCTGCCAGCCAGCGCCCTATTTTTATACCATCATTGGCAGCCATTGACGCAATACTGCGCGCGCCAGCTGAACCATGACTGGTATTATGATATTCCAGCACCTGACTGCGCAGAGATATTCGTTGTGCATCTGGCCCTGCAGGACGCTTCTGCTGATACCGGTAGCTGCTGCGGTGAATCCCGAACACGCGGCAAAGAACTGCCACGGGATAACGCGCTCTGAGTTTCCCTATTACCGAGAATTGTTCAGGGAGTCTGACATTAAGAGCGCGGTAGCTTTTTTAGAATATCGTTTTCCATTTCAATACGTTGTACTTTTTTCTTTAGCTCACGTATCTCAATTTGCTCCGGCGTGATGGGCGACGCTTTCGGCATTTTGCCTGCCCGTTCATCCCGCAACTGCCTTACCCATCGGGTCATAGTGGAAAGCCCAACATTCATGGCTTTTGCCGCATCAGCAACGGTATGGTTTTGATCAACAACTAACTGAGCCGATTCCCGTTTAAATTCTGCATTGAAACTTCGTTTTCTCATCAGATCACCTGTGATGTTTTGAGGTGAGCATATCACCTCTGTTCAGGTGACCAAATTCAGTGTGCCACTTCACCTGTAATCAGGAGAACGCTTGGATTAGTATCAAGAAGAGGAAATACTCTGAGTCCTGCGTCCGAGAGATTCCGTGAAATGTTGATGAAACTTTGGTCTCAGGACAAAACCAGCCCTTGGATTGATAAATTCAGTAGCTAAGTTGCATTGAATCGCTGGCATTGCTAGAAGGGGTAGATCGTACCATTCATCAGTCCAACGTCATGCGCCCCTGGTATGCGTACTGGAACTAGCCAGAGCCACACTAACAGACGAACTGGGGGAACTAATGAATCAGGTCTTACCTGAGACAATGAGCACGGGTTTCGAACCACTTATTACTAAGTATCCTTGCGAACATTATCTTTTTGACTTGCATATTGTAAGGACTATTTCCATCTATTATTCTGCACTTTTTAATTTAAACTAGTAAATAACCTGCCCTTATGTACTCGGATAGAGGTTTTTTATTCGACGCTCAAAGACCATAACAGCCGCTAAAAGTTACGTCACCTTCTAGGTTTCAAAACAATACTAGGCGGCATGACTAGGACTTTCTGGTGCTTCAAGACTTTTGGCTAACGCTTTCTTTCCTTCAATGCCTTGGCTAAATTTTAGCTCTTCCTTCATAATAAAATTCAATTAGCATATTAATTTTTAATCATAAAATTTAGTCATGTGAAAAATAACAAATTCCTATAATTATCAACCTATGCAAAGGCGCTCTTTATGAATTAAAACCTAACCAATCCATATAAAAAAGTCACCGTCCCCTCCTAGAGCCTCGAAATATCAAAATTTAAACTAGTCTAATTAAAAGCGATTACGAGAAAAATTGCGCATACAACTATTTAAATAAATGAAGTGATGCGCACCCTTCGTAAAAATTAATTCTAATATTTCACTATTTGTAACCGTTCGAAAAAATACATCTAATGAATCGAATTTTTAACCTATCCTTTATTTGAAATTAATAATTAATATCTAACTACTGTTGCTCCGATAAAATGACTAAAGAACTCTCATAACTTCCCGGTTTTACCGTCTCAATAGCACTTTCTAAAACCCCATTAATATTCAAGGTTTTAATGTTTGTTCCTATATTAACTGTGGGTGATTCTTCATTATTTATATTTACTTTAACTTTAAAAGGCCCAAGTTTTATGTCATCCATGCTAATTATTGAAAATTTAACAGCCGTATCCTTTGAGCATGAAGCATCTAATTGATAGGTTGCTGTTTTACCTATGTAATCATCATTGCTAACCGTACCAAAATCTAGTCCATCATTATTACCACTTAGGTTGCAAGTTGCAGGTACAATAACCTCACCATCGCCATCATTCGAACCTCCTGTTCCTGTTTGACTAGTTCTTACACACCGACTATCAATAGTATTCGTTGGGCAAATAAAAATATTATATTGAGGTGCGAAATTATATTTTGAAGTTAAATTTAAAACATTCATATAACCATATTCTATTATAGACCAATTATTATATCTATCACCAGAAGTCCATTTAATCGGTGTTCCCCAAGCAATATAATATTCGGGAACATCAGCTGGGATAGTTAATTGATTAATCTCAGGGTCATCACCTTTAATCTCATTACAATTTTTATTAATTATTACACTTTGCTCTGGAGCATAATAAACGCCAACTGTGTTAGCCGCTTTATTGGATGAATGGCTATATACCGATGTACTATTTTCTGTATAATAACTTGCATAAAAAGAGGGGATAAAATAGCATTTCCCAGTTGAAGATACTGATGTTGTTAGAACACCAGAACCATTTAAGGCGAGAATTGCCGTGCTGTTGTTGTACCTAAATAAACTAAATTGTACTGTTGTACCAAATGCAGAATTACCTGTATACATAGAGCCTTTATCGATAATATTCGGAGTGCCACCACCTAACACTTTAGCAGAGAATGGTACAGTTTTTGCGCCCTGCAAGAACGTCGCATAATTTGACGAAGGCCAACTTTGAGTGGTACTAGCATAATCTATCCAGTAACCTGCGTATACTGATGAGGAAAAACCGTAAGCAAAAATAGTTATCAGAGCGAGCAATTTTACATGTCTAATGTAAGATCCAACAATCCGTATAACATAGAAAGAAAGATATTTGAGCATATTAAATAACTCCTTACCAATCAGTGAAATGAATTTTTTAATCATAATCAACAAATAATACTCCTGAAGCTGTAAAATCCCCATATATTACATTTACCCGTGTATCGATTACAGGCTTGACCATAAGTATTGGCTTATCAGAGTAATTAAAAGGGTAAGATTGATTTGGTGGTAATAATTTACCATTTGCCATCATCTTTAGTCCTAAACTATTATTAGATGTTACTATAAGATTATCAGAAAATTCAGCTGGATCAGATTTAAAGGTTAATCTCAATTTAGGATTATCTTTATTATCTGAACCACAATCCAGATTGTAGATTACCTCTCTCTCATAGCGTTCGCTGGTAATGTCTCTATCATTTATCTCTTTAAAATCAACAGTTATTGGAAAACCATTCCCTTTTTCACCATATACATCACAACCTTTCTCGATCACATTAACTTTCATTTTTATTGAAAATGACTCGCCAAAAGCTGATTGACCAAATAAAACGAAAATCATTAAAACTACATTAGTTAATATATAGTTAGCCTTCATAATAAATCCCATAATGAATCAGCATGCATTTAATCATGTAATAAATAGTCCCGATTTTTTCATTTATCATCGTCTATACAACCTTTTGCTAAATACGGAATTATTATTTATTATTTGAGTTTAGGCTTATTGATTTCTCTTCTGCCAGACTGGAGTGTTCTCAATATCGCATAATCGCTTCACAACATTGCTAATAGAAAAAACATCGAGTTAGTTCCATCGATGTCTAAAAGAAAGAAATACTTCGATTAACATGCTGAATTTAGTGATGGCTCATACCCTATGTATTTTTGCTTAAAAATAATTTATTTCACTCATAAATCATTTCGAATGTAATAAGTGCCGAATATGCACCTGGCACAAACGAGCCCATTCTCACAGGCGTCACGTAATACGTTAATTGACTTTGCCCAGACGGTAGCAACTGTGGCTCACTTTCTTGCCCTATGGGTAATAGCGCACCACCAGGTGTGCTAACGGTCAATCCCAATCCTTGCACCCCTGACACTTGAATAAAGTTTGAATTATGCGGCACTGTTGGTGCAACAAAACGAATTTTCACCGCTGGCTGAGTTGAGCTCCATGCCATCATTCCAGTTCGAACATTTTCAAGTCGGGTTGCTGTTTCTAAACAATCTTCCAATTTAATCTCAAAAGGAATAGCCATCCCCTTACCATTATGCAGCAGAGTACCTGTATCTACGTTTCCCATGTCCACAGTCTGGTAGCTAGAAGTCATCGCCAAACGACATGGGCTCTCTGTCAGCGACCCTTTGACATATAGCACGCCATGTTGACCATCTACATTCCAGTTATCAATAGATCTATAAATATTACCATTATTATTTGCCATACTCGGCACACTGCTGGTACTACTTAACACTAAAGCCAGTAAGCCGTAACGAAGCCTGAGCTTTCTTTGTTGGTTAGCCATCAGACACTCCTTGCTGTCTATTCTGCTAAGCACCGTCAATAGGCGCTAAACAATCATTATTCACTTTTATTGCTCGCCACAACATCACACGTCGTTGACTGACAACGGAACGTCAATGTTGGCCGACCGCCGAAATCATTGATGTAGGTTAGTACAGGGCTGCTGCCCAACAAACTGGCACTAACTCCCAAGTTATCTTGGCTAAACGGAGAAACCATTACTGGTGTAAACTCTTTACCACCGGTTGATTTCGTATTAGCCGCCGCGTTAATAACCGTCACATAATATGGTGTCGGATTTTTCAAAATATACAGATCGCCTTGTTTCTCCAAGGTTAGCTTTTCTTGCCAAGGTGTAACATTTTTTTCTGGAATTATTGCTTTCGGGCGGTAAAACAATTTAATCCGTGTTTGTAAAGCTATTTGCAGTGTGTTTGGCTTATCGCTTTTTGGTGGTATTTCTCGTAAATTAAAATAAAACAAGGATTCACGATCTTGCGGCAACGTGCTAATGGCAGGTAGCGCCTCTATTTTTACTTGGCTCGCTTTTCCAGGCTCTAAACGCTGTACAGGCGGCAATACCACTAAAGGAGACTGAATTTTTTCCCCTGCCGTATTTTCAATCCAACCTTGCGCTAAATATGGCAACTGTTTATTGTTGTTCGAAATATTCAACGAAATTGATTTTTGGCTTCCGTCGAAAATGACACGGGTACGATCCAGAGATACTGCACCATTAGCAGTGTTAATCAACATAGTGAAGCCAATAAGACTTGATATAACACACGAAGAAATTTTTAATTGCATAATCTTTTACCTTTATCAAGTAAGGGAAAGCTACCATTCCCCCTAAGTATATCTGAGATTGGCCATATCGCATTTGCTGGGGCCGTTTTTATGTCAATGGCTTACCGTTTTTTGCACCGTTGGGGTACATGGCAGTAATAAGGTATTTTGTAACGAGCCCAGCTCTTGCGGGAAGCGCACTTCGCACGATTTATCTTCTCCCCACGTCACACTCATCATATCTGCAGGATTAATACCACTGATATAGGCATTACCAGCATCTCCAACAATACCCGTATTTTGGCCTTTATTATTTTGTACTTGCGCCCCAAACGGTGGATGACTACCGTCAGGTAAACGCAACACTGTCATTGCTTTTTGGCCCGAAACAACCGAAAAATGACGGTAACCCACAGCACCTTCCGTCAAGGTCGCTTGTACAATGGATTGCTGTGCATCGACGTTATCTGGCAATGCATTTAAATCAATCTGAGCCTTACTGCGGTAATAGCTACTCACGTCACCAACCACAGCCTTACCAAATATATTTGAAGTAATTGGAGCTCCAATCCCTTTAATCGGCACGCCAGCAACTCCATCAGTGTCAACCAACAACCGTGTCCCCCCCTGCGTATTGATGCGATGTAAATCGCCACCTTCCGCAGTAAAAGTCATGCCTCCACTGGCAGAAACACCAAATGCGCTATATTGGTTATGCATATAACTGGCATTTGCAGACAAACGAGCCACATCTGCCTGATGGGTAATAAACGCACTTCCACTTCCACCTTTTTTACTGCTACCAGCACTGAATTGATAGGTCGTCCGGTCATCAATCCGGTCGTAATAGGTAGCTCGGTTAGTTGTGTCATAACGACTGTTACTCAGTGAGTACCCAACATTTGCTCCGTTATTAAGAGGAAATGACGCTGATAAAAACATACTGTCATCCTTAACACCGTTATACTCACTGCGATTAGCTGACAGGTTAATGCTGACATTCTTAAATGTACCAATGTCCATATACTTCGATAACATGATGCTATAATAATCGTTATCTGCTTGATCCCAATAAGTTTGATGGTTGTAATTCAAGTACAATGACATCCCAAGATCAGCAAAATTTTTATTAAGTGACACGGTATACATCTCTTTGCTGCCACCGTAATGTTCACCTGAATTTAACGCTGCAAGGAAATCCGACATGGACATAAAATCTCGTTCTGAGAAACGATAACCTGCAAACTGAATAGTACTATCAATAGCTTCAAAACGTTTCGAATAGTTAATACGGTAAGAACCACCACTGATGCGACTTTCACCCGGTAAACGTGCGAATGATTGTGTCATATCAAATGATAGAGCACCGAACGCAAGCAGGTCACGCCCTACCCCCAATGACAAAGCATTATAGTTTTGACTGTTAAGGCTTCCCCCAAACAAAGACCAACCGTTATTCACCCCCCACGAAAACTCACCAGTGACAAAGCTGTCCCCTTCACTGTGACGTTGGTAATTCGTCGGTTGTCCTAAAGCCAATTTGTATTGAATTTGGCCAGGGCGTGTCAGGTACGGTAAGTTTGCCGTATCCACCTGAAACTCTTGTGTTGAACCATCTTGCTCCTTGACTGTCACATCCAATTTACCGCTTACTGCATCACTCAAATCCTGAATACGAAACGGTCCTGGTGCGACTTGCGTTTCATACAAGACTCGACCCTGTTGGCTCACTGTTACTGTAGCGTTAGTTTTTGCAATTCCAGTTACTTCTGGAGCATAACCGCGTAAATTTGGGGGTAACATGTTCAAGTCTGAACGTACACTTGCCCCAATAAAACGAAATGAATCAAAGACATTAGACACAAGGTAATCTTCACCCAGTACCAATTTTGCTGCTAAGTTGGGTAGCGCACGGTAGGCATAAAAACGGTTCCAATCAAAATCTTTATTGGAGGTACCGTCAGAGCCTGCCATATGGTTTAATCTTCCTTGCCAATCAGCACGAAAGCGCCATGCACCTAAATTGACACCGGCCACCCCATTACCGTTTAAGGTATAGCTGTCACGGCCACCGTTGTACGAATTATTCGCGTTACCATTTAAGTTGTAATCAAGCATCAGCGCTGTAATACCTTCATCCCAGCGCGATGGCGGATCCCAATTCGGCGCCGTATACACCAAATAAGCCTGCGGAATACTGACGTATAAAGAAGATGTTGCTAAATCGCCACGCACTTGCATACCTGGTACACTGTCTATGAATAAACACTGCCCATCATGCCAAAATGAGGTCTCTTTTTGAACTTTAGGCAACAACCCCAGTTGGCTAACCACGTCTGTCGAAAGACACGGAACACTCCCATTAGGATCATCCTCTGGTACATAAAACGGCACAGATATTTCTGGCAACTGTTCATCATTCACTTTAAGTTTGAAGGAATATACACCAGGCATAATATAATCGGCGCGAGAAAATTGGTTCAGGTCAATGTTAGTTTTGTCTTCTAAATCGAGCACATCGGTATTAAACTCAAATGTCTGCGCGGCAATTGCCGGAATAGAGAGTCCATACAACGATAAAGCAACCGCAAGACTTAAGCCCTTTGGGCGAAAAAATGTAGATCTTATTAAAGACATAAATAACATCCCTAAAATCAAACTCTGGAAAAATACGAATAGACGCGATATTTTTAGTAGTATTGGATCTTAAAACGCAGAGTAGTTTGGTACTCTCCAGGGCGTAACGGATTGTTATCTGAGACGACTCTTAACCTATAATGCAATACAGAATTACCTGCTATAATCGCTTGTTTAGGAGTAGATTGACCTGGATAAATCGGTGTCCCTTGTACGTCTTGTAATGATAATGCGATACCACGAGCCTCCCCCGAGAGCGAGAAAAAATCCCCGTTAGCAGCACCATCAAAAGTGACTGAAAATGATTGCCATATATCTCCCGCATATGGAGTCAGTGTGCAGCCAATAAGTGCAATAGAAAAAGGACGCACGGGTCCCTGCCCTTCTTGGCGTATACTCCCAGCAGGTAAGATCCCCATGTCCACGGTTTGCTCATACGAACCTGTATCTATCGCGCAGGCAGAATTGACAATGCTGCCATTCATGTTGACACGCCCCCAAATAGATGAAGACTCGGCCTGCACGTAAGGCAAAAATACAAGTTGACTAAGAAGTAACACTGTACTAATTGAGATGGCGTTCATTATCTATTCCCTGTTCACTAAAAATTGCCCCTCAACAATAAGTCTCGGGGCAAGACACTTTCGCTTACTGGTAAGCTAAGGTGAAATTAGTGACAGCAGAGAAATTACCTGGAACAACAGTTGTACCTTTAAATCCTTGCAGTGCAGCAGAGAATTTCAGTTCATTATCGCCTTTTACGAATGCTTGCTGATAAACACTGTTTACCTTGACTTGCGCACCAGAAGCACTCATGATTTTGACCGCTGCACCGGACGCATCGCCAGTGATTTGCAGCATGCCCGTATTCGTTTCGCCGTTAACAACTTCTGTACCATTAAAAGTAACTTTAACAACGTTATCCCCTTCCAAATTACAACCTTCTAATTTGATAGAGAAAGGCTGAGGGCTTGATGCTTCTCCTGCAATCAAAGTTACATCAGACACTTGACCTAATTCTACTTCTTGGTTCTCTTCACCTGGTGCGATAGAACATGGTGCAGAAATAATAGAACCAGTGAAAGTTACTTCACCACTGCCTGAATTTGCAGCTAAAGCTGAAGCGCTCATTACACCAGAAATTAAAGTTGCTAAAATGACTTTTTTCATATTATCCTCAGATATTGACTTATATAGAATCATACTTTTAGTATGATATTTTCAAATATAGATACTATTAATTTAATAAAGTATCAGATTAATAAAAATGAACAGACTCAGGAACAGATATAATTGCTTTTAAAACTCGATAATCAATAGAGTGATTCTTTTTAACTTCAGACATAATATTAGAAATTAAATTATCCATAGGAACGTTTAGCGCAATTGAAATATTAAGCAACATATCAAGAGACATTTTATTAACACCTCTTTCATAACGAGAAACTTGCTGTTGAGAAATATTTAGTCGCTTAGCTAACTCTAGCCCACTTATTCCGAGTTCTTTTCTTTTCTTTTTAAGAACGGAACCACAATAAGATGAAAAGAAATTATCTGGAACATTAAACCAGTTAAAGTTTCCGTTAGTTTTATTCATAAAAAATAGGTCCACAATCAAACTACTAAAATTAAGAATTATAAAAAAAACCAACAACACTGTTTAATACAAAAAGTATTAATATCTAATCACCAATAAACATTTATTGTTGTTCGGTTGTTAATAGTTAATTTGGTTTTTAATTTAACTATTCCCTACTCAAATTCTGGATACAATTATAAGGAGTGTTTTTTTCGAAATCAAATTTTGAAAACAGTAATTTTTTAGAAAATTGATATATTTACACATTTTACAATTAACAAATTTACAATAAAAACAATGTAATAAATTTTATTATTAGAAGAGTACAATACCAAAAACAAACTAACTCGAAATAAGAGTAGAATAATTAACTACATTTTCAATAATAAAGATATTTAAATTTAACATTCACACTTTTTCATAAATCATCATACTTTGTATTTATTTTCATAAAAAAAAGCAATTAATACTCGCAAATGGAGTTATTAAAAAGCAAAAAATAACGCAAATAAAACACATAACCAATTGATTTAAAAAATAAAAACACAACACTCGCAATAAGTGTAAAGATGGCATAAAAACAAAGGTTAAATAACCTAAATTGTTTAAACTCGGCATGAAAAAGTTAGCAAACTGTGAGAGTTCCTTTGTTATAAATCCATTTTGAGGCAAAAATAATTATCGTACCCGTTAGAAGCTAATTTGAATTGTCAAACCCAGATTCTTTTTGAAAGTAAATTAAGGACCTAATCTGACAGCCCAAGCACTGGATATGGATTGGATAAAACGGTGATCCCCAACTAACAATGTCCACTCGCCATCGTTCAAAGTAGTCATTATAAAAGTTGTTAGCTCTAGTCCAATTGGTGTGGAGTTAAACAAAAATAGCGTATTAACCAACGAGAAAGTTGTTGGGACAACAGAGCAATGCAGCTGCTCTACAGAAGGGTGAAGTGGCACACTGAATTTGGTTACATAAACTCCAAATTTTTTGAATAATTGTTTCTTACTTCATTTTTCGTCAACTCGGGTTCAAATATGCTCTAATGTTGGTAATCTTACGCCAAAAACACTATAAAAAGATACCCATTATCCATAGAGTGCCCGATTATATTATTCAAGTTTATTAGTTGATTAATGAAAAATACCATTATCTAACATATAGCGTCTAATATCGTTGTATTAAGCCACTGGTATGGCAACACATACTCATCTATCGTCCTCTCCTGCCCCCATCTGTTTGCCAATGATCCATTCTTCCAGCTGTTCTTCAGTTTTCATCTTCAGGGTATTCAGTGAAGCGTCTAATGGAAAACCCAGTATCAAATCATATCAACATAGTTACTTCAGTTTAGGATGTAACTCAAGGTTATTGAACTGGTTATCCGTGATGACCGAGCTCAAAAAACGAGGAGTACAAGATATTTTGATCACATACGTAGATGGCTTAAAAGGCCTCCCTGAGGTCATTGCATCAGTTTAACCGGGAGAAAAATGCCCATTTATGTTCCATTGTTCGTAAGTTGGAGCGAGGATCGCGTTTTACGACGTGGTTTAAATCAGGGAATTTTAATGGGTCACGGAAGTAGAACACAGGGGCATTGTTACCTACCATGTCCCTGTTACCCTCATCAGTGCAAAACCTCGAATATCACGCTCTGCATCAGCAGCACCACGCTCGCCAGCAACTGTTGAAAAGCGGGCAGACATCTCTGTTTTCTTGCCCAACTTCATTGTAGTGGTGAGTCCTAAGTCAGATAGCATAAATAAAGCCCCGAAAACAGAGCATACATCGTGGTGTATGCTCTGAATGGAAGTTAAACCGCACCACCGCCGGCGATTCATTTAAAAGGGCACTGGTTAAAAGACGCAGGATTTGAGACAGGCTTCACGTTCACAGTGAAAATCTTAAACGGCTGTTTGGTATTGCTCCCCAACAGCGAGGACACCCGAGCGATAAAACAACAAAACCAACAACAGCAAGCTCAACTGAGTGAGATAAAAAACTCAATGCGCGGAGTGATGGCGGAGTATGTTAGCGACTAAAAGATAAACTAGGCGGCTCTTAAAAATAAGCCAGAAGTATATTTCTGGCTTATTAGATCAACGTTAAGTAATTATCTTCTTTGTGATTGTATATTCGTACAAAAATCACGAAAAGATGGTGCTATATCAATGATGTTATTTAAACAATCAATATCTGTAGACTTAGTATATTTGATTTTTCCCGTTTCAAGATTAATCCAATAATCACTATCCCCTGCATCTCCAGCAAAAGGAATATGTAATTGAGAAAAATCAAGAAAATCCTTAGAGACATTACATCTATATTTCAATACATCGGACACTGAAAGCAAATAAGGAGAATCGACATCATTTATTGGTATAAAATTAAATGATTCAATTTCCATCAGGTTGTAATCATTATCTTCTATTTTATAAAAATTATCACGATAGATAAAAGCACCGCCATAAAAATAACCACCGTTGAAGTGCTCATAAAATTCAATAAAGAAATTTTTTCCACTAAAGTCTTGAGGAATAAATGTATTTATTTCCTCTGATGTTAACCCGTGTAGTGATTTTTCAAATTTTAAATGAGGATCTGTAAAAAATTTACTCAACGTTTTATCCCTCCAGGTTTGCAATTCAATATGGCACTATTTCGTTTAGTTGCTTCATCGATAGCATCTTGAGTTCCATATTTATGTCCAGTTTTTTCCTCAAATTGATGAGCACCTCCAACATGAGGGTGGCTATGATATTCAGGATTTACCAATTGCATTGTCATCTCATTCGTTGCTGGATTATAGCTTACATGGTGACTAATCCATTTACGTGAAGGATACTCATCTATACCAGCCGCTTTATATAATGCTAACTTATCATCCGCATAGCTACCTGTAGCTTTTATTGTAAATAGCCCTTCAGGATTTTGAGCTGAAACGGTTTTAGGGTGTAGTACATCACCACCGTCAGGTAGGAAAATAATAGGCTCTTTCGCCAACCCAAATGGATCAACCCAACCTGTCGGACAATGCACATACCCATAAGGATTAAACCCACCCAGCAGCCCTATTGGGTCGGGGGAGATATATTGCCCATTGTCCCTATCATAATAGCGGAATCGGTTATAATACAACCCTGTTTCTCGGTCTTCATATTGACCCGCAAAACGGAAGTGGCACTCCGTATAATTGGGATCATTGTCTGCAAGGCCATCGCGGGATTGCCAAAACTGCATCTGTCCCCAAGTATTGAGCCGCCCTACCCAGCTAGCCTTACCCGCTTCTGTGAAAATCTCTCGGGGTGTCCCTTGGTGGTCAGTCACCACATAATGCAGTTTACCATTTTGATAACGGGCCGTGGGTGTGATTGCACCTGGTTCGTACAACCATTGAATTTGTGAGTCATAAGCTGGTGTTCCATCTGCATAAATTGGCGTTTCCTCCACCATTTTGTCACCAGACCATAAATAGTGCCACGCCGTCACTTTAGGCTTAAGTTGGGGAAACAGTGGATTGACATGAGCCGCTTGGCTATCCACCGTTTGTGTTTTGCTGAGGCGCCGACCAAATGCATCGTAGGTATAGCGCCAACAGTCCCCCTTCGGGGTAAAACAAGCCGTCAGCTGGTTTTGCGTGTTCCACAGATAACGCCATTCCTTCGGGCGATAGCCATGTTCATAAACAACCTTTTTCTCTAGCCGCCCATTCACATCGTAGTGGTAACGCTGATACCCCCTTGCCGTATCCCGCCTTGTCACACGTCCTGCACGTTGTTGCTGGAACAACTGCAACATTGCCCCTTGCGCATCAGACGGTAACGTCATGTGCTCAGTGAGATTCAGGTTTGCATCGTATTGAAACTTTTCATCACGATTGCCAATTTGGTTACTGTATTGGGTTTCGGTAATTTGGTCGTTCGCGTTATACCGATAAGTGGTTTGCTTCCAACGGTCATCTTCAATACGCACCACATTGTGTGCACGGTCGTATTGATAAGAACGATGCACATCAGTACAAAATGGCGGCTGCTGCGGATTCTGTTGCAGTGATTGCAAGAAGTTTTCACTGCCACGCCCCGCCCGTTGATGGGCGAGTAACCCGGTGGAGGTGTAATGGCTAGATTTAATCGATGGACAAGGCCCACTCTCAGAAAAACCAGCCCACCGACCGTAATTCACCTTAAAGGGCAGTGGCTAAAAGACGCAGTTTTTGAGACAGGTTTCACGTTCTCCGTGAGAAGGGTAATAAACAGAGTCACCACACAAGCCACACCTTGAGTTTGCTTAGCAAGAGAAGAAGCCGTCAGAACTGTGCCACCCGTTTTAGTTGTATCATTTTTTAATATAATTTTTTTGCCATTCACAAGACTACGCATTGCATTTTTTCTCCTGCTCAAGCTTTGCTAAAAGCTGTCCAAGCTGATACTTAAAATCACCTGTTTTACATAAAAAATTATGGCGCTTTTCTGAAAAAGTTAACAAATACTAAAAATGTCAAAAAAGTTACCTATAAACCAAATGACAAGTAAAACAGCAACAATGCTGGCTATACCTGTGGCTGCATACAATAGAAGAGAAATAACAAGGACGCTCCCATTTAGTGCTAAAGCTATTCTGGCTGAGTTTTTGTTTTCATGGCGAATAAATGAAATAGCAGCAAAAATAATACCAAATACACCGAGCGTTATACTGACTTGTTTGGATAATTCAATTTTATCTAATAAAAGTTGCCGCTGTTCATTGGCAGGATCTCCGGTAGGGGATTGATACACTTTTCCTTTAATTGCATCCATTGTCGCTTTTTTTATACTACTTATCTTTTCATGAACAATTTGCTCTAACTTAGGTTTGGATTGAACATACTCATGCTCAAGGCTTTGGTTAGCAAGTATTACAAAAATGCTAAAAGCTCCGATGATGATAGCAATTAAACTGAATCGATTATGAACCATAGACATAGTTATTAATATTTCCTAGTAAAGTAATCCCAATATAGCATTTAAAAAATAATTATTTATTGCTAGTTTATAGCAGTCAACTTTATGAGTGGTGCTTCAAAGAGAAAAAATATTTTTCTAAGTACTTAACAAATTGTTTAGCAAGGCTAAGTATTTAATGGGATATTGCTCCTTATATCATTTAATAATAACAATATATTACAGCTGTCACTCCTAAAAAATGTATTTTTTATTTTAAAATACATAAACTTATTTCTCGTAAAACGAGTAATTTCTGTCGCTAATAAAATGAAAAGTTAGCTTCCCAAAAAGCAATTAGCTTTTATATAAGCACTCGCTTTATCTTAAAATTCTAGCTAAAACTTATTATAACCTTTTATCCCCTTTACCAATGCCCAGAAGCACCGCCACCACCGCTAGAACCACCTCCACCACCACTTGATGAACTTGATGAACTTGATGAACTTGATGAACTTGATGAACTTGATGAACTTGATGAACTGAAATCGTGACTGGAAGTAAAATTAGAAGCGTGTTTATGGGATGTATTTACTGAATATGCAGGTTGATAAAAAGGTGAACCAAATCGACTGAACTCACAAATCGCTTTCCATTCTTTTCTCTGCTGTCGATAAATCGGAAATAAGATATTGATGCCAATAAACAATACGGTTAATGAAATAAGGTTAAAGAATAATGATAACACCACCATCAGTAATAAGATAAAAGGGTTAACAATACCACTAAGAATTATTTGTGTATAAAAAATGACAACGACTGAACAAAACACTACAGGGAAATACAGCGAAAATGATGTTGGAAAATAGAATGAGTAATTCAGATAATTTTTTAACCGTTTTAGCTGATTTGCACCTATCTTATATCCTCGCTTTTCTGAATTTTTCTTTTTTTTACCTGACTGCGCTATCACTTGATTAATTTTTCTTTTTAATTTTTTCGTTGAAAATACAAGCTGAAAACAATAAATTAGCCCTAATATTATCACATAAATTAAAATAAAATGTGTTTGTAATATTTTAAAAGGAATAAGATCTGTCAAAGAATTCGTTGAGCTTATTGGTCTATCATTAGCTGCATGAATGGCATTTATAATCCCTTGCTCAATACCCGTATAATAGTTTTCTGCTCTAAAATACGGCAACATATTTTTTCGAATAATTCTCCCAGCAAGAACATCGGTAAATGTCCCCTCATAGCCGTACCCGACTTCAAAGCGAACACTGCGGTCATTTATTGCCACAACAAGCAGTAATCCATTATCAAGCCCCTTTTTACCTATCCCCCATTGATTAAAAACACGATTTGCGAAAGTTTCGATATTTTCACTCCCAGTAGTCGGAACGATATAAACAACAAATTGTGAACCATCATTCCGATTATTTTCAAAGTTAATCAATAAATTATTTAGCGTTTTGAATTGCTGCGCCGTTAATAAATTTGCACGATCAATGACCCTATCTATTTTTAATGGGGGTGTATTATTCACTGATGCGCTCGCAATAGCACTAAATAAAAGCAAGGAAAATAAAAATAAAATATTACGTATCATGAGTTAAAATCCACCATTGGTGTTCTTTTGATTTCATGCCCATTCTCAACGTTAAAATTAATTTTTTTATCATACCCCATAGATTCCACAATTAAGTTATAGGGGAATTGCCTAATTTGAGTATTATAATGGCGTACCGCCTCTATATACCGCCCTCTCGCAACTGAAATACGATTTTCAGCTCCCTCCAACTGTACCATCAGGTCTTGATAGAGTGAATTTGCTTTCAATTCAGGGTAATTTTCTGAAATGACTAACAGACGTGATAGAGATTGCCCTAAATTATCTTGAGCTTTTTGATAGCTCGCAGAAATTTCAGGATCATCAAACACGCGACCATCCACATTAATTTTCCCGACAGACGCTCTCGCCTTTACAATTTCTTGTAACACATTGCTTTCATGACTTGAATATCCCTTAACTGTACTGACCAGATTAGGGATCAAATCAAATCGACGCTGATATTGGTTTAATAATTCTGACGCTGCCGCAGAGACTAACTCATCATTTTTTTGGATTGTATTGTAAGAATTAACTAACAGAGTAAAAATTACAACCATCACTAATACCAAACCTATCGCTAACTTGCGCATTAAATATCCTTATATTAACCACTTAATGTTAATATTGACTATCTGGTGTAACACTAATTTCTTTACTATCATCAATCCTAGCGAACTCAATTATTATCTGTCAGAACATCGTATTTTCTAACCAATTTTTACCGTTGAATTACCAATTAATACGCCACCGCAACTTACTGTATCATCTGTTCTGGCCGCAGGCTTGCCATCAATAAATACACTACTTGATCCACCAACGATAGTTCTTGAATGCCCACCGTGAGGCGCTAACGCATCTCCTTGCCGAGCAACCGCTTTACCATCGACTTTTACCGTTGGTGAACCTGTAATCACATGGGTAGGGCCATGTTTTCCATGGCCTGTATCAGAATCACCAATAAGAATAATGTTTGGCATAAATTAATTCCTTATCGAACAATCGTGACTTTTCCATCAATAATGGATAAATAGGGATTGTAGTGAAATGTTCGACCTTCAGGGCTAACTAATTTTATTGGTGACAGTCGGCTAAAACCAATTTCATACCGGAATATTCGTTTATCTTCATAAGTACTGAATATATAGCGACTCCAATCTATTTTAGCTGGCTTATATCCTTCATCTAGCATTTCTTTAAATTCTAGAGAGTTCCAAAATAGATCAGGGGAACTATTATCTGCATAAGCAAACTCATCCCATGATATTTTACCCATTGCTTTTAATTTGTTGAGATTTTTATCAGCAAAGGCTTGTTGTAGCTCTAAATAAAACGCTTGAACCTTAGGAATATCGGATTCCGTTACAGGCGTTGCTTTTTCCCATTGCCATTTGGGGAGCCCTTGTAAATTAAATTGGTTTTTTGCTTCTAGCATACTTCCTTCACTTTTTCTATTGGAGCCACCGAAATAAACTTGATCCATATTATGTTTATATTTATCGGAAATAATTATTTTTCCATCGTTATTTCCAGCTAATTTAATACCTGATATAAATGTGCTATTACCATTTTCGGATAACTTATTTAGTTCCACCTCACACCACATTTCCGGTGTTAGTTTTTCTTCTTCTGCTAGAACAGAATCATTATACATAATTAAACTTAATGTATTTAGTTCATTGGTTAGCATACTCGATATATTTTGGCCTGCAGAATACATCCCTTCAGTAGCATTTTCATTATCCATAATAAGCATATCATTAATTTTTATACCGCAGCCTGCATTATTAGAGGATAAATTAATCAAATAAATTTCATCCATTGTATTTTTTGCCATACTGACTCCACTAAAACCTAATACCATTATAATACTCGTTATATGCAATACGTTTTTCAACGAAAGACGCTTACCAGATCTCTGATGCCCCATAGCTTTCGTTAGATGGTGAGAAAATAGACCAACGATACTCTGATTTTTCTTTGGATAACGGTTCATGAATAATCCACTCCTTATCTAGTGGCCTGGTTGATTCTTCGACTTTGATATTCTTTTTTGAATGACCAAATTTACCAGCGTCATTATTCTCTTCTGTTTCTTTTTTTCCGATCCCTACACCATATTCAACACTCGCATAAGCCTTTATCCCCTCATGATAAAAAACAATCTCACCATTTCCATTTGGAACCCAAGCCGCTTTTACAACTGCGGTTACTTTCGCTTCCGCTTTAAAAAAGCCTGAGATACCATAATAACGAAAGCCTCCGCGGATGTTCGTTACACAGCTCATTGTGAACGATAAGTGGACATCACTACTTTTTTCATCAAATTTTGTAATGCCATCACTCTCTGTCTTATATTTTACGCCGCAGTTTAAAGACAGGTTAAAGGTTAAATCAAGCTGGACACCAATAAATGCCCCATCTTCCCCTCTATTGACCTTCCCTTCACTCTGTGTCCCCCTTTCTCGAATAACGGTGACAATAGTGTTGATACCAAAATAAGCCGCGAAAGCCTGTATCATGTCAAATGTGAATTTGAAACCAAAAAACGGGTCGCCACGTAAATACACATCGTATTTAGGCATGACTTGATTATTTTTTGTTAATGCAATTTCTCGGCTACCACTGACTTTGATTGTCGGATAAATAAGCTCAAATTTTGCCAATTCATATTCTTGTTGTTTGTACTTACTTGGGCTTTTATCTGGAGCGGTCGATAATAATCGATTAAAACTATCGACGCCTTTATTTACTTTTTCAAGCAAAGAAAGCTCTTTTTTCTTTTTTAATTGTGAGTATTCATGTTTCAGTTCAGCACTCCATTTTTTACTGTCCATCCCCAATATTTTTGAAATCGAGCCTTCAAATTTAATACTTGAGGTTGTCAGTTCTGTACCTGATTTTGTCCAGCCACTGTGAGGTTTTGAGCCGTTATGGCCCAACGCTTGGTTCTTTTGTGCAGTTAATTTTTTTCTCGCAACATCATTTTGACCTGTTGTTTTTTCATTGAACGCAATCGTTAAATCAATTTTGGTTTTTTGCTGTAAAATTAAATAGAACTTTGTATCAAAAACCGACCTCGAACCAAATTTTTGATACACGAAAGCCCCTGCATTTAAGAAAATATTATTGTTGATTGAGGCATTATACATTTTGGGCTCAAACGGTTTGTGCCCACATTCTGCAATCGATAATCGATATTCTTGGGTATGCTTCAATCTACTAACGGCGTATTCATCATCCAAATCATTCCATAAATCAACGAATAAATCAGCCAACACCGTAAACGGATTCATCACCTCTGCACCAAATTGACGAAATTGTTTTGTGTAAACTAACGGAATATCTAATGCCTTAGCTGGCGTGACTTTACCCACAAACGTATTCTTTACTTCCCCAATCGGTTTTACACCTTGAGGTAGTTGTGCCACTTTATTGTTATAAGATGTTGATTGCCCAAAGTCATAGGCAACATCACCATAGACATTTCCAATGGGGCACTCAGGATTATTAGAGACACATACCTTCGAACAGGTCTTTACCTTAAAAGGCACTGAGATTTCAGCTAAAAACGATTCAGGATTTTTTTCAATGTTGAAAATATTATTAAAATCAGAAAGCTCTGCCGCTAGAAAACTATTTTTACCTTTAAATTCGATAATATGAAAAAAATCTTTTTTAATCCCATTTTGGCGATAAGTTTCTTTTTGTTGACCAAATTCAATCTCGACTTCAAGTGTGCAATCATCGGGTAATTTACAATCACAAACGACCTCTGGATATTCTTTAGACACTGGCAATCTCCTTACGCACTGTACTGCCGATAAAAATCTGGAATGGTATTTATTAACATCATCGATAACTTTTCAATTTTATAAAAGTCCATTGCATCCGTTATTGATAAAATCACACGCCATTCCGAAGGAAGAGAATCCACATCATATATTTCGTAATAGACAAGAAGATAACAAAATAGACTTATTGATTTTTCGTGATTGATATCGTGTTCATAACAAATATCTACGATCCTTTTTGCATACTCAAAGTAAAATGCCCATGTTTTTTCATGACACAAATCTGACGTAAAATATTTTAATGAACGTATTTTGGGATTACAGATAGTTTGCAAGATTAAACTTTCAATCGTTTCATGTTCTTTTTGGGTCTGATATTTTTCAGTTGCTCGAACAAAAAAAAGTGCCATTTTCGCTGTTAATAACGCTATTTTTTGTTGAGATAATAATTTCATTTCTGCATCAGTAAAACGCATCAGCTTGCCCCCAAGCTTCGCATTATCCGGAAATCCGCGGCGCTCACGTTCAAAACGGGAAGCAGTTTCCTCTCCCCATAACAACGTCTTCAGTTGCGTGATAGGCCCTAAAAACACATGCAATCGCCAATTATCAAAGGTTCCAAGCACATCCCACACATTGCGAGGGTCATAGAAACGCCAAAATACCGGTTTTTCTTGCCCCGGTATCATCACCATCAAATATTTGCGCAGATGCTGACGTAATTCACGCATGGTTGCGTGCGTATAAACATAAATTCCCCAAGGCGTCTCTCGTGTGCTTAACCAGCGTTGCACCTCTTCGGTGACTTCCACTAAATAGGGCGCTAATGACACAATCTCAGGTTGAATCGGCTCACTGTATAGACAACTTGCCGGCGGTTCATGTTCTGCAAGCAAATTAAAAATATCAGGCTCGGAAGCCGCATCGATAATGGCATAGCACGTTTCAGGTTTAACCATTTTCAGCCTCCTCTTGCCCTTCTTTCATAGGACAATGCGCCACAAAGGCCGCGCCACTGCTCGCAGCGGCTTTGAGTACCGCAGGGTTAGTCGCTTGCAGGATATCACCGGGACTTCCCCCCGTATTAAGATTAATCGCAGGACCTTTAATATCAACGCCACCACTGTGCACGACAACAAAGCTTCCGCCTACCTTTAACGTAATTTTACTGCTGCTTTGTAAGGTGATATCCCCCTGTGCATTCACGCTGACCACACCTTGTATTGCCTTAACCAAATCCCCCTCAACCGAAAGGTGTTGGTCTCCCTCAACTTTGTCTTGATAGTTACCGGTTGTTTTGTGCGCTTGATTACCTTCAACCGTCACGGTCCGATTACTGGCAACAACTAGTTCATCATTATGGCCAATGCTGGTTGTCCGGTCGTAATTAATCCGCTCCCCCCGGGAGTTAAGCACATTGATGGCCAAATTCTTTTGCGCATGCACATAGATTTCTTCTTGGCCAGCTTCATCTTCAAAGCGCAACTCATTAAAGCCATCCCCTTTGTGGGTTTTGGTGCGAAATGTCGTGCGTGTTTTGTGTTTCGGTAAATCAATCGGCGGTCGATTTCGCCCATTATAGGTACAGCCCGTAATAATCGGCTTATCTATATCATTGTTAAGATAGGAAATAATGACTTCCTGCCCAACTCTTGGAATGGACATAAACCCAAAGCCATCCCCATTCCAACCGTGGGCTACTCGCACCCAACAAGATGCGCTGTGGTCTGGCTTACCACGCCTATCCCAGTGAAAATAGACGGTCACAGCACCTTGTGCATTGGTATAAATTTCTTCACCCGGCGGGCCGACAACGGTAGCCAACTCATCCCCATCCGCCGTAGGTTTAAAACGATAAGGAGGGCGCCACTCTTGCGTACTGGGAATAAAGGAAAGCTGGTTACTCATCTGAGTCCCTTCACCGCCACCGTTGTCGGCAAGCGGTTGCACGCCGTGATGAGAGATACTTATCACCTGCCATGTGGTGTTCATGCGCGCACTCGGGTGGTTAGACAAGGTAAAAATACGCCCCGGTGCTAATTCAATACAGTTTGTGGTTGCTGAACCCACTTGACGTTGGTTTTGTGATTGTTCGTAGCGAATTTGGTTAAAAGGTTGCCCCTGTGCATCCTCTTGAAAGCGCCCATAGCTTTCAAAGATTTCATGTTGCTGATGAACTTCACCAGTCACTTGGTGACTCAGTGGATAAGACGGTCGGAGTTGATTGTAATCCTTATCCACACGAATATCGCTGCACAACTGCTCAGCATAGCGCCATGTGGTGGCCGTACTGTCGGTAATGTCGGTCTCAGATTGCGGATTATAGGTCAGGGATATCCCCGCTTTCATGCCTAAATGCCGGTCACTGTAAAACAGTTGCGGGCCTTCTTCGAACCAGAACGTAATCCCTTCTTCGGCAGCAAGGCGACACCAGAATTCATACATGGTTTCGCGCTTTTGAGTAATATATTCGCGTTTCAGATGTTCTTCAGGGTGGTAAAACTGCTTATCAAACTTGATATGAGATTCGCTCAATAGCGTCTCAAGAATGTTCGGTACCGTCATATTTTGGAAAATTCGGCTATCCTGCTTAAGCGTCATTACCCACATTTCAGGGCGTATCACAAAGTGATACCACGTTTTTACACCATCCGTGTTCCCTTGCTCTGCCCCTGCTAAAATCCCTTGCACCGTGCGAAGAATTTTTCCATCTCGCTTTACGGTCAACGAAGAGGCCGCACCTAATACCGTTTGAAAATCAATCTCGGGTAACGGACTGACCGCCTGAATCGACAGTGAAAAGAGTTGGGAAAGCCCTTCTTGTAAATCAAACTGAGTGACTTGAAAGGTGTTTTCAGGTAGCCCACCAATCGTGCAACTGAATACTAATCCCGTCCCCATTTCGCCATTCATAATACGGTCTAGCAGTTGACCATGGGCTTCTTGCAAGGCTTGGTCCTGTGCATAGGTTCTGCCACCCGCATACCCACCACCGTGAATAAGCGGGTTATTTTCGGGGCTACCGAGTCGTTTGTTTTTATTGGGGTCTGTCCAAGACATGGGAGTTTCCTCTACAGGAGAAAAAGCGAAAAATGCAAACGAGCCTCGAGAGGCTCGCTAAATTCGAACTTACGCTTCGAGCGGTGCACGCCAATCATCAGCACCAGAAGTACCCGCTACAGTATGTTCCCAGTCCACTTTACGGTAAGACAGAGACACTTCGATTAACTGCGTGAAATCCGCTTTCGCAGGGTCTTGGCAGTGTGGCATCTGGCAATCAATATTGACAATCGTCGCATCGGTTAATGTAGTGGTGAAGAAATGTTCTTGCTTGCCTTCCACTGACGTGCGGTACCATTTGAGTTCCACTTTCGGCAGCATTTCACCTGAAGCTAATGCGTTATACAGCAGTGGAACGGCTTTATTTAACGCCACCGTGAAACGGAACGGCTTGTGCGCACGTTGGCCTGAAGGTTGACCGGATTGTGGGTCAGTCGGTACAGTCACAACATGAGAAAATTGTTGCACTAACATTTGGTCTTCATGACCTTGTACATAGATGTTACCCACAGAATCCGCAGTAAATGCACCTGCAGTGATGTTGCCTTGGGTTTTCCCTTCAATGGAAATATAACATGGAGTTGGCATAGCGATATCCTTTATCCAGAATGACAAGTTGAGTTAAGTCGACATAATTATCGATTAATTTCCGTCATCTCAGCCAGTGCGCACGGTAAGATTTACTTGAAGGATAATAAAATCTGATGAATGATATGTAAACCTGAGGGCTGGTTTGTATCTCTCTAGGATAAGTGACTTAGCGTAAACTGGTTGAAATATCGCTATATAATGCTGATAAAAACACCTTAAACAAATAAAATCAGAATAATAATCGAACAAAAAATAGACCAAAACGCGATAAGCCCAGTAAGTTCTAATGTACATAGAAATAAACTATGTAACCAAATATTTCAGTCAAAGAATCAGTTGTAACTTATTTATTTTATTAGATTAATAGCAATATCACCATGCAACTATCATAAGTCCGACATTTACATGTTCATTTCGTTAGTGTATTCACCTATCAAGGTTGCACTTAGCAATATTAAAACCAAGTAAGATTAAGCTTTGTTTTATTTAACTCTGTTGTAACCAGCTTTTTTATAATGTTAATAATAACCTCACAAGTAATACCGTATATCAATTTCAAAAAATATCTGGTGCGGGTACACCTGTAAGTATCTGGAATGCTTATACGGCCATCAGTTGATGGTGGCTATAGGTGCGAGTTAGATTATAAAATAAATAGCGGCATAATTATTAAAATCCATTAATATTTAAATCGCTTATCTGGAAATTACCTCTTTGTTTTAGGCTGATGTTCCTCTGTAATATTCTCCGCAGGAATGCACCAGATCCCGTCATTACAGTTAGGACAGTATTTTTGATTGCTTGTAAAGTACTCACTACACTGCACACAAAACCAATCAGTGACCTTTAAAATGGGTGAAACTGACCGAACCTGTGTGCTCAGCCGTGCTTTGTCTTCTAAGCTCTTGAGCTTACTGATGACCCGCGGACAGTGTTCTGCGGTCTGAGGATCAGAATGAGTAAACCACGACTCCGTTGGCGTCTTGTGCAGTGCGACAGGTTCACCGCAGTGAGCACAGTAATAGTTTTCTCGTGAATAACTCGGTTCCTGAGTGGCTCCCGCAAAACGATTATTTTGTGTTAGGGCGAGAGACATTTTGACTTCGTGTAATTTAAGCATGGGTGTAATCCTGCTGTAAAATTCAAACTAAACGTTCTGAGTACCTAAAACTCAGAACCTATTTGGTACCCACTTTGAAACCCGCAAGGCCACTGAGCAGTGCCTGTGTGCGTATCGAGTAAGATCTGTATGTTTAGGGTGCAATTTTGCCTAGAACGCGCTCAATGGCATCAGGTGTGCTTTAGAGTGAATTGGTGAGTCGGTGGTGGGTATACTGTGGAAAATGAACTGCAACTCGAGCAAGTATCTTAGGATTCAAGGGTTGAGTTGGCTCCTCTCGATTCATCAATGCGTGCTTGTAGCCATTGTACGACTTCGCTCTTTAACCAGCGCGACATGCGACCAAACTTGATGGGTTTTGGGAATTCGCCATTTTGGATCAACTTATAGAACCACTTATCCGTTAATCCTGTTAATACGGTGATAAATTTCATATCAATGAATTGGTCATCAAGTAATGCAACATCTTCAGTTAATATACTCATGGTAAAACTCCTGTTTTTAATGTGGGTAAAAAGCAGGAGCGATATCGAAAAGGTTGATGTGGATATCACTCCACATCATTAACCGGATGTGTAAAAAATAATTGTGCTGTTAACTACTGGCGTTTTCTCGGTTTGATTTCGCCTCGCCAAAAGGTGCGTTTAAGTTCAGGCACAGCCAGACGGACCCATGCATCAGCTTTACATAAATACCTCACTGCATTGAGTAATCCTTTCTTACTCTCCGCATCAGTACGTTTTAGTAAACCAATCCCCAGTTCGCGATATCTTTCTTTTTGGTAATTACAGTTAAAGTATAAGCCTGCCATGTCTGTAATACGTTCTTGCCAGAGCTCACCAATGAGTTTGCCCAGCGTGATGTCCCGCCTCACTTTTTGTCCATCAAAGAAAAACAAAGCGTGGTAATGAAATCCTTTTTCCATGCCGAATTCCAATTTCAAGATATACCCGACGCAGCATGAAAAGAGTCGGTTGCGGTTAATCGCTTTGTATAGGGTTTGGCGATGCTGACGAAGGTGGTGAGCTCTGACTTTATGACTAATTCCACTTTTGTAAGACAGATCTACTCGTACAACTAACAGTTTGGAGTAACGTTGATACAACGAGTCAATGTATTGCTGAGCCCGTCGGTAGTTCTTCTGAGCACCTTGTTCAAAGTGACGGACTTGCTTTTTGTAGTCAGGGCTCTTTAACGTGCTTTGGAACTCACGAAAGGCCTCGTTAAGCCACTGAAGGTGTTCAGGGGTATCCACCATCCAGTATTTATCTTTGTCTGTGAGTATGTCGCTTAGGCGGTATTTGTTAACAAGAGAGACCAAGAGCACAACAGTGGGATGCAAGCGCTGTATTTGCGATATTTTCATTGATTGAATGCAATTGATGAACTTGAGCGTTTCTAAAAAGAGCTCACCTTTGGAGGACGTAGAGGTGAGCTGCAAACGAGGGTTATTAGGTGACAAGGGAATGCCTTTATATAAATCTAATTTATGGGTTAGACGTTTTGAAAGGTGTTTAATATTTCCCATGAGTAGAGACACCAGCTCACGCAGTGAGTGGTCTCGAGTGAGCGTTAAACGGTCATTTTCAAACGTGGTTGAGAGAACAACTTGATTTAAGTGTAGTGCACGATTTGTCATTTTATTTGCCTGTGATCGAATAAAGGTTCGTATCATCAGGCAGGGGAATTATTTTTAATTTTTAATTTGTCCAAGTTGTGAAGTAATGATTGATAATGATAGTTAGTGAATGGCTTAAAAGGGGGGAGCAGTTTTACGAGGATCGCTTACATAGGTATTTTTAAGATTAGGATTAGTATTTAAAGGTGAAAAAGCAAGGTTGGTTTAATGGTTTTATTAAATGATAAGTATATTTAAAACACAGCCCTAGATTGGTGATTGTAAACAATCTGAGTTTTTTACTTAGCTATGGGGTTACCTTTATACTCATTAAAATTAATACGCTTATATGTGAGCTATTTCATGTATATCAAGTCACTGACTGAACACATCAATTCAATTACATCAATAATAAACAATCCTAGCTTTAACACCGTTACTTCAAGGTCAATTAAACACAAAAGAGTATTCTACACACGGAATTATAACTCAATTTCTTAGCTATTAAGGTAAGCAAGTTAGTCCTTTTTTAGACACGAAAACTGATTTTTTATCTGTGATAAAAGGTCTTTTTCATCAGTGAAAATCAAAAATTTTGTCTTTTTTAACTACACTTTTACTACAATAAATCTTCATGTTATCAACCACTATTACCTCAAATTGACTACAACATCACATAATAAAATCCAATTTTAATGCACAATAAAGTCATATTAACTACACTGTAGAGGATTTAATTTAAATGGATATTAATGCTTATATTGAAGATTTAATAAAAAATAAAGATGCTAGAAAAGCAATTTTCTTTATTCGATTGTTACTTGGTAATGAAAGATTTAATTTTTTAAATGTGTATGGCTTAGATGCTGGTAATTTCACACTGATTAAAACTGCATTGAACCTTCTTATTAAGGAAAGAGACTTTAGTGATAATGAATATTTGCGAATAGCCATAGAGTCTACAGAAAAAAATATACTTCCAAGTTCTAATCTTTCTTGGTTTTCTAATGATGAAAATGCATGTGCATTTTTTTGGGGTATATTGCGAAACCGTGATATCAATAAATATATCCATGATATTGATGAAATGAACTCTGGCTTTTATTTGTCAAAATTTAATGGTAATGGACGTAAAAATTGGTTTAAGCTACTTTCTATTGAAGATATGCAATCTTCTCATCTAGATAGGTTTTATGCTATTACCTATTTTTTAGATTGCTCTATTTTCTTGGAAAATACCAAAAAAATGCTCATGGACGAGGCTAAGAAAAAATGGCATGAGGAGTCTCAAAAAGTCAAAGAGATGTCTTGGCTAAGCGATGGAGGAAGAGATGCGGCTATTTGGACATGGGAATACTTAAAAAAATATGATGATAAAGAAAGAGCTGAGCGTAGTTACGGGGGGATTAATACCCTTGAATTGTTTAATCCAAGTGGTAAAGGTGAACTACCATTGGTTATTTATGCCGCATTACGCTCATGGAGCTTTAGACATCGCAGTGAGCGAAGAATGTTGTTATCGGATATGAAAAAAGCATGGGGACAACGTGCATACCGAAAAGGGCGAACTCATATAAAAATATTAAATTGTGAGTTGGACATTGATGTAAAAAATCACTTGGATGAGTTGGCCCAAGCCTACAATATGACGATTGTCGATACAGTTACGGATCTGATTGAGAAAGAATATCACGGTCGCAAATGATGAGCATAATAGACTAGTTATTTAGAATTTCCTCATGGTTGGTTTATCCTAGTCTTTTAAGTTGGTGTTAACTCAAGAAAATTTCAAATATACAGTACTGTCATGACATATGAAAATAGCATACATATCAAAATGATATAACTCTTTTGTGACACACCCTGTCATTTCCCTTCATTTTTCCTCCGAAAAAAAGTCAAATAGCCGGACATAACCTGTCCGGTGAGGTTGTTATCGTGGTGTTCTCTTTTTCAAGCTAAGGAATAACACCGATGGCAACTTACCGATTAGATACCGATTTAGCGTTCTTACGTGAATGCAGTAATGAAGAACTGGGCTTACTTGTATCCGTCCTGACTCACGACAGTAAAGATGGACAAAAGCGCTGGACTGAAACCTTAACCAGCTCACCTGAATATCAACTCTACCACCCTGAGCATCAGCAATATTGGATGTCGATTGCCGCTGAATTGCAAGCTTTTGGGGCTAACAGTTTGATGAGTCTCGTTCGAGGCAATAAGGGCGTGCTGTACCGTGAAATCTTACAGGATGTCTGTGACCACCTTGATGTCAATTATCCAAAGGAGGGTAATACCGAAACCTTGGAATTAAATTTGTTATTGAAAGTATTAGAAAAAAGCTTAAATGAGCTGACCACAGAAGAGCTACAAGCCTTCTCTCGTGATATGCAACTTAACCTCACCAACCCCACGCCTCAACTGATTTTGATTGCGGTTCAAGCGGCTATCCGCACCTCTGGCATTGCCGCACTGGAAGTGGCCACACTCTCAGCCATTGGCGTGATTAATGCGCTAGGCGGAGTTGCCACCATTGGTACACTCTTTGCCGCACACCGAGCACTTTCCTTGATTGCGGGTCCGATTGGTCTTGCCGTGAGCTCGGCATGGCTTGTCGCTGATCTAGCAGGCCCTGCTTATCGCGTCACTGTTCCCGCCTGCATCATTGTGGCGTACTTACGACAAAAGGCCTTATCACAATAAGGTTTATCAATCCCATTCTATCCGCTTGCCGGAGCTATTTTAATAAGGACAACATCATGTCGACATCTGTGTCTCGCCATGACCGGCTTGCGTCTCGGTTGGCGTTTATTATCAGTCAATTATTTCGAGGAGAAACCGTTTATTTATCCGAGTTGTCAGAAGAACTCAATGTCTCGACTCGTACCCTGCGGCGTGATTTTAATGAGCGCCTTCAGTATCTGGATTTGGAATATCACCAAGGTGGCTATCGATTGGCGGCATCACAGCGCCCTTTTCGTACCGATAAGGACATACTGCGCTTTGCGGCTATTACGCATGTCACCTCACTGTTTCCGGCTTTAGACAGGAAGCTGTTAACGGTTCTGCTCGACCCGACAATTGATTCACCGTTCATTGTCTATCATACGCCTCCTGAGCAGCGTCCCTCGTTGTTCGGGGGCTTTTATATCTTGACACAAGCCATTGTAAAACGGCGTTTACTGCAATTTGCCCACCAAGGAAAAAGCATCACGAACGTGGCTCCGTATAAGTTGATTTATTACCACGGTCATTGGTATCTCACTGCCGATATCGCGCAGCACATTCATGTCTTTGATGTGATGGCCTTGCAAGATGTGGTCATGACGGCACGGGGCTTTCGTTATCGTGAAGACCTCAATCAGCGGTTATGTGAAGAGGCGTTTATTCAAGCTTTGCCCCATTACCAATATATCCAATCACTCGTTAAACTATAAGGCATTAAAATGAAAGCTATTTTTTATACTGTTTGCATCAGCAGCGCGCTCTTGTTGGGATGTGATGATGCAACATCACCCCCTACTAAGACTGTTTCCCGAGACATTTTGCGTGTGCAAAGATTGATTTATGATTACGACCGAAGTGTCACACTCGGCGGTGTACTCAACCACCGTAAAGACTGTGTTTCGCCAACATGGGAAACCTTAACAGATGAACAAGAAAGGCCCTTGGTGGTCTATAAGTGTCAATTAGCTGAAGGGGCATTACAAACCGCGATTAACCATGATTTAAATAATTGGTACCAAACGGCAATAGACGGTATGACTAAACTCATACCGCGTTTTGCCAATGCGGAAACACCGAAAACAGATTCAACTTCTGCTCAGCAGAGATTCACGCAGGTTTTACAGGTCATCACAACACTGTCTCAACATGACTGGTCATTGCTCCGAGGCAATGTTGACCAGCCCTATGCGATGATGACACCGATTATATTTAATGCCGGTTATACCCCGTCAGAGGAAGCAGAGCACCAGCTTAAAGTGTGGAATGCGTTAACGGAGACATTGAATGACCACGCCCCTGATGTTGGCTTGTATTTATTACCGTGGTTAAACCAAACGGAAAATGTCGAGGCAATACTCCGGAAAAAGGTCTCTGAGCTTCAGCAACACAATGCCAATGCGTTAACACAATTTAAAAACCAGCAAAATGAAGGAATTCAAATCACGGAGCAATACATCACAGACCTAAAACGCGCACAACAAAATGCGCAAGACTGGTCAATCACCCAAGTTTTTATTTGGAGCCTCGTTAACCCTGAAAAGCCTGTTCTAACGCATGTTCTGTATAATCTAGAGAATAAACAAGGGCAGGAGGATTTTACCCCTATGATGGAAAAAACATTGGGCCGCTCTGCAAGAACGGATGCCGTCGCATGGGCGTACCAAGGTAAACTTGAAACACCTCAAATTATTAACGGAATAGCGAAAGCGTTATTTTACTACCAAACACAATCCTTTCAAAAACCGGATATCGCCCGATATCAATACTGAGTTTTCACACACTATTCGGCGTTCATATTCAGTGAACGCCTGACTAAAGGGTAATCTATGTCCATTTTTAAACTTATCGCCACCTCTGTGAGTGTTTTGACACTGGTGTCTATCACTTACTACGCCCAGAAGACGGTCAATGAGCAACTCACACTTGAAGGTGAGTATTCCGACACGGAAATTCAAGCGGCTCGACTAGGGGCGACGCTAGCCTGTACCACGTTATTAGGAGGAGCCATTGAGCGACTGCTTAATGGGCTATTTAGCAATAACTAAGCATTAACGATTGATTTTTCGGTAATAAACCATAAAGGCAGGCCAACTGGTCTGCCTTTTTTATTTCATCCTATCCACAAAAGGGCTTTCTTATGACACTTGAACCCATCATCGCAACACCCGTTTCCAACCACCAGCGCACGCATTTTTGGCAAACCCACTTTGGCACCGTTAAAGGCTTCGCCACGTTTGAAGTGGTCATTTTCACTCTCATGGGGCAGTTCTGTGATGAATATACGGGCGGTTATTGGGAGTACTGCACCTTACCCAATAGTGGCGCATTTATTTATCCTGATTTGGGCCCCGAAAAATTAACACTGTTCAATATGCACAATGGCAATGAGGCGGTATTGAGCCCTGAAGCGGCAGGTGTCGCTGTCTGTTTGATGCTGTATAGCATGTGGTCATTTAGAACCGAAAGTGAGCTACTCGTTGAGCGTTTCTATCAGCTTAGTGATTACGCCATTCAACACCCTGAAAGTTCAGCCATTTTCCATATAATCGATTAGCCACTTACTTAATTTATTCTCTCAGTCTTACCTATCTACTTTATTTTTAAGGAAATTTATTATGACTCGTTTAGCCTCCCGCTTTGGTTCAGCGAATAATATTCGCCGTGAGCGCCCATTAACCATCGAAGAGTTATTTCGCACAGTACCCAGTGTGTTTTCAGAAGAAAACATGAATCTCGTAGCGAAAAGTACACTTACATTCCTACGATTACTTTACTCGATAGTTTACAGAAAGAAGGTTTTTACCCGTTCTTTGCATGCCAAAGAAGGACGATCTTTGGACGGTGTACAAACGTTTGCAAGAAAATTTAATCAAGGGAGGATTATCAGGCAGGAATGCCAAAGGTAAACGCGCTCGCACGCGCTCAGTGAATGGGATTGATGGGGATATTAAGCTCAATAAAGCGTTGTGGGTACTCACCGAGCAAATGCATGCGCACTTTTATGGATGCGAACAACTATAGCCACAGTATACGTTAAATAATTGGATCTTACGATGAACGCGATGAAATTATCAGAACGACAACTAAAAACCTTGAGTAATGTGAAATTCAATTACGGTCAACTCTGCAACAAAAAGACGCTCGATTCGTTGGAGAAAAAAGGATTGATTCAATGGCACATCTCTAACCGTTGGATCTTAACTGAATTAGGTTTTCATGTGCTGAATAGCACAAAAGAGGATCTCTAAAAGATAAAGCGTTAAGTAAGTCATCTCCCCTTGCATTCCCGCGTCCTATATCTATAACGTAATCAAGTTTACATTGGAGTACACCTTAACGCTCTCCACGAAAGTCAACCACTATCAATAGAGGTATTTATCCAATAAAATTATGCTAAAATGATTCACCTGATGTTGGAAAATATATTTGAAGTCGGTAACGAGTACGATTCCGCTACGCGAACCCAAATTGTAATTTAAGATCGAATAGAAAAGTACCTTGTTCGACTTCAAAATCAATGCAAAAACATCCTGGGGCCCTAACGGGGGCTCTTTTGTTTTTGACTTTCGATAATAATAGGTATATCAATGCACTATATTTCTAGTTTTATTCTGAGTCCGGGCACCACTAATTTTCAACAGACGTCAATCGACGTCTGTTTTTGTTTGTAACGCCCACTAAAATTAACACTCCGCCAAAGTTTCAATTCAACTGAATTCTATTCGACTCTACCCACATCCCCCCTACTATGCGGATACAATTGCAGGTATCGCAGCTCTATATTATTTAACACACAACATTAAAGGTTCACCTTTAGCTATTACATACCTTCAATTGCATTTTGAAATACGAGCAGTATATGGAGTTTCAAGCCCCTTTCATTGGCAACAATAAGGTCAAATATAGCTCTGCAATTACCATCGAAGTCAAAACAATGAATTGACCTTGATGGAAGAGAAGATTCCTCGATTAAATTCATTTTGCACAGGCTCACATTCAGGGTAAGACATTCCCCTACCATATATAAGCGCATGGTATGCTTTTTATACCAGAGTAGGAACAAATTAGGTTCCTACAAATTATAAGAAATAATATTTTTTACATAATAAGAAGAAATTAATGAAACTATTTATTTTTTTTACGCGCCTACCACTAAGGGTACAAATTATCGTTTTAGTCGTGACTGTGCTAGCACTACCACTTATCGTAGCTAACATCCAGATTTCAAAAGATATCGATGACCGTTTGCATTATGAAGCGGCTGATAAAGCCGAAGTCGTAGCAGATGTTATCGCCTTATCCCCCATAGTCGCCAAAGGATTGGTAAACCCAACTCAAGAGGCATTACAAGAAATACAAGATTACTCACAATCCGTTCAAAGTGTTTCTGGTGTTGAATTTATTGTGGTGATTGATATGAATGCTATCCGAATATCCCACCCTGATGTCGCTAAAATCGGCAAACCGATGGAAGGCGGCGATGAAAGGCGTGTACTTAGAGGTGAAAGTTATAATTCTTCCGCAAAAGGTTCACTGGGATTTTCCTTGCGGGCATTCAAACCTATTTTTGATGCACAAAGTCAGCAAGTCGGTGCTGTCGTCGTTGGTATTATGTCCAATAGCATCGACCAAGCCATCGAACAGGTTAATCAACCAATCCGCTCTGCCCTTACACTAGCTCTGTTGATTGGTATTGTACTGGCTATCGGGTTATCTAACAGTATCAAAAAAATTCTGTTTGGCCTTGAACCATTGGAAATTGCTCGTCAATTGGGAGAACGTAATGCTGTGCTCGCCTCTGTCCGAGAAGGGATTATCGCTGTTGATCGTGATGCCAGATTGACAATGGTCAATAGCGAAGCCAAGCGTATTTTAAGCCTTGCGGGGATCTCTCCTGATTTAATCGGTAAAAAAGTAGAAAAATGTATTCCACATACTCGTCTACTCGACGTACTCCTCTCAGGAGAATCAGAGTTCGATCGTGAACAAAATCTTCATGGAATATCGATATTAACCAATCGAGTTCCTTTGTATGCCAACGGTCAAATCATCGGTGCAATCGCAACATTTCGTGATATGTCGGAAGTGAGCAAGCTAGCTGAAGAGCTTACTGGTGTGAACCGTTATGTAGAGGCATTACGCGCATCTGCACATGAACACCTCAATAAACTCCACGTTATTAATGGATTAGCACTCGGTGGAAATCGACAAGTGTTACTTGAGTATTTGTCTGACATTATTAATGAAAATAAAAGTGAGCAAGCTTTCATCAATGATGCCATTCGGGATCCTATTTTATCAGCATTCTTATCGGGCAAATTCAGCCGCGCTAAAGAAATGGGTGTCGATCTGGTTATTGATATCAATGATGTCGTTCCTGAAATTCAACAACCCAGAGTGAGCCATGCGCTAGTGACGCTATTAGGAAATTTGTTAGACAATGCCTTTGATGCTGTACAACTTTCTGAAACGAAAGAGGTCATTCTTCATTTAGCGCTAAAAAATAATAAATGGTACATCGAAGTCAGTGATAGTGGCTCAGGAATGCCAGCAGAAAATATTCCACAAATATTTCAACGCGGGTTTTCCACAAAAGGTGAGCATCGGGGAATTGGCTTATTTTTGGTTAGTGCAACGTTGGATAAGCTAAATGGCACAATGGACGTATTTAGCCATGTTGGCAGTGGCATGACATTCGCCATCTATATTCCTGCAGAAGTAATTAATGGAGGTAGTGATGATTAATGTCTTAGTTGTCGAAGATGACCCAATGGTAGCTGAATTAAATAAAGGCTATCTAAATATGATTGATGGGTTTTCATTAGTTGGAGTAATTAATAGTGGTACTGAAGTCCTTGAGTTCATGAAGAACCATGATGTTTCGCTGTTGTTGCTCGATATTTTTATGCCAGGATTAGATGGTCTTAGCCTGCTTAAAGAGATCAGAAAAAACTATTCAAATGTTGATGTTATTATGGTCACTGCCGCCCGAGGTGGTGCTGATATCCAGAGAGCATTACGCCTAGGAGCCATTGACTATATTGTTAAACCTTTTGTTTTTGAACGATTTCAATCTGCGCTCGTTAGCTATCATGAACGAGTCAAATTGTTAACAGATGAAAGTAACCTAAGCCAAGCGGCTATCGATAGCCGCATCTTTGCTAAAGAAACACAAAGCCATAAAACGCCAAAAGGCATAGAGCATGAGACACTGACAAGAATTCAGTCTATCGTTCGAGAGCAAACTAAACCGTTTGATGTTCAAGAACTTGTGCCTATCGTCAAACTATCGCGCATATCATTAAAAAAATATCTCGACTATCTGGTCGAGATAGGTGAGCTATATAGTGAACTTGCCTATCGTGGTCAAGGTAGGCCAGTGACACTTTATCGATTAATCCGTTAGTATTTTCACCTAAAATCAATCGTGATCTGCATAACATTGTTATGCAGAACTTATGCTAATTACGTGATAATGGTCGCGATATTCCTAACTAACCAACAGCTAAACCGTGATTTAACTCCCAAATTAAACTTTTAAAATTAACCACTTACATAAGTTTCATAATGCTTAACTAAGTTTCAGATGCGAGACGATGACGTCATGTTTACACCAAAATGGCTCCGACTATAAAAGGAGTCCCATAATGGAAAAAGACGTTCAAATTACCACAGAAGCAGTTAAGCCGAAATTTTGGCAAACAAAAATTGGGCCGCTACCCCTTCCGCTTTATCTTATCCTTGCAACTATTATTATCTTGGCGTCAGTATTCGGGAAATTGCCTTCAGATATGTTAGGTGGTATTGCCGTAATGATGATAATCGGTATGTTACTTGGTGATATCGGGATGCGCGTACCGATCCTCAAAGACATTGGTGGACCTGCTATTTTGTCCATTTTCGTTCCATCCGTCTTAGTTTTCTACAACCTGATCAACCCAACGGCAGTTGCCGCGATTTCATCATTCACTAAAACTTCAAATTTCCTTTATTTCTACATTGCTTGTTTAGTATCTGGAAGTATTCTCGGCATGGTACGTGCTGTACTAATCCAAGGCTTCTTAAGGATGTTTGTTCCACTAGCAATCGGTACCATTGCTAGCTGTATCGCGGGGGTTGCCGTTGGTTCATTGACAGGACTCGGTGCATACCACTCCTTCTTCTTCGTTGTTATTCCTATTTTATCAGGTGGAATTGGTGAAGGTATCTTACCGCTATCCGTTGCTTACTCAGAGATTTTGAATCAATCACCAGACAAATTTATTGGAATGTTAGTACCTGCAGCCATGTTAGGTAACTTATTTGCCATCATGTCCGCTGGCTACCTGCGTCATTTAGGTGTGAAAAAACCACATCTAACAGGTAACGGAACCTTAGTGCGATCAGGTGATATTGATTTAAGTGCTAAGAATGAAAACCAACCGATTGACTTTGGTTTAATGGGAGCGGGCCTGATAATCGCATGCTGTTTCTATCTGTTTGGTATGTTAGCCAATTACTTTATTCCAATCCCTGCACCTATTATTATGATCCTGTCCGCTGCACTGGTAAAAACGCTTGGTATTATGCCACGTGAGATGGAACTGGGTGCTTATCAACTGTATCGCTTTGTTGCACAGAACCTGACTTGGGCGCTTTTAGTCGGTGTCGGTGTTCTATATACCCCTTGGAATGAAGTCGTTGCTGCTATTACCCCTGCTTATATTGCTACCGTTGCCGCAACAGTACTCGCGATGATTTCAAGTGGCTTCTTCATTGGCCGTTATCTCAATATGTATCCAATTGAATCTGCCATGGTCACTGGCTGCCATAGTGGCTTAGGTGGAACTGGTGATGTCGCTATTTTATCTGCGGGTAACCGTATGGAATTAATGCCATTTGCTCAAATCGCCACGCGTTTAGGTGGAGCTTGTGTTGTGGTGTTGGCTGCAATTTTAATGCGTGTAATTAGCTGAGTACTTAGGAGGCGACATAATGACTATCAAAAAAGGCCATGCCGGAACCTTAGAATCTAACGACATCATGATTTTTGTCGAAGAGAAACCAGCCAATTCCGGTATTCAAATTGAATTAACCAGTATCGTAGAGGCGCAATTTGGCCAGGCCATCCGCTATACATTACAAGAAGAAGCCAACAAAGCAGGTTTTCCTGACATTTATATCAAAGCCATAGACAAAGGCGCCCTAGACTGCACTATCCGCGCGCGAATGCAAACGGCTATTCAACGAGCGAATAGCATGACAGCGGAGGAAAACGAATAATGGACCTACTTAGAACACTACTATTTTTACCGGGTAATAATGCAGGAATGCTACAAAATGGGGGCGTTTTCGGAGCTGATGCGGTGATCCTCGATTTAGAAGATGCGGTATCGCCACCAGAAAAAGATGCGGCTCGCACTCTCGTCAGCCATGCATTGCGTAAAGTAAGTTATGGCAATAGCCATAAAACCGTACGTATTAATCCGCTTGACGCAGGAGGAGAACAAGATATTGCAACCATCGTTCCTTGTGAACCTGATGCACTAATGCTGCCTAAAATCGACAATCCTAAAATGATACACGATATTGTCACCCTGATTAAACGCGCAGAAAAACCGGGACAAAAAACCGTTAGAATTATTCCTTTGTTAGAGACACCGCAGAGTATTATTCATGCCTATGATATAGCAGTTGCGGATTCTCGTGTTTGGGCTATTAGCTTTGGTGCAGAGGACTACACCGCTTCACTGGGGGCGATACGCTCCTCCTCCGGTGAAGAAATTTTATCGGCAAGAACCACTATCATCAATGCAGCCGCTGCCGCGGGGATTGACTCCATCGATACCCCATTTACTGATGCCCAAAATGAGGTAGGCCTTGAGCGAGATTCACTTTTCGCTCGTCAGCTAGGTTTCAAAGGAAAGCTAGCTATCAACCCGCGCCAAATAGATATTATTCATCAGGCTTTTAGCCCGACAAATGCAGATATTCAATGGGCTCATCGAGTCGTTGATGCGCTTGAACAAGCGAAAAAACAAGGTACTGGCGTTATTGCTCTTGATGGAAAAATGATCGACGCCCCTATCGTACTACGAGCTGAACGTACTCTCGCGTTAGCTGCCTATCTCAATCTATCACAAGGGGAAACGGTATGAAGAATCATGTCAATCGCGAGCTACCCGAAAAGATATTTGTTACTGATGCATTGATGCCTTACGCTGGTGCATTCGCACGAGTTCCTAACATGCAACGTAGTGCACCCAAAGTGAAATGCCAACGCCCAGGGAACCAAAAGCTAAGAAATTGTTTAGAAGAAATATTTGATGAGCTGTCGATCAGTAATGGCATGACACTCTCATTCCATCACCATTTTCGCAATGGTGACAGCTTAGTTAATCAAGTATTAGATATCGCTGCTCAACGTGGGCTTAAAGGTCTTAAAATCGCACTCAGTTCTGTATTTCCGGTGCATGCACCTATGATCGAACACTTTAAAAGTGGTACCGTCGCTTACCTTGATACCGATTATATGTCAGGGCCTGTGGCTACCGCTATCTCACAAGGAGTACTTGCCCACCCTGTAATGTTAAGAAGCCATGGTGGCCGAGCGCGAGCCATCGAGTGTGGCGACTTACATATTGACGTCGCTTTTATTGCCGCACCTGCCGCTGATGAATATGGAAACCTCAATGGTACCGAAGGACCAACTGCGTGTGGGTCACTGGGCTATGCTTTTCCCGATGCTGAATATGCTGACTGCGTGGTTGCTGTAACCGATACATTACTCCCTTACCCACTAAAAACCATTTCAATTTCTCAGACTCGGGTCGATTATGTGGTTACACTACCATCTGTGGGTGATCCTAAGGGAATTGTTTCTGGAACAACGCAAGTCACTAAAGACCCAGTTCAACTGAAAATTGCCTCACTAGCAGCAAAAACAATTAAAGCATCAGGCCTACTAAAAGACGGTTTTTCATTCCAAACCGGTGCAGGGGGTGCATCACTAGCCGTGGCACACTATTTACGTCATATCATGCGAGAAAAATCGATAGTCGGTAGTTTTGCTTTAGGTGGAATTACTGGTTATCTCGTTTCCATGCTTGAAGAAGGATTATTTGAACGACTCGTCGATGTACAAGGCTTTGACCTTGATGCCGTCCGTTCTTTGAAAGAGAACCCAAATCATCTTGAGGTTAGTGCAGGCATGTACGCAAGCCCATTTAATTCAGGCTGTATGGTCAATCAATTAGATTGCGTTGTTCTGGGAGCGACGGAAATGGATACCCAGTTTAATGTCAACGTCGTTACTGGCTCAAACGGTTATATCATGGGTGGTTCAGGTGGTCACAGTGATGCCGCTGCAGGTGCTAAATTGACGATTGTTACCGCAAATTTAATTCGTGGACGCTTGCCTATATTACGTGATGAAATCGTCACGATTACCACCCCCGGAGAAACCGTGGATGTGCTGGTTACCGAATATGGAATTGCGGTAAACCCGCGCAGGCAAGACTTACTCGACCGCCTTTCTCAAGCTGGACTGCCACTAATTACCATTGAAGAAATGAAACAGTTAGCAGAAGACATTGCAGGCGTACCCGATCCGATTAAGCTCACTGATAATATTGTCGCATTAGTTGAATATCGAGATGGCACGGTGATTGACGTCGTTTACCAAACCGTTAGCTAACCCATGATTTCACTTAGGGTAACAACCAACGCCCTAAGTGAACCTTATTAAAAAAATCGGTTAGCTGTTGATAAAGCAGCGAATAAACGAACTTTCTCTTGGAGGCCTCATGAGCGACCGATACCAATTTAATTCCCTCTTTCAACCTTCAACCTTGATTCATCGTGAACTCGAATCACTACTGAATGCGAATGAACTTCAACTTGAAATAGGGCTGACACAATTCATTGAAGCTCGATATCAAGGGCAACTCGTTGGCTGTGCGGGGTTAGATGGCAATATTATCAAATGTGTGGCTATTGATAACAATCATCGAGGCGCAGCTCTGAGTTTACAGCTTCTAAGCGAGGTCACAAATCTAGCTTATCGGCAAGGCATTGAACGGCTATTTCTCTATACCAAACCATGTAATGTTCCACTGTTTACAAGTGCTGGTTTTACGCCACTCGTCAGTGTTCCAACACAAGTCACTTTGATGGAAAACTCGCCGTATGGCTTGAAAAACTATTGCGATGAATTGGCGAAATTACACGTTTCAGGAAAAACCATTGGTAGTATCGTGATGAACGCCAACCCTTTTACATTAGGCCATCGTTACCTTATCACTCAAGCCTTGGAACATTGTAATTGGCTACATCTGTTTGTTGTAAAACAAGATGCCTCACGTTTTGCTTATCGCGACAGGTTAGCACTAATCCGTGACGGCATTAAAGGGCTTGAACGGGTCACGCTCCATCCCGGCTCGGACTACATGATATCCAAAGCCACCTTCCCATCCTATTTTATCAAAGACAAAGGGTTAATCGATGAATGCAGCACTGCGTTAGATTTATTGTTATTTAGGCAGAAAATTGCACCAACACTGGGAATTAATGTGAGATTTGTGGGGACTGAACCTTTTGACCCTGTCACCGCAAAATATAATCGAGATATGGCATTTTGGCTCTCGGAATCAACTTGTTCCTTCCCCGCTATCAAGGTAGAAGAACTTCTACGCATCGAAATTGATGGCAGTCCTGTCTCTGCATCAAGGGTCAGAAAACTACTAGATGAAGGTGATGCCTCGGCTATCGCACGCCTCGTGCCAAAAACTACCTTTGATTTTTTATTCAATTCACAAAAGTAATCAACAATATTATTCCGTAAGGTCAGCATGATAATAGAACAAAAAGTCACACTAGAAAATATGTTGAACTGCCGTGAAAAACGCGCTGAAAAACAGCAATATCTTCTTGCAAAATACCATCAACCTGTCGTTTTTATTTCATTGGTATGGCCGGGTGAGGTTAAAGATTCTAGTGCATCACGCTATGTGATGGAACTAGCAGTTAAAACAATGAATAACGCGGTAGAACATCTACACTTGCATGCGTCTCATTACCAATGTGAACACCTTATTACTGGGCCTGAAGCTTTTTATTGTTTACCTATAGACAATATCGGGCTGAGTATCTTAGATCTAAAAAAACTTTGTGTTCGCCTTGAAAGGGCACATCCACTTGGTCGTTTATGGGACATCGACGTCATTAATACCCATAAACGTCCAATATCTCGTTCTGAGGTGGGGTTACCACCACGTCGTTGCCTACTATGTGAAAAAACTGCTCATCTTTGTGCACGTTCACACGCTCATGATGTACACACATTGATTAATACCATTCACCGGAGGATAGATGAGTTTAAACAACGTGCAGGGAATTGATGTTATTGACCATAGCGTCTCCCATCCAAGCGATGAAACACACGTATTTTGGGCTAAAAATTTGAGTCAACTTGCGTATCAAGCCATGATGGAAGAGGTACTACTAACACCAAAACCAGGGTTAGTTGATATGCGCAACAATGGCTCACATCAAGATATGGACAACTATATGTTTGCCCGCAGCGCTCGCACCGTTGCTAACCACTTGCCTGAATTTGTTTACCTTGGCTACTTTCAAGGAAAGCAACCTGCGGTACAAACACTTTATGCTTTAAGAGAGCACGGTTTAGCATGTGAAAAAGCCATGTATCAGGTAACTAACAACGTCAATACACATAAGGGCGCAATATTTTCCTTCGGCCTGGTGTTCGCGGCAATGGGTCGATTATTAGCACGTAACACCAATATCACCGCCAATTCAATTTGCCAAGAAGTCGCAAACATTTGCCAAAACATGGTCGTACGTGAACTCGAACCCATTAAAGAAGCCACAACAGCCGGGGAACAATTTTACCAGCTCTATGGACTAACAGGAGCTCGTGGAGAAGCTGAATCCGGCTTTGCTACTGTCTTAAAATATGGGCTTCCTACCTATCAAAAATTTCATGCGATGGGATGGGATAATGAACGAGCATTGCATCAAACGTTACTAACACTCATGGCCTATAATGATGACACTAACCTTGTTTCACGTGGTGGTTTAGATGGTTTACACTTTGCCCAAAATGCCGCCATGGCACTTTTGAACTCTGATAACATGGACTATGCGCAACTCAAAATGCAATTAATCTTGTTAGATAATACTTTTATAACTAAAAACCTAAGCCCTGGTGGTAGTGCAGACTTACTTGCTATCACTTGGTTTTTAGCTCATCTACCAAAACCTGTTAAGAATAACTTACCAAATAGTTCTTCAAATAGTTGTCAGTATTATTAATACGTTGAATCCCACTAAATTGGGATTCGGTTATTATTTTAATGCGTCACCTATTATTGAAAAATAATTTCAATATAAATAATCTTCATTATCAGGTAATATTTATTTAGCTACCTTACGACCCACATTGATTGAAATGAAGTGTAGCCTACAAATTCGCGAATACTTCATAAAACGAGGTTAAATGGAATGTGTACGAGTTTATCAATAACAGATAGCCAAAATAATATTTACCAAGGGCGAACATTAGAATTAACGGAAGACCTACCCTCTTGGATAACATATTATCCTGCGAATACTTTTTTTCAGAAAAAAGCCCCTAACGGGGCAAATGGTATTAATTATACATCTAAATTCGATATTCTTGCGATAACGACCGAAGTTTATTTTGATGGAGATAACCATAATATATTCCAGGGGTTAAATAGTGCAGGATTAACGTTTAGTGCAAATATGATTTCTGAAGCAGAGCTTACGCCAATTAATCCGGAAAATTATTGTCTATCATTACCTGTTACTGCATTAGGTGAATGGGCTTTATCCCTTTTTAGTCATGTTGATGAAGTTAAAAAAGCGGTTGAAAATGGTTATTTTTGGTCCCCTATTCTTGTTAATTTTAGGAATTTAACATCACCATTCCACTATGCTTTTTATGATAAACACGGTGGTAGCATTATTGTTGAAGCCGTAAATGGCAAATTGCAGGTTTTTGATAACCCTACTCGTGTCATGACTAATGGACCTGATTTTCAATGGCATTTAAAAAACCTGAATAATTATACTCAGTTATCAAACCTAGATATATCAACAAATTTACTGGGTAATATTCGAGTTACTCAACCTGATAGTGGTATTGCAACATCAAATCTACCTTCGTCGGATACGTCTGTTGGACGTTTCATTCGAGCGGTTTTTTATAGCACTTATGCACCAAAAGTTGGCAATGCAAAAGACGCTATGATTACACTCGCCCACATTATGAATAATTTTGACCGTACTAAAAATATTACAGTTGATAATATGGGGGAAGGAGAAGGCACTCAAAATAGTTTACTTTCTGAATATACTGTTTGGAGCTGCTTGTCTGATTTATCTAATGGTGTAATGTATATTAGAGGCTATGGTGAAATGAATTATAATCAATATTCAATTAGCCAATTTAGTAGTGCAGGAAAACCTGTATTTCAACAACTGAATATTTATTAATTTACAATTGCAGAAGATAAATACTAGGTTATCTTCTGCTATCTCATAAACCTATTTTATCGTAGCATCTTCATACCTTGGTAAAGCCTTTTCAATTTCACCTAATGCAAAGGCTAAATCCACAGCTGCAATAACTGAACCCGTATAAGAATCAATATGAGCAAGCTCGGCTGTTAATAATGCAATTTCTGCGGCATTAATTTCAGTCACTGTTCCTAAACCATTTTTATAAAAATCAACACTGGCGGTATAACTTAATTGAGTTGTTTCGACTAAGTTTTTCGCCGCTTTATTGGCCTCAACAGCTGATTTTAGTGCATTCTCAGTTAAACTCATCTCTCGAATCGCCATTTCTTGGCTTTTCCGTAAATTCTCTTGGGCAATAAGAATATCCGACTGAGCATTCTTCATACGTGCTTGCCTTATTCCCCCTTCATAAAGCGGGATACTGATACCTATCAAAATATTTGAAGATGAAGAACTTTGGTTGATACCCGGTAGTCCTTGCACATCTAAACGACTGTTTCCCCCGGCGACTGCCCCTGCTAAATAGACTTTAGGAAAATAGTCAGATTCCACAGATTGGGTCGTTTTCATCGCTGCCAGTGTAAGTTCATAGTTAGCAAGCACATCAGGGCGCTGGGCTAACGCATTTCTGATCCGTTCGTGAGTCAATGGTGCGATATTATCAGGCAAAACATCGTTATCATTATATTGAATATTAATTGTTTTCAGTGGAGATATACCGATGGTAGAGAGTAATAATTGGTATTGATCTCTTTCTTTCCCTTTAGCTAATACGTTCTGAAACTCTAATTGTGAAACTTGCTGCTTCGCTAATGCAACATCCAGTACGGTTGCTAGCCCACGCGCTTTTTTTTGCTCTACGGCATACAATAAACGCTGGCTTCGCTCCAAAGCTTCATAAGTTATTTTTGTTTTTTTCTGTGCTGCACCATAAGCATAATAAGCAATGGTCACATCATGAATAATTTTTTGGTGAAGTAAATTAAAGTTAAGGTCAGAAGCTAAAGATGCATGTTTGGCTGCATCAGTTAATGCCCCTCGCTGACCAAAATCAAACAATAGCCATTGAAAAGTTATCGCAGGGATAAAAACATGGTTAGAAACATCAATTTTATCGACCAAATCATTATGTGGTAACTTCAACGTTCCACGTTGATAGCCACTTAGTGCCGTTGCAGTTATAACGGGTAAATAGGTACTTTCTACCATTCCCACATTGGTTGCGGCTTTTTTAGCAAGCTCCCAAGCAATACGTGTTTCAGGATTATTTTTTTGTGCGACATCGATAAGGCTTGCTAGGTCATATTGCTCTTTAAATACTTCATTATGTTCAGCATATAAATTCTCTTCAGGGGAAGAGATATATGTGTCAGTTTCATATTGTAAAGGCTGCGGTGTTTTATCCATAAATGAACGACTCGTATCGACACAACCGACAAGAAAAATGCTGAATATCGAGATGAGTAAATATCGTTTTTTTTCGTATCTCATTGATTGGGTCATTGTCATTACTTCTCGCTCACTAGTTCTTTAATGACTTGCTCTTTTTCTTGAGCCGATAAAGTTGAAGGTATCGTATTTAATACATCATATTTCAAATCACTGGCGGATTTTAAATTTGTATTCGAATCAAAATGATCTTTATGGTTAAAAGGAATAAATTCAGACGAATAATTTTGGTAACTATCTACTGAAACCTTGGTTAAGAATTGGTTTAAAAAATGGGTTAAAGCCCCCCCTTTATCTTTAAAGTGGGTTTCGAACATCAATAAATTAATATCATCTTTTGTTTTAATAACGCCCTCATTGATTGCAGCAACCAAACTGAGAGCCTCGACATTGTTACCATAAGATTTTAATTTAAGTGCTGAATAACTATCTAAAATATTTCTAATTTGAGAGTTAACTGTGGTCATGATAGAAACAGGCCACACTTTAGTGAACATAATGTACATGACAACATTACCTAATAGGATACCGAGGATCCTATCGGAGGCAACATCCAGATCATAGCTCGGTTTAAAACCATGAAGAACGGTTAATAAAAATGCCAGCCCAACTTGGACTCCGGCATAGGATATACGTTCATTACCCGCAGCCACCCATGCAGCAGGCAAAATACAGAAAAAGATGAGTATCATTAAGCTAAAAATATCGGATAAATGAGGGATAATATACACAAGCGAAATAATCCCGATTAATGCACCAATTAAACACCCTATAATACGCAGCGTTAGCTTATGTACTGTTTCACCAACAGAAGTCAATGCAACAACGTAGCAAGTGATCATCGCTGTGTGGATCCCCTGCCATTCAAAATAGTCATAAAAAACATAGCATATGAGTGCAGCGCAGGTTGTTTTGATGGCGAAATATTTATGGTTTGGATTTGTAAAAGCGTCTTTAACAAAAAAGGGATTTTTAGCCTTAGGGTCACTACTCACTTTCTTCTTAAATAGAATATCTTGAAAATCAGCCAGTATTTGCTGGTTTTCAAGGTAACTATTTTTTTCGCTTTTTAGCGTTTCTAATTGTTCAATTTGGTTTTTTTCCAAACACTGTGCAATAAATTGACATTTTTTCGCAAGTAATAGACGAATTTCAGCGGAAGTATCATCGGGTAAATTTAAGGACATGATCAGTATTTCATACGAATTATCAATCATGCTATCTAGCCACTGGATTTCCTTTTTTCCTTTTAGAAAAAAGATTTTGATGAGCATTAGGTTCCGCTTACATTCCGCCTGCGTACTTAAAGCTTCACTAATTTGAATTGAATACGGCATTTTTCCTAAATAAAATTGGTTTGCAGCCCGAAAGCGCTCAGCTAGCTTACCCATTAATAATTTTTTAGGGCTAATCCCAAAAAAGTAATTAAAGATAACCACCAATAACATGGGAGATACTGCCATTAATAGTGCGTATAAAAGCCCTCTTGTTGCGGCATCGCCAAAAGGAACATCATCAATCAATGTCATTAGAAATGCAATTACAAGGGCAATTAAGTTACCGACATCACCAAGGCTGCTCGCTGAAGACAAATACATAAATAACCCTGAGAAAAGGGCCATAAAGAAGAAACGCAACATCACATTTTGAATAGTAAAGTTAAACAATATAAAGATCACACAGACTGCTATACTGCATAGCACTATGACACCAATACATAACAGAATATTTTCAATCGCATTGGCTTTAACAAGGTAGATAATTAAATAACAGCTAATCGCCGATTCTGGGATTTCGTATAACATCGCAATGCCAGCCATTAATGCGCACAGTAAAGCAATCCGCCATGTGGTTGCGAAACGAAAATTAAATGGCAACAAATCTTGTTTTATTTGTTGAAGAACCAGTAAAGCTTTAGCAGTCATCATCTTGGGATACAATATTAACAGTGGCAGTCGCACCAACACGCATCAGATTTTTCGGCGGGTTTTCTAAAATTACTCTCACAGGAAAACGTTGTTCAACACGCACCCAATTTAAAGACTTGGGGACATAAGGTAAGTCTCGAGGTATATTCAGCAGGTCAGTAGACATTACCCCCCAACCAGCACCTTGTACTCGGCCTTTAATAGGTTGCTTATTATTAATCATTGAATAAACAACCGCGCAACTGCCCATTTGGATGTTGTCTAACTCTGTTTCTTTAAAGTATGCGGACACAAACCATGTCTCTGTATCAATTAAGGTAAAAACAGATTGCCCTGAAAGCACAAACTCACCCGCTGATATAGTTAGTCCAACAATATACCCATCACTCGGTGCCTTAATTTCCGTGTTACCCAATTCCCACTCAGCCATGGCGAGTGATATTTTTAATGACTCAACAAGTGCTTCTTCAGATTTGGTGTTATTAATTAATGCTTCTGATGCCACATTTTGTTTTTGAGCTTGTTTTAAACTGACTTCTGCATCACGTTTTAAGGTTCGGGCGTCATCAACTTGTTGGGCGGTAACAAAACCTTTCGCCAACAATGGCTCTAAACGTTTTAAAGACTGAGTTGCCAGTGCAAGGTTAACTTGTGCACGTTTTATTTGCTCTTCAGCCACTTCAGAATTTGATGTTTCAGCGACAATGATTCTCTTCTTGTTGCTTAACGCCGCTTCTGCAACAAGCAACTCGGCTTTAGCTTGGTTCACTCGTAGAGCATACATAGTCGGGTCAATGGTAAATAATCGATCGCCTTTTTTGACTTCCTGATTTTCTTTAACATAAAACTGGCTTATCCGTCCCGGAACGACAGAAGAAATGTTAATTTTATTGGCCTCAATCACGGCCTCTTCACTTAGTGGGTTCAGAATCGATGTTTGCAGGCTTTTCCATAGTAATAGTAATAAAGCCGCAAATATGCCGATTGAGAGAATGATGGCTATCTTTTTTTTATTTTTTATATTCATAATTTAATGAGAAAAATAAAGTAAGGATACGGTAATAGAGATTGTCAACAAGACACCAAAGTAAAACATCAGAGGAAAAGGCAACTTATCATCAATTTCTAAATAAACGAGAACAACACGCAATAATATAGCGCCAACCAATCCAATTAAGACACATAGCATCCAATAAGGAAAATAAGCGCCTAACATTGGGAATAATGGGGAATGTCCTTGGTTGCATCCCATTAACAATAAGGATAGCAGGCTAACGCTGATAATATGGCGATATTTTCTAATTAAGCTCAAGATAGCTCACCTATCATATTATGATTAATTAACTTATTAATTAATCACTACTATAACTCTTTTTAAATAATAATCGAATGATAAATCGAAAGTTTATTAAACCTATACAATGAAATGAAATAATAAAATGAATTAAAGATACATAAACCAGCCACCAAATGCCGATCCCCCTCCCGAGAGGGCAATTGAGGGTTACTTAAAAAGCTGTTTTTGCTTTATACCTACCGGTAAAAATGACTAAACAAAACGCCTTGTATCGCAACTGGCTTATGCGGATAACCCTGAAATGTAGTGACAGCTTAGCATTTGTTTATCCGCTGATTTAAAATACCAATTAATCCGCTATTTACCTCTCACCTTGCGTATCAACCAATAAGCGCTGGTTAATATACTCAATCGTCTCATCTATAGTCATGATTTTATTCACAACGTTAGTAATTCCTTGCCCAATAATGACTTCAGCTTGGCGCAAATTAAACAACTTACCGTTTGGAATTGAAGATTCACGGATACCTCGATTTATTTCTTGATAAGCCAGTGGCATCCATGGGTAGCGATAGCAAACCTCTTGATTATGGCTGAAATCTTGATGATTACTGTTGCCCCCCAATAAAATAAGGTGATCCATGACTATTGGTGAATAAAGCCAACGATAAAATTGTTCTGCATAATGTGTTTTTTGGCTATAGCGAGATACCCCTAATGCCCCACCTCCCAGTTGAGGAACTCCCCCTGGTACAGGGGCGAAACCAATTTTAGGAAAAATATTACTGTGAGCAACATCGTTAAATAGGTTCATATAAGCAATCAGCATAGCAAGTTTCCCTTGCTCAAATTGATTGACTGATTCGCTCCACCATTTATTATGAATATTTTCTGTAATAGAAACCTGATGGAGGTATTCATCTAATACCTGACCCGCTAATGGCATTTCTAATCTAGGAATATTACCATTACTTATTAACTTTCCACCTGCCGCGTAATACCTTAATAAATACTCAGTGGCAATTAACCCTGCGCTGCCTAACGTCGTTGATGCACCGATAGGCCTTAAAAACTCACCTTCTTCATGTAACTCTGTAAAAAATTGGGTTACCTGATCGTATTCAGCAAAAGAAGTCGGTACTATTAGTTCTTGTCCTGTTTTCTCGTAATACATTCTTTTTAAAATAGGATCTTCAAAGAGATCTTTACGATAAAATAACATTTGTGCGCTGGCATCAAATGGCATTGCATAAGCAGTATCACTCACCAAACTAAATTTTTGCTGTGTCGGTAAGGAAAAGTTACTTAATAAATCAGTCACCCCATTCCCTACTTTATCTAACGGTTGCAAGATGCGTTCCGCAAACCAAGGAAAGCAGGCCATATCGATACGTAGTAAATCATAATAAGGGTGTAAGTGGAGCTGCCCTAAAATTTGGTAAACTTCATCATAAGGATAAACTGCTAAATTAACCTTAATTCCTGTTTGTCGATAAAAATGTGGCAGTAGCTTTTTAAGTGCGTTTGTTGAAGGGCTGGGTAAAATAAGTAAATTTAAGGTTGGATCGGATTTATTGCCAGTAATTATTGCCGATGTTGCCGTATAAAGGTTACCACTTTGATTACGAACGTAGACAGTATTCTTCCCCACCGTTTTCTTTTCGTGATCTTCTCTCATCAGTTCATCGACCACTTCCAACCCTAATTGTGCATAGTTCATTGGGAAACAATGTAACCCTTTTAGTATCGGAGGAATGTTACCACTTAAAGCAAAAATTGCAGGGCAATCACCTTCACTACCAAAAAAACTTGCTTGGGTTAAAAAACTAGCTTTTTCAATGTCTTCAGCAACAAATAAATCGGGTATTTGCTCCTCAGAGAAAAAATCAAAAGCCGCCTTGTAAGATTCATCATTAGAAGCACGAATAATAATAAATTTTTTATTCGGAGCCTGCTGTTTAAGGTTATTTTGTAACTCACTGACAAAGGTGGCGTGCTCTAAATCGCCATGATCATCACTAAAAATACCCACTAGCTGGCTTCGACTTGTCGCAATTTGTTGGCAAATGGCATCAGCTGCCTGGGAGTAATCCAATGTGAAAAAGTGGTAAGCGTTTGCAGGCTGACGATAAATAAAAATAATTTGAGAAGCGGCTAATTTTAAGGTGTCAAAATAGATGCTGGCATCCTGCAAACAACTGACTGCCACAACTTGCTTATAGCCGCCAGCCGCAATTTTTTGTAATGCATCGAGTTCTGTCGTTTCCAGATCATCCGTTAAAAATAGATCATAAGTTATCTCTGGATACTGAGCCATAGATTGCCTAAATGAATTAAAAAATATTGCATACTTATCAGACACCAATTGCGGTAATAGTATTGCGACCTTCTGGCTCTTATTGGTTCTCAATAATTGAGCTTGTGTATTTAACTGATACCCCATTTGCTTGGCGGCTTTATAGACTGCTTCAATTTTCTCAACGCTCACATTTCCCCGTTTATTCAAAACATTAGAAACGGTTCCATGAGAAACACCTGCTAATTTTGCGATATCCTTGATTGTTGCCATTTGTCTTTTTCACCTTGATTATTGCTGCCAATAGCATACCTGAATTATTCATCGCGACTACCGATAATTAATTTGAACGTTCCACCCTTAATTAGTTTATAAAACAAACGAAAAAAATAAAGATTACTTTTCTTACCCTTCTTTTACAATGCGATATTAAATATCAATATAATCAACACCATAAAAAATATTATTTGAATGAGATCACTGATCTAAATAACATTTATTGGCAATGATAACTTCCGATATTATTATTGGAACGTTCAAATTGACTTATTTTTTGTTTGAACACCAACACCAGGGATCAAAAACTCCAAAATAAAACTATAAAATACAGGTAATTATTATGAAACTTCACTTTTTAGGCACCGCGGCTTCTGAAGGCATACCAAATCCTTTCTGCCGTTGTGAGCACTGCCAAAAAGCAAGAGAGCTTGGGGGAAAAGATATTAGAACCCATTCTTCCGCGATTGTGGATGATCTTATGTTGATCGATGTTTCCCCGACATTTAGCTATCAGTTAATGCGTGACGGAATGGATGCAACTAAGTTTGAAAGCTTACTATTTACCCATACTCACCCTGACCATTTTAATGTCGGCGATTTATTCAGCCGCATGGAAGGTTATGGCTTTGAAATTCACCATCCATTACATATTTTTGGTAATGACCGAGCAATTAATGGCTGCCTTGACGTTCTACCCGGATACAGTAAAGAGCGTTTCGATTTCCACTGTTTAATCCCTTTTGTCACCATCGAAAGAAACGGTTATAAAATTACGCCATTACTTGCAAACCATGCCAAATGGGAACTCTGCTATGTCTATCATATTGAAAAAAATGGAAAAGTTATTTTTTATGGACATGATTCAGGTTGGTTCCCTGAATTAACATGGAAATGGTTGGAAAATAAACAACTTGATATCGTCGTATTTGAATGCACTTACGGGCTCAATGGGAAAAATCGTACAGATAATCATATGAGCCTAGAAACCGTCTTTGCAGCTAAAGAAAAACTGCAGCAACAAAGCTGCCTGCATTCAGAAACTCAAATTGCTGTTTCACATATTTCCCATAGTGGCAAATTACTTCATGATGAATTAGAAGCGGTTTGTGCACCTTATAATATCCGTGTTGCTTATGACGGATTAACGCTAGAAGCATATTAAGAGGAAAACTAATCATGGATATGAAAATAACCTCTCGCTTACTGATCATGATGTTTGTGCAATATTTCATGCAAGGCGCATGGAATATGACCATGGGACTTGTGTTAAGTACTTATGGGATGGCAAACATCATTGGTAATGCTTACGCTTTATTAGGTGTGGCCACCATTATTTCCCCTTTATTTATTGGTATGGTTGCTGACCGTTTCTTTGCTTCACAAAAAGTAATGGGAACACTGCATTTAATTAATGCGGCCGTTATTCTATGTGTGCCTCAATTTATTGAGGCACACAATAGCGGCATGACCCTGTTTATGATTTTTATTATTGGGCTACTGTTTTATCCAACAACTGCGCTTTCTAATAGCATCAGCTTCTCTCATATTAATGGTGTGAAATATTTCCCTATTATTCGTGTATTTGGCACATTCGGTTTTATGGCTATCGGATTTATATTAGGGGAAATGGGCTTCTCGGGTAGTACCATGACTTGGTATATCGCATCCGCCGTTGCTGTATTACTAGGTTTCTACTGCTTTACTTTGCCAAATACACCACCAAAAGCGAAAGGTAAACCTTTCTCCGCTAGAGATATTCTATGTTTAGATGCACTTTCATTATTTAAAGACCGCTATTTCGCTATCTTAATGTTTAGTATCTTTGTATTAATGATACCGAAAACAGCTTACTCCGCTTATATCCCTGTATTTATTAAAACACTTGGATTCGATAATGCGGCATCTATCATGCAAATTGGTATTGCATGTGAAGTCCTATTTATGTTTGTGCTGTCATTCTTCTTAATGAAGTTCGGTTTCAAAATCACCTTACTTCTTGGCGCGGTAAGTTGGATTATTCGCTCAATGTTATTCTCCTATGCCGCAGTAGATTCCGGTTTCTACTTCATTATTTTCGGATTGATGCTTCAAGGATTATGTTGGGACTTCTTCTTTACGGCAGGTGATATCTACGTTGACCGTAAAGCCAAACCTGAGATCAGAGCGCAAGCTCAAGGTTTACGCTTTATTGTTTCAAATGGCTTTGGCTTATTATTTGCTTCAACAATTTGTGGTGAAATCTTTAATTCAACTGTCACAGAAACAGGTAGCGCAGCATTACCACAATGGGGAACATTCTGGCATTACCCAGCTATCGTCGCCGCGATTGTCACTGTTTTCTTTATTTTCTTCTTTAAAGACGATGTGTCTAAAAAGAAAAATGGGGAAAGCGAAAAACCAGCAAATCGCGTTGCAGCACAATAAAAATTAAGGAAAGGGTAAGGTCACGTCAGGAGCAAGCCATGGATTTATTTATACAGTTTGTTGACACCATTGGCCCTTTATCACTATCAAATATTGCTAAACTAGTTGCCGCCTTCATTTTAGGCGGCTTAATTGGCTTAGAACGTGAATCAAAGGGAAAACCTGTTGGGTTTAAAACTTGTGTCATTATCGCCGTTGCCAGCTGTTTATTAACCATCGTTTCTATTCAATCAGCGGAGTATTACGCCAATATCTCTGACAATATACGTAGCGACCCAATGAGATTAGCTGCACAAATAATTAGCGGAGTGGGATTTCTAGGCGCTGGTGTTATATTGCATCGTCGTGATGATGCCATTTCAGGTCTAACAACTGCAGCCATTGTTTGGGCTTCAGCCGGTGTTGGAATTGCCTGTGGTTCAGGGTTCTACTGGCATGCTATCATCGTTACAATTCTTTTTTTCTTAGCAATACAACTCAGTCCTCAAGTTGCTTTATTTCAGATGAGAAACCAAAAACTAGGAAAAATTAAAGTTCGAATGCTATTTACGCATGAAAAAGGTGTCCCTTTGCTTATTGAGTACCTAAAAGGTCACAAAGACTTAATTGAAAATCTCACCATCAGAGATATCAAGAAAGAGCGCGTCGAGGTAAATTTAAAGCTATTAGTACGCCAAAAAATCACTTTGCCTGAATTTTACTGTTCCTTAAAACAGTTGGAGTATGTCCATTCTGTTTCTTTAGATCACTAATTCTTTCTTTTTCAAAGTGATATATTTTCGCTAAGTAAAATGTAAATTATTTAAATAACCTGTTTATTTTAGCAGGTTATTTATCTATAAATTACCCATCGACACTATAAGTGCCGTAAATCCTCCGGAATATTCTTTTTTAAAATACGCCAAAAGTCCTCTGCAGTTTTATTTAGCCGTGTATCCATACGGTAGATATAAGCTTGGATAGGTATCGTTAATTCCGGCGTATCCAGACAAACGAGTTTTTTTTCTTTCAATTCATTCACTACAGAATAAATGGGCAACCATGCTATCCCATGGCCATCCAACGCCATATTTTTTAATAACTCACTCATTGATGACATAAAAAGTGTTTTCGAATTGATCGTACCAAATTCACTTAATCGACGATTAACTAACCTTCCCATATATGAAGCACTTGTGTAATTCAACAACGGCACTTGAGGCTGATAGATATCAAATAGTGGCTTACCATGCTCATCTGCGGCACAGATTGGGTATAATTCAGATTCAAATACATTCAATGAGGAAAATGGAGATTGCATGAGGTCTTCATCATAAAATGAGATAATAAAGTCACTCTTCCCTTCTCTCAATGCGTTGACAACCTGTACGACATCAATGGCTTCAACATGGTAAACAAACTCCTCACCATAACCGGACAGCCCATGGACTAATTTAGGCAGTAATGTTAATGACAACGAATGAGCAGCAGCAATTTTAATATTTGGTAGACTCAATACATTGTGGCCGGATAATTCATTTAAGTTACATTCCAGTTGTTGTAATAAACTACGCGCTTGAGAATGAAAAATTTTTCCCTCTTCGGATAACTGTAAAGGGGAAGTCGTTCTATCAAATAATTCAACGCCAATAGCTTCCTCTAAAGCTTTAATACGGCGGCTAAATGCGGGCTGAGAAATATTTCGTTGTTCTGCTGCATGAGAAAAATGTCGGCACGACTCTAGTGTTAAAAAATCATATAGCCATTTTGTTTCTATATTCTTCATCTTATTAAGCCTTAAATTGACTTGCTGTTAAAATATAAGAAATTAAAAGTATTTTTATTGATATTTTAAGTTAATAATTAGTTAAACAACCAAACCGAATTTGTAGTTACATTATTTGTATTATGCATAGCCCTACTATTTAAAACATTAACAAAAATCAAAAATTAATTTTATTAAATTTATGCACACCATAAAACCTAGTCTATTCAGGCTCTCAGAGCAATTTATTAAAATAATTTTATTTTGAATAAAAAACTTAATGCATATCTTGCATCAACCCATACTTACTTGCATTTCTCATCCGAGATAAACATTGATAAATATTAACCATAGGTTAGGCAGTAATATTTAAGTTAATAATTATTTTAATGCCAACCGATATGTTAAATAAATGAAGAAAGATAAGCATTTATTGATTTTTATTTTATAAAAAGGCTAATGAAATGCAGGGGTATTAAAATGAAAGGTTTAATTGGTGTATTAGGTGGTATGGGACCTGCCGCTACTGTCGATTTATTTAATAAATTCGTTAATTATACCGTAGCAAATAGAGATCAAGAGCATATCCCTTTAATTATATCATCTATTCCTGATATACCGGATCGAACAGAGGCGCTATTAAACCATGGTGAATCACCTCTACCTTTAATGACAGACTATCTAAAAAAATTAGAAAATGCAGGTGCAGAATGTATTGTTATTCCTTGTAACACCGCACATTATTGGTTTAGTGAACTGAAAGATATTTGCCACGTCGATATGCTAAGTATTGTTGAGACGACAATGAAAGAAGTGCTAGCAACCAAGAAAAAAAACATCGGATTACTTGCAACAAATGCCACTATGTATATGGGGTTGTATCAAAAAAATATAGAGAGTAAGCATTTAAACTGCATTACCCCTGATAAAGAAAGCCAAGACAATGTTATGGAAAGCATTTATTTATTAAAATCAGGGAATAAAAAAATGGCTGAGTCCATTATGAAAAAACAAGCTGAGGCATTATTTTCCCGAGGTGCAGAAATTATTGTTCTTGGCTGTACTGAAGTTCCCGTCATTCTTGAAAATGAAATAAATAATTATCCAGATAAATATATCGACTCAACCAGTACCTTAGTCAGAGCAAGTATTCACTGGTATGAAAGTAGAGTCGGAAAACAAAATTTAATGATAAATAAAAATATTTAACTTTATATCAAATATCAAAAATTAATTTTTAATATTACTAATGACAATATATTGTCTATTGGAGACGATTATGGTTTGGCTAGAAATCATTGTTGTATTAGGCGCAATATTCTTCGGTATACGTATGGGGGGAATTGGTATAGGACTCTGCGGTGGATTAGGATTAGCCGTTTTAACCATCGGGTTTGGTCTACCTATTGGCTCCCCACCTGTTGATGTAATTCTGATTATTATGACCGTCGTGGTAGCAGCATCTGCATTACAAGCTGCGGGTGGAATGGATTATCTCGTACGCCTCGCCAGTAAGTTCATGCGTAAAAACCCTAAGTACCTGAATATTATAGCGCCAATCATCACTTGGGTGATGACTATCATGGCTGGTACAGGCTTCATTGTTTTCTCTATGCTACCTGTGATAGCCGAAATCGCAAAAGATTCAGGTATTCGGCCATCCAGAACATTAGCAGGCTCAGTGGTTGCATCACAAATTGCTATTTCAGGTTCACCAATCAGCGCCGCAATGGCAGCAATGTTGACAATAATGGAAGGCAATGGCGTTACTTTCATCGTTGTCATGTCAGTCTGCTTACCTGCCTCTTTTGTTGCAGCCATGGTTGCGGCATTTATCGCATCACGCCAAGGCTGTGAACTAGAAGACGATGAAGTTTATCTTGAGCGCTTACAAAAAGGCTTAGTACATAAATACCAAGAAAAAACAGGTGAAAGCACCACCAGAGAAAAGCTTTCAGTTGTCTTGTTTATCATTGCCACTATCGCAATTGTCATCCTTGCTGCCTTTCCGCAGTTGCGCCCCGGCTTTGATATCGGCAAGCCTATGGGTACTCGCGATATTATTATCATCTGCATGTTAAGTGCTGCATGTTTGATGGTAATATTCTGTAAAACATCACCAAACTCAATCGTTCTCGCACCCACTTTCCGTTCAGGAATGAGTTCACTCGCGGTGATATTGGGTATTGTCACCTTAGGGACGACATTTGTTGATGCACACATGGACCAAATTAAAGCGATAGCTGGAGATGTGTTATCTGCATATCCTATTTTATTAGCTTTAGTTCTATTTTTTACCTGTGCATTGTTGTATTCACAAGGTGCCACAACACCATTAATTATTCCGTTAGCTATTGCCTTAGATGTTCCCACATGGGCAATTTTGGCCTCTTTTGTCGCCGTCACCGGGGTATTTGTCTTACCCACTTACCCAACATCATTAGCAGCTATTGAATTCGACTCAACAGGGTCTACTCGGGTTGGAAAATATATTTTAAATCATCCTTTTATGTTACCAGGCCTAGGTGGAATTATTGCAGGTGTCGCCTTCGGTTTTATCATTGCACCAATGATTGTCTAATATAAGGATGTGAGGCATCCACATATTTACAACAAGATAACAAAATGATTTTTTTGACAAAATGAAGTTAAACCTTGGCTCTGTTTGGCTTTATACTTTGCAAGATTGGCAAAATACAATAACAAAGTATAAAGCTATTTTTTTAATGTCCTTTTCAATGTCTATTAGGTATATCTGCAAAGAAAACATAACAAACAACACATAAAAAATGCCTCATTACTCTATTTAATTTTTTAAATTATATTTTATAAATTAAAAATAACGTTCTATTAACCATTTCACTTCTCTTTATTTAATGTAACTTTAATTTGTTTTCATATAAAAATGTGAGCTGAAATGTTTTTGCATAAATTATCCACTTCTGAAAATAGTTAAAATAATTATACTCGGCTTCAGATTCATTTCTTGAAAAACGAAAAAAGGAATGAAATAAGATTTTTATTATAATTTTCATTATGTTACAAATTCACTTTTGACAGTCTCATTTTCCAATGAAAGTACTCAATCAGGTGACTAAAATTAGGGGTTAAATCACAAATTTTAGTTTTTTAAATGCATACTTTCAAAAATGACGACGTCGTCATATTAAAAAGAATTTATTTTCTCTATAACATTAAACAACCATTTTTCTTACATACATATCATTATTGATAGTTAAGCGTTAAAAAAACTAAAGCAAATGCGTTATAAAAAAACGCTTAATGTTGACGTCAACATTAGGGTTAACAACTAGAAAGAGGTTTTAGAACATGAGTAACCTACCTGAAAAAATGAAAGCTGTTGTTTGTCATGGGCCACATGATTATCGCTTTGAAAACATTAAAAGACCGGCACCAGGATTTAGAGAAGTTGTCATCAAAGTTGATGGATGTGGGATCTGTGCTGGCGACTGTAAAGCCAATGATGGCGCTCAAATGTTCTGGGGTGATGACCCATGGATCAAAGCACCTGTTGTTCCTGGCCATGAATTTTACGGACGCGTTGCTGAACTCGGTGAGGGTTCTGCTGAAAAATTCAAATTAAAGGTAGGCGACCGCATCTTAGCTGAGCAAATTGTTCCATGTTGGGAATGCCGTTTCTGTAAATCAGGCAAATACTGGATGTGTGAAACCCATGATATTTACGGTTTCCAAAAAGAAGTTGCCGATGGCGGTATGGCTGAATATATGCGTTTTTCAGAGCGTGCCATTATCCACAAAATCCCTGATGAACTGTCTGATAAAGATGCCGCATTAATTGAACCAATGGCTTGTGCTATCCACACCGTACGCCGTGGTGATATCGATTTAAATGACGTCGTCGTCATTGCTGGTGCAGGCCCACTTGGACTATGCATGATCCAAGTCGCCAAATTAAAAACACCAAAAAAATTGGTGGTTATTGATGCGATTGATGAACGTCTTGAATTAGCGAAAAAATTTGGTGCAGATGTTGTTATCAATCCACTAAAAGAAGATGCCATCAAATTAGTCAAAGATATGACGGAAGGCTATGGCTGTGATGTTTATATTGAAGCAACTGGCGCCCCAATTGGTGTTACTCAAGGACTAGAAATGATCCGTAAGCTTGGTCGTTTCGTTGAGTTTAGCGTGTTTGGTAAAGAAACAACCGTTGACTGGTCAATCATTGGTGACCGCAAAGAACTTGATATCCGCGGAGCTCACTTAGGCCCATATAGTTATGAAGTCGCTATTGACCTATTTAGCCGTGGCTTAGTTAGCGCTGATGATATCGTTACCCACTTCTACTCCATCGATGATTGGGAAGAAGCCTTTGTCATGGCGAAATCGGCAGACTCAATTAAAGTCGTCATCAAGCCATAAACATATTTTTAACTGGTAGTAATAATTGATAATTCAAATAAACACTAAACAAGTAAAAACCCTACATATAATTAAACGCTCTTTTAGGAGAACATCTTATGCTGAGTAAATTTAAAAAGTTGGCTGTAGCTGCAAGTGTACTGACTTTAGGTATGGCTTTTAACGCTACCGCTAAGCCAGTTTCAGTGGGTATGTCATTTCAAGAATTAAACAATGAATATTTTGTTACCATGAAGGAAGCCTTAGAGAGCGCAACGGGTGATATGGGTGCACAACTATACATCTCTGATGCGGCTCATGATGTATCAAAACAAACCAGTGATATCGAAGACATGTTACAGAAAAAAATCGATATTCTGCTAATTAACCCGGCCGATAGCGTTGGTGCAGAAACGGCTGTACTGGCTGCGAAAAAAGCGGGCGTTGTGGTTATCGCTATTGATGCTCAAGCAAATGGTCCGATTGACTCTTTCGTCGGTTCTAAAAACTATGATGCTGGCTTAATGGCGGGTAAACGTTTAGGTGAAGCATTAGGCGGCAAAGGTGAAGTGGCTATTTTAGATGGTATCCCTGTTGTGCCAATTCTTGAGCGAGTTCGCGGCTTTGAAGCAGCGATGAAAGAATACCCAAATATTAAAATTGTAACTAAATTGAACGGTAAACAAGAACGTGATACCGCGATGAACGTTACCGAAAATATGCTGCAAGCGAACCCAACTCTCAATGGGATCTTCAGTGTTAACGATGTCGGTTCTTTAGGTGCACTAGCAGCGATTGAATCTTCTGGTCGTGATGTCAAATTAGTGAGTGTTGACGGTTCTCCTGAAGCCGTTGCTGAAATTGCCAAAGGCAACTCTCCATTTATTGCAACTTCAGCGCAATTCCCTCGTGACCAAGTGCGTATTGGTTTAGCAATGGGCTTAGCAAAATACTGGGGTGCCAATGTTCCTAAAGAAGTCCCAATTGATGTTAAATTGATCGACAAAACCAATGCAAAAGATTTCCACTGGTAATCGCTAGTTATCAATAACTGATGTATTGCACCTATATTTCTGATGTTCGGTGCAATACATTTTCATAAATATTAATTATTAAATGCATATTGGAATAAAAATTCCCAATGGCTTTGTTACCCATTTTTAGGCAGTTGAGAAATATAGGGAAGCAATATGATGCAATTATTAGCATTAAAAGATGTCAGCAAAACTTTCCCTGGGGTTAAGGCGTTAGATAATATTAATCTTTCCCTCGAAAAAGGAGAGGTTCACGCATTATTAGGTGAAAACGGCGCAGGTAAATCAACGCTAATGAAAGTGTTATGTGGAATACATAAACCTGACAGCGGACAAATCCTGATTGAAGGCAAAGAGCACACCTTTCATAACTACAGAGATGCAATCAAAGCTGGCGTAGGTATTATTTTCCAAGAATTTTCTCTTATTCCTTATTTAAATGCTTTTGAAAATATATTTTTAAATCGAGAGTTAAAAAATAAGTTTGGTTTATTAGATAGAAAATTAATGCGAAAAAAATCACAGGAAATCTTAGCTGAGCTGGGTGTCAACATTAATATTGATGAACCTATTAGCCATTTAAGTATCGCGGAACAGCAGTTTGTTGAAATCGCAAAGGCATTGTCTTTAGACGCTAAAATTTTAGTATTAGATGAACCAACTGCAACATTAACACCCAATGAGGCAAATCATTTATTCGATGTAATGCGTGATTTAAAAGCTAAAGGGGTTGGAATGTTTTTTATTTCACATCATTTAGAAGAAATTTATGAAATCTGTGACACCATCAGTGTACTGCGTGACGGACAATATATTGGGTCACGTAAGGTTGATGAAACAGATTTAGACGTTATTATCGAAATGATGGTTGGCCGTGAAGTTGAAAATATTTATCCTCATAAACGTCAGTTTAATGAACAAGAAGTTATCTTAGATGCTGAAGTTCAGCGTTTTTCATATAGCCCAACTAACCACCTTCAATTAAAAAAAGGTGAAATTCTAGGGCTTGCGGGGTTGGTCGGTTCCGGCCGTACAGAGACTATTCTTGCCATGATTGGTGCTGATAAAGCATACAAGAAAAAAGTTATTTTAGAAGGCAAAGAAGTTAAAGTTAAATCGGCTGCGGCTGCGCTGCAATTAGGTATCGGTTTATTACCCGAAAGCCGAAAAACCCAAGGTCTTGTATTGCCCTTCTCTGTTAAAGAGAATATATGGTTAAACAATCATGCTCAAAAATTATTTTTAATTCAAAATAAAAAAGAACTCACTTTATCTATTGATCTAATTTCCCAAGTAAAAGTTAAAACACCAGAGCCTCACACTGCAGTTTCTACTTTAAGTGGTGGAAATCAGCAAAAGGTTGTTATTGCTCGCTGGCTAAATAAACAAGCCAAAATTCTTATTTTCGACGAACCCACTCGAGGAATTGATGTTGGGGCAAAATCAGAAATTTATCAGTTAATGCGCTCTCTAACTGAAAAAGGAATATCCATTATTATGATTTCATCGGAGCTACCAGAAGTTATTGGTGTCAGTGATAGGGTTTTGGTTTTTCGAGATGGCGAAATTGCCGCTGAGTTAACTGGAGACGAAATAAACTCAACTCAGATTATGGTACATGCGGCCGGCAATATTATATAGGATAACGACTATGTCTAATCAAAGTGCAATTCCATTAACTAAAAATAAATTTAGTTTTTCTAAGTTAACTAAAATACCTGCATTTTTACCACTTGTTGGTTTAATTCTTTTATTTGTCTGCATGTCCATTTTTAATGAACATTTTTTAACTGTAAATAACCTTTCTACTATTGCTCGTCAGGTGTCTATTAATGCCATTATCGCTATCGGTATGACATTTGCTATCTTAACCGGTGGGATTGACTTATCCGTTGGTGCTGTTATGGCACTTTCTGGAACCTTGATGGCTGGCTTAATGAAATATTATGGAATGGATCCCTATGCTGCCATTGCTCTGGGGTTATTATCCGGTGTTGCTTTTGGCTTTATTAATGGAATTTTAGCGGCTTATGGTAAAATGCCGCCCATCATTGTCACCTTAGGTGCCATGATTATTGCTAAAGGCCTTGCCTTAATTTATACCGGTGGCTATCCAGTTTCAGGATTACCTCAAGAGTTTGCTTTTTGGGGACGTGAAGAATTAATGGGGATCCAAGTTCCTATTTTATTAATGCTTGGCCTTTATCTTATTTTCTATGTTGTACTAAATCATGTCTCTTTTGGCCGCTATATTTACGCGATAGGCGGTAATGAAGAAGCCGCTCGTCTCAGTGGTATCCGCGTTGAACGTTATAAAATGTTAGTTTACGTCATTAGCGGTTTTACTGCGGCTTTCGCTGGGTTAATATTTACCTCTCGAGTAATGAGCGGGCAACCCAACGCAGGGGTAGGCTTTGAGTTAGATGCTATTGCTGCGGTCGTACTCGGCGGCGCTTCAATCGCAGGGGGCCGTGGTATGATCATTGGCACACTCATTGGCGCAATGATCTTAGGTGTACTCAATAATGGTTTAAATTTATTAGGTATTTCACCTTATGTTCAATATATTGTAAAAGGCTTAATTATTTGGGGAGCGACCTTAATTAGTTCAATGAAACGCTAAATAAATAGTTCTTCATAACCATTAAAATAGGCAGGTATTGTTACCTGCCTATTTATATTTATCATACTTCAAGTTGTATAGGTGTTGACTGCACTCAAATACAACTCGAATTTTTTAAAGTACACATAAAAATCATAGTGTACTTTATTTCTGATTCTTATTAATAAACAACAAGTTTCCCATCAACAAATATTTGTTTAGTCTTATAATCTTTATGTGAATCTCGCTCTATCTCAGAAAACAATAAATCTGTAGTTAATTCCCCAAGATATACCGAATCATGATGTACACCAGAAATAGATAAATGGTAAGTATCTGCATAGGGTGGTAAATCAACAGAAAAATAGCGGCATGAAAGGCCTAATTCTAAAATAATTTTATACATTCCTGCTGTAATAATTCCATTCAACCCAACGATATACATATTAGGTGTGTACAGCTCTTGGACTTTTTTCCTTAGATAATCTTCATCATTCTTATTAAACATATAACTACTGTATAAAACGTTAATATTTTTTCTATTTGGAAAATTTTCATATATACCCGCTAAACGAGATAAACTAATTTCTGAACCTTCTGGCCCTGAAACAATAAGTGTATTCTCACTATTTTGTTGGTTAAGAAACTTCCCTGTTAAGGCGCCTATTTCAAAGTTTTTCAAGAATAAACCCGAATACTTATTTTGATAACCATAAATTGAACGGTCAACAAAAACCAAAGGTACATTATGTTGGTCAATTAATGATAAGTAACTTGGTTGATAGTCTTTATCGTCACGAACTGGCGATAGTAGAATGCCACTCGCCTTGTAACTGACTAACGTTTCAATTGCTGTTTTTTCTGCTTTTTCATCGCTATCTGAATCAAAAATCATGACTTGATAGCCTTTTTCTTTCGCTAAGCGTGAAACTGTTTGAATAAGTACCACATAAAATGGGTTAAATGTACTGTCAGTGACCACACCTATTATACGGCTATTTTTATTTTTCAGATTACGCGCAAAAAGATTTGGAACATAATTGAGTTCTTGTGCAATAGCTAATATTTTATCTCGAGTTTCTTTCTTTACCATCTCAGGATGGTTAAATGCTCTAGAGACTGTAATATCAGTTACATTAGCACGTTTGGCTATATCAATTATCGTTGTTGAGCTATCTTGTTTTGTCATAATTATACTAGTCAACCTTTAATGATTACCCGGAAGAATATATTAGCAATTCATTTTGCTATTATCCGAGTAGAAAAAATGCGATTATTCATTATACCTCTTTGAGCTTGAAGATAAATCAATTTCACTTTCATTAAGGAGAATAAATGACTGATAACTCAAAATAGTGACACATGCCGCATGAATTATAAAAAAACACTTAATTGTTTGATATTTAAAATCTATTTTTAAATAATATTTAATTCAATCAATACTGATGAAATCAACCATAGAGCAACAAAGATAACAACACTTGAAAATAATATTTGGGTAGTCTTATTGGAAATATAATGAGTTATTAATCGACCAATTAATAAACCAATAACACAAGAAGCAATGAAAACAAGACTAATTTCTTTAGGGTACTGGAACCCATTCCAAACATTAATAAAAATACTAATACTACCAATACAAAAAATGACCATTAATGATGTTGCGATAATACTCTTCATATTTAAATTAGTGAATTTTCGCAATGCAGGAACAATAATAAAACCACCTCCAACACCTAACAGCCCAGTAAGTAACCCAGTAACAACACCAATGCATCCCAAGATTAAAGCCGTTTTAGTATTCCAAATAAACTTTCCAGTTTCTTTATTAATTAGGCAATGTGCATCATTCTGCACATCTGCTCGATTGAAAAATATACGGCATCCAACATAAAGCATAACGAGGCTAAAGGTAAGTGTTAACCAAACTGGTGGGGTAATATGGGCAAGATAAACACCATACTTAGCAGAAGGAATACTCAATAATGCTATCCAAATAGCCGCTTTATAGCGAATATTCTTTTTTATAAGACCTTGAATTACACCAATAAATGCAGAAATTGTAACAGCTAAAAGACCAACTGGTGCCGCTAATGCCACACTCCAATTTTGGCTTGCCATTAAAGCAGGAACAGCAAGAATTCCACCACCAGCTCCCGTTAAACCAAGTAGGCAACCTATCAATAACCCTTCCAATATCAGTATTAGCATTGTGAATGTCTTATCATTATTTTCAAATATATTCGCTGAGCATTAACGCTTCCCAAGTGTTTTATTCAATACCATTAATGCACAATTAAATGACACTTCTCCAGCAATAATATCGATTAAACGAGTATCTTGAAAAATCGCAATTGTCGGTACTGATTTTATACCATATTTAGGCGCTAAAGTGGGTGACTGAGCAATATCCACAAGACCAAAAACAATATTATTTTGTTGAAAATGCTCAGAAATTTTAGTGAAAATAGGATACATATTTTTACAAGGCAAACACCAAGATGCCGAAAAATAAGCAACTACCGTTTGACGCTCCTCCTGCCCTAGAGGGTAAAGTGTGCTTGAGAAATTATCACTATTTAACTGCAAGATATGAGGCATTATACGCTACCTTTTTATACATTTTTTTGAACTAACATACTGAAGTGATTCTTCAGATAATATATCACCTCTTATCCATTAGTTGTTCAATATTATTGATAACTAAAATATTACCTTAAAATCAATTGGTTGAGTTAAACTTAATCATAAAAAAGTACACGTATGAAAAATAATAAGTAGTTAAAATAAAATCTGTATTCATTTAACAAAAAAACAACCATATAATATACATACGCTACTTTTATTTTTTATTATGCATTAATTTTTTATTTGTGAATATTCTTGTCGTTATAGTAACGACGTTGTTTAATATACTTAAAGGTGTTCATAATGAAAAATAGACTATATCTTTTACTCTTATTAATATTTAGCCCTTCAATTTTAGCCCATTTAGATTCTGCTTATTACAGAAATGCAACTGATGGATTTACCACAAAATCCAAATGGATGGATACTCTCAGAGATGATGTCATGCTTTCTGAGATAGCATTACCAGGGACTCATGATAGTGCCGCATATAAAAATTTTGTTGATAGCGTATCAACACAAACACTCAATTTTGATCAGCAATTAGAATATGGCATTAGAGTCTTTGATATCCGAATTAGACATACAAATAATGCGTTTGCTCTACATCATGGTAACGTTTTTCTTGATGTTATGTTTGGTGATTTTATGAATTCTATTGACACTTTTTTATCGAAAAACCCTTCTGAGACAGTTCTATTTAGATTAAAAAAAGAAATAGAATCTGACGACAGCAACACCCGCGCAATAAGTAAAACATTAGAATATTATATTGAACTACATAAAGATAAATATTTTGACTTGCAATCTATGAGTACAAAATTAGGTGATATTAGAGGGAGATACATGATCCTCAGCAATAGTGATGCCTTTCATAATTATGGTTTGTACTATGGACTTACGGATACACAGGATGAGTTTCATTTAACAACAAATTGGGATCTATACTCAAAATGGGAAATAATAAAGAACCAATTAGAACGAGCAACCAATGGAAATAAAAATAAAATATATATTAATTATTTAAGTGGCTCCGGTGGTTCATTTCCTTATTTTGTTGCAAGCGGGCATTCATCTCCTGGAACATCAGCCCCCCGTCTTTCTACTGGCTTAACTACGCCTGGATGGAAAGACAGCTATCCAGATTTTCCAAGAACATCTTGTGCTGGCATTTGTACTATTTCGTTTGAGGGAACAAATATCCTAACTCGAGATAAGTTAAAATATTATAATGACCTAAATACTAAGCGTACTGTTGGAATAATTATGGCTGATTTTCCAGGTGAGTCTTTAATAACCCATGTGATAGACAATAATAAAAATCTCCGAAAATAATTATTTTAAAATAAATTAAAAAATAGATTTCTTCCTTTGTTTTTAATAGCATCCAATAGATTCTATTTTAGCTGAAAATTTATTACAAAATCACTTAACATCAAAATATCTAATTTACTATTTGGCTGGTGGGAGATAGGTTATTAATGCAAGTCCCAGTATTTTCTAAGACTTGCATCCGTCACCGCGATATCAGTAATCTGCTTACTTAATTCACCCACTAACTGCGTTTTCTCAATCCGTTTTTGCTCTTTCTCTTTATCAAAAATCGTATTCAGCTTCTCATGGGCATTGTCTGTATCACGGCTTAAGTCGTTGATATCTTGTTTTTGATTATCCTTATCGCGGATAACAATTTCACCTTCCGATACCGCTGAGTGGGTCGTATTGCTGTCTTTACCTTTGTTGTTCACATTGGTCAGCAAGGAGCCCGCCGTATTACCGGTGAGCTGGTCCGCAAATGGCGAGCCCCCTGTACTAAAGCCGCCACTTTGGCTATCCACCTTGTACTCGGCTTTATTTTTGAGGATGAGGATGTTAAAACACTAAAGAAAAAGTGGTCAAAACCAGACAGTATACAGTGGGTTACGCCCCCAACCGAGGTAAACCCAACCCCAGCCCACAGCTGACCTTAAGTGGTAAATGGCTGAAAGAGAAGGGATTTTAGGTCGGCAGCCACTATACCCTCACTCGCCAAGCCGGACAGTTGATTATCCGGCTGGCTGAGGAGTGAGAGTATTAAGAAGGACCCTGTGTAAAGCAGGGTTTATTTACTCTTAAATTTATGTGAAAAACTATCTAAAATACTTTTCACTGGCAAAGAAGCATTTGACTCAAGATGGTATATTTTATCACTAATCTTGTCCAAATCATCCTCAGATAAACTACATATATCCATAGATCTTAACGAGTCGATACAACTAATAAACAAATCATAATCATCAGTATCAATGAGCTTTAAAATAACATTTAGCTCATGACTATTTTTTAAATCCCCCAAGCATTCGACCAATCTAGTTTTCCAAAATATAGATTTGTTCGCTAACTCGTTAAATAGGCATGCCCAATCTGGTTCGTTGAATTTACTTAAAATTTCAGCAGATTCAACAACGCCGCAATCATACCAATAATCTCCAGGTTCATTATCATTACTAAAATCAGTAATACATAAATCAAATTCTTTATACATGTACATGCCTCAATCAATTGGATTAAAGCCAGGAGTCGGTTTTCCACCTACAGGATACCCAGCTGTAACTTGATTTCCTTTTTTAATCACATCAATTTCTACACCATTAATTACACCACGATGTAATGTTTCACCTGTTGAGCTTCTTTGTCCAATAGCTGTGGAATTACCAATTTTATTTACAGAATCAATAATGCTTTTATCTGACCAATGCTCTGGAAATAGTGTACTTGTCTTAATTTTTGATAAGTTCCCATCTGGGAATTGAGTCGTAAATTTTACAACTCTTGTACCGTCTGGATTCAATTTTATTGTTTCTACCGCATAGTTTGGATTTTCATTATTCACTGAAGGCGAGTGTCCCCCAATTAATTTATTTGAGTTTCCAACTCTTTGTCCTGCAAGTATCTTAGTTTCTATTTCCGGTGAGATTACTGTTATATTCGGTTGATTAATTATTGGGTTAATTTCTTTCCCTTTTTGCCCATCACCTTTCACTGCATTATCAATCTTAGAAGATCCTGTACCGCTAGCCCCCCCTTTACCACCACTTGATGTAGTGGCTCGACCATCAATCAATCCATTTTCATTCATCACTATCACAGTGGCTAAAATTCCTGTTAGCTCTTTGAGATTCTCTGTTTGTGATGAATGATTAGCGATCCTGTTTTCTAATGCTGGCTCGAGCTTAGATATTGAATCCTTTACCATTTCTTGGCATTGCACATTACAATCAGGTAACCCTTCCAATGTTTTCAAGCTATCTAAAGCGCTCTTCATATCATTGGTTGATATTCCCCAAGCTTCCGCTTGCGATTGCAGTTTTTTGTCTAGTTTATCAATATCTTGTTGTAACTGTTTTCTCTCTTCTGGGGTCTTAGCTTTCGCTTGAGCATCGACAAAACTAATGATTTTTTCAGCATGTAAGAAGTTATTCTCAACCGTCGTCTTCCCTGCCTCGGCGGCATTTGCAGCACTTGACGTATCACCACCAACCAAGCCACCCGCAATACCCGCTGCCAAACTCGCAAAAGCACTGACTGTCGCTTTTTCGTCTTCTGTCAGCTCGCCGACTTTTTTACCGTACAGTTCTACCGCCAACATGCCCACCGCTTCAGACGTCATAGCTCCCAGCGATTGCGCTCCTGCATTTTCACCTTTTGCCAGCGCTAATGCAACATTCGCAATACCGTGCGCGATAACCCGCCCTTCCTGATTTTCTTTCGGTATTTGCTTGGCAATTTCATTCGCGATATACGGCGCACTCGCATTGAGTGTTGGTGGCACTGGTTAGATTGAGGTCATTTTTCGCGGTCAGGGTGATGTTTTTATCCGCATCCAGCTGGCTGCCTTGTACTGTCAGGTTTCCTTGGCTACCGTCTTTTTTACCCGTCGCAGTGAGGGTAATGTTATCCCCAGCACTTAAACTGCTACCTGATGCGGTATGTTGCTCTGTTTTCGTGGTGGATTTTGAAGAACTACTGCCATAAGACACATTGACGCCAAAGGCATCTGCCGCACTACCGCCTTCTTTCAGACCCGCCAACTCACCCGCTTGCTGAGCCTGAACACCTTGTAAACCCGCTTTCATTCCTTTGAGTGCAGCTAATTGTCCATCATCTTCTTGTTTAGCCGATTTTGCGGTCTGTGCCATACCATCTAACATGCTGCCCGCTGCACCACCGAGAGAAACCGTCAACCCACTAGATTTGCTTTCCACGGTAGTGATATCGGTACGGCTGTTTTCAGCCGCTGTAATATTCACATCACTACCAGTTACATTGATATCTTTCGCCGCAATTACATCACTACCATGAATATTTGCTGTACCACCGGCAGTTAATGTAACATCGCCCGCCGTACTACCAATCACGCTGCCTTTTTTCTGGTTGCTATCCGTATCAGTAGTCACTTTTTGTGAATTTGAACCAACCGTGAAGCCAATGCCACCTGTGCTCATTAGGCCTGACTTGGTTGTTTTCGACATATGCGTTTCATGGGACGCTTCATCAGAAGTGGTCACATTTAATTGATTTCCAGCCGTCATATTGACATCGTTGGTGCCGAGTAAGTTACTCCCTTCGATATTGACATTGTTTCCAGCTGTCACTTTCACACTATCGCCGCTAAACGTACTACTGATCGCCGTGCGCTCATTCGCCTCGTCATGGGTTTCTTTCGTGGTGCTTGATAAGAAACCTTTATCCGTGCTTTTTGTGTGTTTCGCATAGTCACTGGTTTCAATACCAGAGGTAATATTGATGTCACGCCCCACATTTATCGCCAGCTCGCCACCGCTGGTGACATTCGTTGCACGGGCAGAAAGATCTTGCCCAGCCGATAAAGTTAAATCCCCTTTAGTTTGGATTTGCGTGCCGACTTCAGTGCTGTTAGTGCCACGATAGTAATTGCTTGAATTGTGCGTGTAATCAAATGCCGAGCTGATATCGCGAGTTTCTAAACTAATATCGCGTCCCGCAATTATGGATGTTTTGCCATCAACGCCTAAATTACCGACATCGGTGGCTACCAAGTTGATATCTTGTACCGCTTTTAAGGTAAGTTGACCGTTATCACCTGTGACATAAATACTGGCTGGGCGATCAAGCCATTGAGATTGTCCATCTCCACGCTGTGCAGTTTCACTGAGAATATCGCGCCCCGCGGACAGTGAAACTCTGTCTAAACCGCGGATTTCTCCACCGACATTCTTAATGTCTTTTAAGGCATCAAGTTGGACATCTTTCCCCTGAATGCGCCCGCTGTTTTGGATATTTTCAGCGCGTAAATCCGTCAGTTCGCGGCTACTGATTTCACCACTATTGAGGATATTACCGGTCATGTTGGCAGAAACATTACGCCCCGCTAACAATGCGCCATTACCGTTTAAGTCCCCTTGACGGGCTCGGACATATACCTGCGGAACACTGACCATTTCAACGCGTCCATCGGGCAGTGTGACTTCTTTATTCACCATCCACACAATGTCAGTGGTTAAATTCGCCATTTGTTCTGGTGATAATGCAATACCTGGAGTCAGATTAAATTGATTACCGAACGCAACACCGTTAGTTAGCAGCGCACGATATTGTTCTTCATCACTATTATAGTTGCCTAATAAGCGCTGCCCTGTGGTTTCAATCAGTTGGTCACGGACTAAGCGTTGTTCATAGTAACCATCCCCTAAGCGCTTATGCAGTTGCTCGTTAGTGACAATATCAATACTCGACAACCATTTTTTGTAATTAGTAAAACGCGGGTCGGTTTCAACTAAAAATTGGCTGTCACTGCCCGGTGTTAAGTTAAACAGGCTGTTATCCGGTAACTGGGTATTTGGTCCAACGGTTCGTATCACGGCATCGAGATTGTCTTTTCCTTGAGGCCCTGTCTCCGCGGTAATATTTTCCCCTTTGCCAGCATCGGTTTGCCCTTGAATGTCGGCCCCGTTACCGATGTTGGCATCATCAGCGTGTAATGATGAGTCAACCGACTTGTCGTCTTTAACATCCACGTTGGCTGAAATTGAAGGTAATTGTGCCACTTCCATTTGTTGGCCTGGCTTGAGGTCTAATGCCGTGTTTTTGCTATCTTTTAACGCTTGCTCAGTAACCGTGGCACCTGAGTTTTCTTGTTGATTAGCATCAGAAACACGTTCGGCTTGCCCATCCAGTTGATTAACTTTGACTGAGTCGAGTTGTGTTTTATTGATACCACCCGCATTCTCGGCAACTTCTAATAGGTGTAAGGCTAAATCTTCTTCGCTATTAACCCCTTGGTATTTTGACGTGCTAGTCCGCGTTTTCCATTTACCACCACCTTTATAGCGATAAATCGTATTTCCATCTTCAAAGATACGGCGAACACCTTGTGCTTCTTCGTTGTTGAGATCATATCCTGTTAAGATCAGGTTTTGCCCCGCAACAACACGCGAATTTTCATTGTTCAGCTGCTGACCATCAATCGTTAAATTCTTGCCGCTGGTGATCAGCGCAGCATCGCGTTTGATAACTTGGGTTTCATAAATGATACGGTCGTAATCATATTCATAGAAATTTTTAGTCCAATTATCATACTCAAACATCCGCCAGCGATTAGATTTTTCATAGTGAATACCGACTTCTTTGTTGAGCGTGCCATCTTCATTAATCGCATAACGAGTTTGATTTCCATTGCGTGGCTGAATTTTATAGCGTCGCCCATTTCCGAAATCATACCAATCAAAGTGCTCGCGACTCACTTCCACAGCATCGTCAGTCAGTTGTAAATGGATATCTTTATTTTCAAGTACATCGGTTTTTAGTGTGAGGTTACCGGCCGCTTCAATATTAGCGCTGTGGTTTTTCACACTTTTGGCATGACCAGTGGCTTTTAGCTGGTCGTTTAATTGGCTACCGCAGGGAGACAAAAGGTAAGTAAAATCGATCTATAGCTAAAATTACGTTTTAAAATCATTAGAATTATTAATTGTATTGGTTTGAAATGAAGTAATATACGGAACTTTACATACTTTAAGTCAAATTACAATTGTGCTTTTTTATTCTTTTTATAATCAAGTTGAATCATCATGCTATTTAACTGATTTTATTTATAAATGTTTTTTGTAATAAAAAGTATAAAGCCGTAACAATTTAAATTTAGGTGATTTTATTTGATCCTCCCCATCAAAAATTTAACTATAGGTCATATAAAATGATGAAAAATCATTTAACTGATTGAATAAAATGAAATGTTAAGATAAACCACCCGTTAAATGAGTAAGTTTTTCTTATTAATTTTGCTTTTTAAGCCGTAATTTATCGATGATAAAAATAAGGGTAATTTTGCTTTATTCTTCTAGACTACTGACAAACATGTAATGTTTGGCTGCAAGTCGAATAAGTTTTGAAAATAAACGGAGAAAAACAATTTATTGATTTTCGGCTGATAACACAAAGCGGGAAAAACTACGCTTTATCCCGCTTTGTCAACAACCTCAAGGGCAGTTTTACTTTGCCCTTATATTCTGTGAAAGGAAAAATATCTAACTATTACTTATATTCAGTTTCAATGCAGCGGCGATAGCGAGAGGAGAAAAGGTAATACTCGCAGCAAATAACGCGGCAAGAATGGCAAAATAGCCATCGAGAGGCATTTTAAAACTATGTGCCTCCATCGTACCTGTTGCATAAATAAGCACTGGAATATAAAGCGGTAAAACGAGCAGACTAACTAAAACCCCGCCCTTTTTTAAGGAAACTGTTAATGCCGCACCAATCGCACCAATAAAACTTAATACCGGTGTCCCCAGCAGTAAGGTACCCGCCAACACCAATAGCGTGTCCGCGCTAAAAGACAACATTAATGCCGCAACCGGAGATAACAAGATCAATGGCAACCCAGTCACTAGCCAGTGGGCAATCACTTTAGCAAATACGGTTATAAATAAAGGATGTGGCGCGAGTAATAGTTGTTCAAGAGAGCCATCAAGATAGTCATCCTTAAATAAACGCTCTAGTGATAATAGTGAAGACAAAATAGCCGCGACCCAAAATACCCCAACGGCAATACGCGCTAATAATTGAGGCTCAGGACCAATACTAAGCGGAAATAATGTGATAACAATTAAGAAAAACCACAACGGGTTAACGAGCTCAGAAAAACCTCGGAAAGCAATTTTAAGTTCCCGTTTAATTAATAACCAAAACATGATTCAACCCCACCCGTCAGTTTTAGTGAACCAAATTGCCCTGACATCGCTTGGTGAGAGGTAAACAAGATAATCCCCCCCTGCTCTGCATGCTGATGAAAACGTTCTGTTAAACGAGCGACCCCCGCCACATCAATTGCGGTGAAAGGCTCATCAAGTATCCACAGAGGGGCTTCGCTTAGCCATAGCCTAGCTAAATTAACTCGCCGTTGTTGCCCTGCAGAAAGTTGACTAACAGGAATATCTTCATAACCGATTAATGAAACTTCCTCTAAAGCAGACCAAATACGCTCGCCTTCATGCCCTTTATGGTGCATTTGATAATAAAACTTGAGGTTTTCATAAGGTGTCAGTAATGATTTCACTGCAGGTTTGTGGCCTAAATAAAGTAAATGACGAGTGAATTCTTCTTTTAGCTTATCAATCGATTGATTATTCCAACAGACCGCACCTTCATCGGGTTTTAATAACCCAGCCATCATACGTAGCAGGGTTGTTTTTCCCGCTCCATTAGGCCCTTCAACTTGTAAGATTTCACTGGGCTGTACAATAAAATCAAGTTGATGGAATAACACCCTATTTTGCCGATGGCAACTCACTTGTTGAGCACTTAGCATGAAGCACAATTCCTGTTGTTTTTATTTTGAGGTTAGCTTTTTGCAACTTTGTTCAACAGCATATCACTAATAGAGTCACTCGATATTGCTTCACCGCAAAGCACTTGCATCAAAACCTCTGAACCTAAGGTCGATAATGAAAACAACATATCAGGTTTAAGTAAGCGAACTTTATCCATATTACTTTCTTGGTTAATTAACACCACGGTTTTCACCGTTCCCTCAACACCCGCTTGTTCTTTCACGCCCAATAGGGCAAAAGTGCTGAGCGAATCGCTATCCGTCATCACCAATACGCACTTCGCATGTTTTACGTTTGCTGCTGCTAGCAATTCCGAACTGGTGGGGTCGCCCGTTACAATGTTATCTTTTTCTGGGTAATGGCTACGATGGTTTTCTTGGCAAATCACAGCTACAGGTAGCTCTCGTTTTTTCAGCCCTTGATAGACATTGACGGCCATCGGTGTGCTACCAATCACCACATAATGATTTTTCATATAAGCAAACCTCTTACGCACAATTTCTTTCGTGCCTTTTGCTAACACCCCAACAATATAAACCACTGAAGTGGTAAAAATTGTGATCCCTAAAATAATCACTGTCACCGTGAATACACGCGCATCCACTGTAACCGGTACAATGTCACCAAACCCGACCGTCGTCATGCATACTAAAGCGAAATAAAAAGCTGTAGTACCATCTTTAACCACCGGCGAAAATTCATTACCAATATATAAAGTGCCAAAAATGGAGTAAAGCAACAATGCGATAATACACGTGATCGCCACAAACCCTGCACTGGTCAAGCTATGATGATGATATAGCTTCCAAAACACACACAATGCAATTAATAAAAAGAGTGAGAAATAACCTTGGTGGATATTTTCTTGCGCTAACCTCAAATCAACAAATGAAATAATTCCAAGCAAAAATAATGAGAATACCCAGGCGATACGGGCTCCATTAACCATAAATAGCGACAGGAAGATAAGCGAAATTCCCAATAAAAAACGGGGAATATCCAGCAGCTTCATAAAACCGAGTGATTTCAACCACTGTGTCAGCCCAGACTCACGCCAATCAATATAGTCAGTATAAGCACTTAACACAGGCTTTAAAATCATGGTGCCATCAATAATAATTAATAATGAAAGCAGCACCCTGATTGATAAGGATGATTTCAAAAAAGCCACAAATGAGTTGTCTAACATAAGTTGCTCTCACCCTTTATTGATAATGTTGGTCAAATTTTTATACACCATAAATAGGTTAAAAGATAATATCAACTGAATGAAATATTATTAAACAATAGTTCAATATTTTACTGTTTTAGTAACAACGTATAAAACATTGTCTATAATGCAATATCACAGAAACAGTTTCGAGCTGTGATTTGGTTCAGGAGTGCAGTTAACCCCCTGCATCTTGAAAAATGCCGATTCATACTCTAAATATTTCGAGAGGCAGGTAGGCAACAAGCGACGATAGACAAGGAGCATAGGTAAACTATGTGACTTGGCGAGCGGAGTGCAGTTAACACCCCTGCCTCTTGAAAGATGACGAGTATGGGGAACTTAAATTACATCTTCATATCTAAAAATCGATTTCTCAATTATTTTTCAATTCGACTTAACAATAATAGAAAACAAGAGTTTAAAAACCTATGAGTAACACTACACACTCGGAAAAGTTTAGCTGGACCTCTCTGTTCTGGTTACTAATCTACTTTTGGTATTTTTCATCGTTATTACAGCTGTATGTGCTCGTAACAGGGCAAAGTAATTCCATTGGCCTTAGAGACTCACTACTTTATAGCTCCCTTTGGCTAATTCCCGCTTTATTGTTCCCAAAAAGAATCAAATTAGTTGCTGGGGTGATAGGTATTGTTCTTTGGCTATCCTCTGTTGTCGCACTCGCCTATTTTGTGGTTTATGGTCATCAAATATCGCAAAGTGTCATGTTCGTCATGTTTGAAACCAATACCAATGAAGCTGGTGAATTCCTTAAGCAATATTTTAGCTTCAAAGTCTTAGGCGTCATACTCGCCTATACTGTCGTCGCGATATTCCTGTGGACACGCCTAAAACCAGTCACATTACCAAAGACAGGGCGAGTCGGTATCTCATTGTTAATTTTAGTGATTTTGTTTGGTGTCCCTTACTATAATAAAGGCATAAAACAAGACCGCCCGATGTCGAGTATTGCATCTTATGTCAATAGTAAACTCGCCTATGCAGCGCCGTGGCAGTTTGTGAGTGGTTACTTCTTATATAAAAACCAGCTGGCAAACATGGAAGAGTTAATCCGTGACAACAGTAAAATTCCACCATTAGAAAACTTCATTGATGCTAACGGTGATACACCTCGTACATTTGTATTAGTGATTGGTGAGTCCACCAGCCGCGATAGAATGAGCCTATATGGCTATTCGCGCCCAACCACACCTGAATTAGATGAGCTAGCTAAAGATTATCCTGCTAATTTATCAGTATTCAATGATGTGGTGACATCCCGGCCTTATACCATTGAAGCACTACAGCAAATTCTGACGTTCGCGACACAAACTGAACCTGAACTGTTCAATTCGCGCCCTTCTATCATGAATATGATGAAGCAAGCGGGCTTTAAAACGTTTTGGATCACCAACCAGCAAACAATGACTGAGCGTAATACCTTATTAACTGCGTTCTCTCGCCAGACAGACAAGCAATATTATTTGAATAATGACATGGCTCAAAGCTCACGTATTTATGATGACGTGGTTTTTTCCCCATTCAAAGAAGCACTTGCAGACCCTGCTGAAAAGAAATTTATCGTTGTTCATCTGTTAGGGACTCATATGCGCTATGAATTTCGCTATCCTGAAGATAAAGCTATTTTCAAAGACAAGGACAGCGTAGTTCCTGCTAATTTAAATAATGATGAAGTAAAAGATTACAATGCTTATGATAATGCACAACATTATAATGACTATGTGGTTTCATCATTAATCAAAGACTTTGATTCTTCAAAAGAAAATGGGTTTTTGGTGTTTTTCTCGGATCACGGTGAAGATGTTTATGATACCCCGCCTCATGAAATGTTAGGGCGTAGTGAAGGTAAGCCGAGTAAAGTCATTTATAATGTGCCTTTCCTAGTTTGGCAATCACCTGAGTGGTTATCGACACATCAATTTGATTTGAATGATAAAACAACTCGACCGTTCAGTAATATGGACTTTATCTATGCATGGTCTGATTTAGCAGGTTTAAACTATACTGGATTTGAACCTGAAAAAAGCCTATTTAATGAGTCATTTAAGCCTCAACCTCGTTATATTGGTGACCCAGATAATAAATCCTCATTAATGCTCTATGATGATTTGAAAAAATAATTAAGCCTCTGTCGGTGAAATATTTTTTGTATTTCACCGACCTATTCATTTAAGCAATAACTTTCAGGTGCTGTGCATTTTTGCGGTTTATTTTACCATCTCGCAAAATAAACGTGACTTCACCGCGCCAAAATTCAGCCAAGAAAATATCACTTATTGATTCAATTCCTTGTAATTCAATTTGCTGCATTAACCAGCTTTCATCTCTTTCGATGGATTCCAAACCATAGCTTCTAATAACCCCTTCTTTTATCAGGATCACAGATGGCATGTTTTTTTCATCGCAAATAATAGTTAACTGCCCATCGGGCTCTATTTGCGCATAATAAATTTCTTGAAAAGAGTGAATTCCTTGTGCATGAATTCGAGATGAAATATTGATGAGGTCTATCTTATTGGCTTTCTCTAAAATGTTTTCCATTATAAATTGGCCTTTTTTAATGATGGGTATGGGATTACCAATCGCCACATTACGAAAAAAATTAAATCTTTTCGTTAAAAAGTTTAAAAAGCTAATAAACAAAACACCAATAATTAAAATAGTCACATACTGGTACAATGGGATAGTATCACTGTAAATCACCCCGCCAATAATGCCCCCTAAGACGAAATTACCAATGAAATCAATAGGAGTCATTTGGGAAAGCTGCGTTTTTCCCGATAGATTCATATGAGTGATAACAATGGCAAAACCGATAATAAACTTTAAAATAATCAACGAATAATAGTACGCCATATTGCTATTCCTTTGTTATCTAAAACATACATTTGTTTTCATTATTTATTTAAATATTAAGTTTCGATCAGTTTAGCTTGATTATCTACCTTTTATAGCGCTATAGCATGGAACAAACGATTATTTCCCCAAAAATAGTCTTCAACTCGAATCTAACACAACAAAATACTTTAATATTTCAGTCAATTAGCTATTTATTTTATAATCCACTTAATTTCAACTATAGTTAAATATACACATTGGCACTCAAGCCAATATCAAGCTTCAATAACATTTTTACCTACATCGTGCTAAGGATATGTTTATGAATATAAAACTCATCACTTCACTTCTTTTCGCGGGTCTTGTTACTGTTATCGCTGGTTGTGATGACTCTCCCAAACCGAGTGATACTGTTAAACAAGCAGAAGAAAAAGCACAGCAGTTAAAAGAAGATGGTGAAAAAAAAGCCAATGAACTGACAGAAGATGCAAAAAATAAAGCTGAAGAGTTGAAACAAAACGCGTCAGAGCTGAGCCAAGAAGTCAAAACAGATGCGATTAATAAAGCCGATGAAGTGGCAACCGATATGAAAGAAAAAACGGAATCGCTCAAAACAGAAAATGATGCAGAAAACGATAAAAAATAACTATTTTTTCAACCTTCTTCAAGAATGTAGGCTTTAAATGCCTACATTCTTATTTGCCCCTCATAAAAGCACCAAAACCCTCCTAACTAATTCGTCATTCCACGATATAATTACGCTTCTTATTCGTTAGCTACTAGGAACACTAATGCAAATTAAACACAGTATTGGGTACACAAACCCAGAACTTCTTACCGATGCTTTCAGCCTGCGCCAACAAGTTTTTACTCAAGAGCAGGGGTTCCCCGCTGATATCGATGTCGATGAATATGATGAATCTGCATTACATGTGGTTTTGTATTTAAATGAGCAACCAGCCGCTGTATTACGCTGTATACTACTTGAAGGTAATCTCATCAAAGTTGGCCGTGTCGCAGTACAAAAGCCACACCGCGGCAAAGGGCTTGGACGTGAACTAATGAAATTTGTAGAACAATATGGTCGCTCCCACCATTACCCTAAGATTGCTCTTTCAGCACAACATACGGCCATTGATTTTTACCATACCCTTGGGTATCAAACTGAAGGCGAAATGTATGATGAAGACGGAATAGACCACATTTACATGACATTATCTTTAGAGCAATAATTGCCCTTGAATTAAATTTTCTCGCCCTTATATTGCTATAAGGTCAATATTTAATCAAATAGAGGTGGATAATGGCAAATGGTTGGGCAAATGAAGATGCCGTTCAAGAACAAATTGATGCCACTCTTGATGATGCGGTAACGAAAGCGCGACGGCAATTACACTCCGGTGAAAGCGCCGAGTTTTGTGAGGAGTGTGGTGAAGCCATTCCTGAAGCCCGCCGTTTAGCATTACCCGGCGTTAAATTCTGTATTAACTGCCAAAATGAATTAGATAAAAAACAATCTGCATTTAGTGGTTATAATCGACGTGGCAGTAAGGATAGCCAATTACGCTAATCATATTTTCATTCCAATTTACCTATGGTTTTTACTTATCTAATGCTTACTTTCGCTTATTTGCATTAACTTATTGGTAAAACATGTAAATATTGCATTATTAATTATTAATTTAATGATAATTAACATGATATTTTTCCCCTCCAGTTAATGTTATTTTCCGATATTGTTGATCATTCTCCAGTATCATGGCAGTATAACCGCCTATTTTTTAACTTATGAAGGTGGTAAAGGCTCGAATATCATCGCTATTTTTGGCAGTTTAACCTGCCTACAACACCATATTATTGTTCTTTCTACCTCGTTTCCTTAGGAAACCTTTTCGCAATTATCCATTGTTTCATTAAGAAGGACAGCGCGTTGCATACTTTGTCAATTTCGGTATGCCAAAAATAAAATAAAACAAAAGAAGGTTGTTATGAGTCAAATTGCTACTGATTCTAAAAAAGTTCGCTCTAAAATTAGTCCCCCTGTGTTTTATAGCTCTGCCATTATTATTTTGGTTATCGTTGGCTTTGCCGCTTTGATGCCAGAAGTCGCAGAATCTCATCTAAGTCATCTTCAACAAAATTTATTTAATAACGCAAGCTGGTTCTACATTCTTGCTGTCGCTATTATTCTTTTGAGTGTGACTTATCTGGGACTCTCCCGTTACGGGCAAATAAAATTGGGACCAGACCATGCCCTACCAAATTTTAGCTATCTGTCATGGTTTGCGATGTTGTTCTCCGCGGGTATGGGGATCGGCTTAATGTTCTTTGGGGTTGCTGAGCCTGTCATGCACTACCTCAACCCACCGGTCGGTGAAGCACAAACGGTTGAAGCCGCTAAAGAGGCTATGCGCTTAACGTTCTTCCACTGGGGGTTACATGCTTGGGCGATTTACGCCATTGTTGCATTAATTTTAGCGTTTTTTAGCTATCGTCATGGCCTCCCTCTCACCTTACGCTCCGCCCTTTACCCAATTATTGGTGAGCGAATTTATGGCCCTATTGGTCATGCGGTTGATGTCTTTGCTGTGGTAGGTACGGTATTTGGTGTTGCCACTTCTCTCGGGTTCGGTGTGCTACAAGTAAACGCAGGTTTAAACCATTTGTTTGGTTGGCCTGTGAATGAAACTGTACAGGTGATCTTAATTATCACCTTTACGGGTTTAGCGACACTTTCTGTGGTTTCAGGCCTTGATAAAGGTATCCGTATTTTATCTGAACTCAACCTTGGCCTTGCTTTCTTATTACTGGTACTTATTGTTGCTTTAGGGCCAACAGTGCTTCTGCTGAAATCTTTCGTTGAAAATACGGGGGGTTATCTATCAGAGATCGTCACTAAAACCTTTAATTTATATGCGTATGAACCTAAGTCCAGTGGCTGGTTAGGGGGTTGGACCTTACTGTATTGGGGTTGGTGGTTATCATGGTCACCATTTGTCGGGATGTTTATTGCACGTATCTCCCGCGGACGCACCATCCGTGAATTTGTCATGGGCGTATTATTCGTCCCTGCAGGGTTCACATTGATGTGGATGACGTTCTTTGGTAACACGGCGATAGATTTAATCAAAAATAAAGGCGCAACACTATTAGCAGATACGGTACAAGCTGATGTGTCTCTCGCTTTATTTGAGTTTCTTAATTACTTCCCATTTTCTTCTGTGCTCTCCTTTTTTGCTATGTTGATGGTAATTGTATTCTTTGTTACTTCAGCAGATTCAGGCGCTATGGTGGTTGATACCCTAGCTTCTGGCGGTGATTCCAATACCCCAATTTGGCAACGTATTTTCTGGGCTGGCTTAATGGGTGTCGTTGCGATCACCATGTTGTTAGCCGGTGGCTTGCAAGCCTTGCAAACACTGACAATAGCCAGTGCGCTACCGTTTGCCATGGTGTTATTGGCCTCTATTTATGGCTTATTTAAAGCCTTACGCGTCGATGCTTACAAACGCGATAGTCAGCAATTGGCGACCATAGCCCCAACCGCCAGTCGTAACCCTATTCCATGGCAGCGACGCTTACGTAACATCGTATATTTCCCTAAACGTGCGCATGTTAAACGCTTTATGGAAGAATCCGTGAAACCTTCCATGGAGATGGTTTCTGAAGAACTGGCTAAACAAGGGACGGTGTGTCATATCCATACGGATCGAGACGATAGGATTGGTTTTGAAGTGGACTTAGGCGAAGATATGAACTTTTTATACGAAGTTCGCCTCCGTTACTATATTCAACCGTCATTTGCTTTAGCGGGTATGGGCACAGAAAGTGATGATGAAAAGAGTGAAGAACAACGCTACTATCGCGCTGAAATTCACTTAAAAGAAGGTGGACAAGACTACGATGTGATGGGCTGGGCAAAAGAGCAGATCATCCACGATATTCTTGATCAGTACGAAAAACATATTCACTTTTTACACTTATTGGGTAAGTAGCCTAAAAAGAGAGAGATTGAACATTAGAGGCTGAAGCCTACACAACAATAACCGCCATCTTTACATAAAGAAGGCGGTTATTTATGATACATTCCAAACTTTCGCCATGTTTTATCTTTTCGTATGTACCATAATCTTAATCATGGTACATACGAGGAAAATACTCACTAATTCTATCGTTATCCAGTAGCCTATCTTTTGTAAAGTCAAGCGTGTCTGAGACCGCAATTCCATGGCGCAACTCTTTGGGAAAGTCTTCAACTGAAGCATAAATAGTCGGCATCAAATAACGGAAATAATCTCCCATTTTAGTTTCACCACCATAGCCGACAGGGTAATCATCTCCAGGGTTATTACCTTCTATAGCTTGATAAATAAAAAAACCTTTATTTAATGGTAAATTATAATCCGAACAAACTTTTAATCTATCAAATTTATCTTTTAAGTATTGCTCAACTTCAGACTTTGTGTTTAGGAAGCGAAAAAAATAATGAGAATACAAGTCTAAAATAACCGAGCCTTTTTTATCTTCGGGGTAATCTACAAATATGGCAGACTCTTCCCATTTATATTCATTCAATTGATCAAGCAATTCTTCAAAATTTTCCAAAGAGAGAAGTGCATTAGGTAACCATCCCCAATTATTGTTAACCACAACCGCGATTTTTCCATTTTTATCCATAGCAAACCAAGTATAGATGGTTCCAAAACTTGGTTTCCAGTCATTTACTAATGTACTCATTTATGTGCTCCTGTTGGCCATGTTGCTTGACAATTTTTGCATGTATCCACTAAAGCTGCCTCATTAATTTTCGAATCCTCCCAAACAATCCTTGGCCTAACTGGTTGAGTAAATTTAATATTTTCCGGTTTTACTCCTTCCCTTATTAATTTATCAGCAGCTGATACTTCAGCACAAGCACCAACAGAATTGTTACAAAGTTTAGTGTACTCACCTATTTCAACGCCAAGTTGCTTTTTAAGATAAAGAACTGTTCTATCATCTAAAGCTTCCGCGCTGACTTTACCATTACTAAACCCAAATGCTGTTTTCCCTGTAGAAGGATCATAAGCACCAATCCCAACTGCAAACTTCTCGGCTTGTGATTTAGAATTTAATTTATTAATTTCCTCAACCAATTTATTAGTCGCAGAGGCATGCAACTGCTCTTTTTCTATGACGGGGGTTAATTTTGAGATATTAAGCTTACCGGATGTTAATAACTCTTTTGAGGTGGTTGGTATTGCATTTTTTAATGATTTAAGTGCCTCCTCAGAGTTCGCTACAACCTTAAAGCCAGCCCCCCCAATTGCAGCTGTCGATATAGCAGCTTCAGGTGCGGCTATATCGGCTGCTACCAAGCCTAGCTTAGTAGCGCAGAAACTGATGCTGGCTTTACATCCAGCAGCACCTAATTTTAGCCCTTCCGCGATTTGTGGGGTCGCGGCAACAACTATTTCACCTCCGAGTATGATGACAACCCCACCGACGGCAACTAAGCCCACCACTCCAGCAGCTTGTTCTCTTGCAGCAACTCTTTGTGCAGCAGCTTTATCTCCTTTAGCTGCCGCCATCATATCGAGATTATTCTCTATAATTATTTGCTGTAGCTGATGCTCTGTATAATTATACGTATAAACCAACTCAGCAGAGTTAGCTGCAGAAAAAGCCCCTTCCGGCTTATGGGTAATTAATGCTCCTGCGAATCCGCCTAATACTTTAGTGAATTGAGTTTTGGCGTCATTACCCTTGATAGCATCTTGTAGTAATGCGAGTTGTCTTTCTTGCTCGTTGATATATTTTGGTTCAAACAATTTACTGTTCAATGTTATTGCAGCTAACTCTGCCGCTAATGCACCAACAACTGCGCCTTTCGCATCTCCTCCTGCAATTTCAGCGCTAATACCTGAAACAACAGAGTGGCTTAATAGCTTTCCTGTGTGACCTAAAATCTCACCATTATCGCCAATCAGTTTTGCTCCCTCAGCATTCACCTGATTACCAATATTACTGAGTAAGGCATTCTTAAAATTATCAGTAAAGCTGCCACCTTGAATAGTTGTGTTCACTGTAGAGCTAATCACGGATTGCGCGGCAACGCGCTGCGCGACTTTATTCCAATCCCCATGGCTTAATAGTGGTAATTTGGCATCAGCGGGGTTACCTGTCGTCCAGCCCATCTTCGCATCAAGGCCATTAAGCGCCCCTGAAATCACCATTTGAGTAATAATGGATTTGACGGTATCGCTTTTACCTAGCGAGTTAAGTGTTTTGGATAGATTTCCTTGGTTTTCTGCCAACGCAACAGCGGCTTGAGAGGTGAGTGCGGTCATACCTGAATAGGCCGCTCCAGAAATAACATTAGCTGTTATTCCGGTCGCGCCTGTTGTAGTCACTGCGCCATCTGCAGCCCATGAAGCTAACCCATAACCGGATGTCATCGCGCTGACTGCAATCATAATCAAGGCTGACGCAACGGGATTTAAGCTTTGGCTTTTATAATCCCAACTGTCATACGCATCTTGAACTAATCCCCATTGCACATCCTTGCGGTCTTTTAGACCCGCTAACCATTTGGTGCCTTCGGTTTGTCCGAGTGAATTTAAGGCATTTTGTAAGCTTTGGTTATTTTTAGCTTTAATATCTGCAGTGATACCTTTAGCTGCATCAACCGTCAGCTTGCCACCAATATGCAATGCAGGTAAAACCCATTTATCTGAGGTATACCCTTTATTGCGCTGTGTAATATAAAACCCGTTAGAATTTGTAATCACCTGTTCAAATTGCGAGTTTTTGACAGCCTTAAAATTCACCTTACCGGTTTGACTGGTGATTTTGGCATTCTTGCCCGTATTAATTTTGGTGGCTTCTAAGGTGACATCATCCTTGGCATATAGGTTAATATCACCACCTGCGGTAAATTCAGTGACTTTATTGGTTTTATCACTGCGTGTTTTTCTCACTTCCTTTTTCGTGATACAAAGCGTCCATCTATTGCATTTCTTTTTATACTCTTCGAAGTAACTGCTTTCCTCCATGGCTTGGGCATAGAGATACCCACCTTTTGCCGCAATATCCATCGCGCCTTTGGCAATGAGACGAGACGCTTGGAAAAGAATGCTCCCCTCAGACAAAATGGTCAGCGTTTTACCACTGTTAATTTCAGTGCCAATTTGGCGATATAACTCTTCATATGTTTTCCCTGACTGTTTTCGATAATTCGTTTTAACCGACTCTAACCGTACATTTCCCCCGCTTGAGAGTGTGATGTCATTTAGGGATTTGATTGTGCTACCTTGTGCGGTTAAGGCGCCATTTGAGGCTAGGGTGACGCCTTTGTCTCCCGAAAGCGTCGAAGTCACATAACGTACATCTTGGTTATCTTCGTTGGGGTTGGGAATGGCAGAGTAAGCGGTAGCGGTTAATTTAATATCACGACCTGAGAGCGCGATAACTTTGTCTTTTGATTGAAGATTGGCAGATTGCAAGTCAATATCGCGAGCTGCATTTAACGTAATATTGCCATTTGCGATGAGTTGAGAGCGTAGCTCTGGGTAGCGATTGGTCTTAAATACATTGTCGACATCTTTAATCGCTTTAGAGCCTAAAAGAATATCTTGGCCTGCATTGAACGTCAGTGATTTTCCACTGTTGAAGGCAATGCCACGCGCTTCAATATTCTTACCTGCAGTGAGGTTTATCTCCCCTGAACTTGCCCAATTTCCTGTTTTTGTGAGTAACGCATTGATATTGGCGATAGGCTCTGAAGCCGCGAGTTTCATTAAATTGGATTCATCGCGACGAATAACAATATTATCATTGGCACTGAAGGTGAGTTTATTGGTTTTGGTTAATTGCGCATTATCAAAAGAGATGTTTTTACCCGCTTGGATATGTAACGAGTTTGCAGCGTTGATAACCGGGGGCGATAAGACATTATCCTTAAACGCAGAGACAGGATTTAAGCTGTATTGAAGATTGCCATTTTTCGCAATTAAGGTACTGTCTTTAGCCGTTAAATTGACTTGTTTGAGATTAAGATCGTTGTTGGCAATTAGGCTTTGTGATTGTTTTGCAACCAGTCGCGCATCATGAATATTGATGTTTTGACCAGCGATAATAGACAGATCATTTTCAGACTGTAAGTTGGTAGAAATATTTATATTATTAGAATTTAAGATAATGTTTTTTGCTGATATTAAATAAGCAGGCGCAGTGCTTTGATTTATTTTTGATATTAGTGATGAAGCAATAGGCAGCTTATTTTCACTGTTAATTGAATGTTTAAAATCAAGGATGAGATTAGTGCCTGAATGTAATCCTTTTTTTGTTTTTAAATTATCAATCTGTTCCAAAACGAGCACATAATCTTGTGCTTTATAATTTGTTTCTAAAACTAATTCTTTGATATTTATAATATTAACTATTCCACTGCCACTATTCGAAGTATCAATGACATAATTTTTATAGGTGTATTTTTTCCAACCAATATTTTGACTATTCTCTAACGTATTACCGGTTAAAATTAAATTATTCTTAGCGGAAATGATACCGTTATCGTTAGTGATTTGATTGCCATTAAGATAAGCATTTCCACCGCTAACTATTTCTCCGATCCGAACTGAATCATCAGAGTAAACACTTTGACCTGTATTGACTAAAACACCCTCTTTATAAAATGCATTTGAAAAATCAGCTACACCGAACCACTTATTAGGAAGAGGGTTAACCAACTTTGCATTCATGACCACATCATAATTCCCGCCTCCTTCTCTAACTCGGTCTATTAATAAGTTCTTACTTGTGGAGGTCGGTTGTATCGTATTTTCCTTGTAGTGCGTATTTAACGCCATGTTGGTCAATTTTTTAGTCCGAACAACTAAATCCCCCGTATTGGTCTTTATCGTTCCTGATTTATTCTCAATCAGGGTACTCAAATCCCCTTTGGCATTTTTTTGCATCCACAGATTATCTTGTGCTTGAATAAGCGCACTATTGCCCGTATTGCTTATTGAATCAGCAAAGACACGCATATCTTTGCCTGCGGTAACTTGACCATTGTTGATAAGAGTATTGGTGGCCAATGTGATGTCTTTGGCGGCATTCACGTTGGCATTGGCGTTAATTTGCAGGTTTTTGGTACTGACATTGATATCTTTTTTCCCTTGAATATTGCCTGCAAGGGTAATTTTGCCATCGACGGTTAATGTCAGGTCATTTTGGTTGGTTTGCACATTGCTGAGGTTAATCCCCACCCCTGATTCTGTACTCACCAATTTCACTTGATTGGCATACATCCCACCCAGCGCTTTAGTATCCACCGATATAGACGGTTTAGCACCCTCTCCACTAATGGGCGTGACCGTACCTTTTTGAAAATCAACACGGTTGGTGCCTTGCATTAAAGTCAGATTCTTGGCTTTGATTTGCCCGTTTAGTTCGGTGGCTCGACTGATAATATCGGCATAGGTTTGCGCTTGCGCATTCATGCCATTGGCCCCGATAACCACACTGCCTTTTTTCACCTCAACCGCAGATAAAGCTCCCTTGTTATCCAGAATGGGTTTCCCTGTGGTCAAAGTAATCGCAGGGGTATTCACAAAGCTACAGCCATTACAGGTAATCCCATTCGGGTTGGCAATGACGACATTCGCGCCTTTACCTGCCACTTCCAACTTACCTTGTAATGCTGAGCGGCTACTGCCCGTGACTTCATTGATAATCAGATTGGCAGCATTTCCTTTTAAATTGGCATTGGCTTTGATTTGCCCTGCAATTTGAGAATTCACATTGGCAGTGGCGTTATTGAGTACCGCACCTTGTTTATCCACATTAAATTGTTGAAATTTATTGTGCGATATTCCCGCCCCATTCGGCGTGGCAATATTAATAATCGGGACGTTATTTTGTTGGCTGATTTGAGTGTTTTTATCGGCCGCCGTCATGGCTGCCCCCCAAGCGGGGTGTAAGGGGTAGACAACGGTTAAGAAAATAAGGGTATAACTTAATAACCGTTTAGGCCGTGAAGGTAATTGTTCATTTAGCATAAATAATCCTTTAAAAACGTAAAGCTACAGAAAGAATGAGACCGACCAATAAGCCGACCAATTGTCTGGTTTAAGTTGTGAGGGATAATGCAAAGGCTTACTGAGTAGAAGCTGCGAATAAAACAGGCTATTACCAATAAAAGAGAGGCCAACGGCTCCGCCTGCTAAAGTGTCAGGTTCAACGTGGTATTTATCTGAGGCAATAAACCCATAATCTAACGCTCCGATAAAACGCAGTTGCCCCATTGCCGTATTGGCGATGTCTTTGTTAATTTCATTACGCCAATACCCGCCTCGGTTACCACTCACAGATTGTTCATGGTAGCCACGGACAGAGTACTGGCCACCGATGCTGATGCGTTCAATGCCGTATAAATTATCGGGCGAATATTGACCGTAAAATGAGGTTAAATAGGTCACACCATTAGAGAAAAAATACTGATAACTGCTGCTTAGACTGAATTTGCGGTAATGACTACGCGGTGAATCTTTCGCGAGGGTATCCGGTGAGGCGCCAAAGGCAGATATCCCCCATTCAGCGGCAGGGTTAAACGTGAAGTAACCTTGTCCAAGCATGGTGCTGTACTGTGGGGTAAACGAGAGCGAGGTTAAGGTTGGGCTGCTAATCGTCAAGGTTTGGGACGCTAATTGTGTCGTCGCATTTTTATGTTTTAAGCTACCTTGCAGTGTAAGTCGTTGCTTCCCATCACGATAAACTAAGCGACTGACATCAAACTGTTGGTTGGTATTTTTGCCTTCATAACGGAATTGCTGACCAGATGCATGAAACGGTTGTAGCGTATTATTACGATAAAACTGGTAACGATAAGACCAGTAACCATAAGGGACATTGATTGCCGCAACAGCGTAACGACTGTGATGGGAGCGACTGAAGTCAGTATCGCTACTGGCACTTAATGACCATTGCTCACCAAACCCTAACGGGGAATCTACCGTTAAACTCCCCGTAAGTAGCTGTTTTCCCGTTGCCTTCATACCCGTGTTATCGAGGTTTAGCTGGCTCGTGATAGGCCATTTTTTCCCTTGTTGATGAATAATAACCCGAGAATAGCCATTTTGGCTTCCTGGTTGGATATCGATAGTGTACTTAGCGGACGATAACCGGTTGAGTTGCTCCAACCCTTGTTCAATATGCCGTAGATTTAATATTTTGCCTTGTTGATGAGGAAATATTTGATGAACTAAACGCTCAGGAGAATTTTCAATCTCGATAGTTTCAATATGCCCTTCAATCACTTGTATTAACAATTGATATGAGGATAAATCTTGCTCTGGAATGATGGCTTGAGAGGTAATAAACCCCTGTTCCATATAGTAATTAGTCACATGCTTGGTGAGCTCTTGTATTTCACTCAGTGTGAGGCAGCGTTTTAAATAAGGTGAGGTTAACTGAGTTTGAGTTTTAGTCGTCAGCTGTGTGGCGCCGGCAAATTGGATCTGATTGATCGGGAAACAGATTTCATCTTGGCGGTGTTTGGAAAAAGAACCATCAACGGTGATTGCATTATGTTTTTCCAATAGATTACGTTGGATTAACTCCGACTCTAACCGTTGTTTTTGTTCAAATTGAATGCTTTCCTGTGCAGAGGGGAGTAATTGATTTTCAGGATAACTATAAGGCGCAATCATCAATAACGATACATATAATAAACGCCATATAATTTGATGCTTTGTCATGTTATTTAAATTTTCGTCACGAATAGTAAATTTACCGTAATGTAACTTATTCTCATTAACTGTTTTTAAATAAAAAATATTCACTATGACTAAAATTTAACACTTTCCTGTTTAATACGGTTTTTTGTGTTTTTTCATTCCATTATTTTGGTTAATGCTTCATTAAAGATAATATTTAATATTATTCACTGAAAATCAATCGATTGATTTTATTGGAAAATAATTTTGCTGAAGACTTTGTCACAAGTAGCCCTGCAGGTAATTTCACAATTGCAAAAAAGATATGACAGTGGGGAATTTAGAACTTATCTAATGAGTATAAGTAAAGTTCGATTGCAGTGAATCTACAGGGAAAGGGAATTATTCAAGTGATAACTATACTCCAAATAATTCGAATTGTAGGAAAGCACCAATTGAAGATAGTCAGATGAGCATACATCAGTATGTGACCCAAATAACCGAAATATGACCAATATTTAAATTTCTAAATAGTTCGAACTCTAGCAAGGCGGCAATTGAGGATAGTTTGGGGAGCATACATCAGTATGTGACCCAAATAGCCGAAAGAAGCCAACACAGCTAGAGCTCGAAATATGACGAAAATTTAGGCGCTCTTTCTCTTATCAGCAGCGATATTACTATAATCTGGGCTCTCTAAAGCGATTAATTCATCCAATAACGCGGTTAATTGCTGCATTTTCTCTGGTGAAAATGCTAGCTCTATTTTTTGATAACCTTCTTCCACTTCCTGCCGTGCTTTGTCATACAGCTCTTGCCCTACAGGTGTCAAAGAGACATATAATTTACGTTGGTCATTCAACGGTTTTAAGCGGAAAATTAAACCTTCGCGCTCCATACGGGTTAGGATCCCCGTTAAACTTGGGCGCAGAATACAGGTTTGAACTGATAATTCATGAAAATCAATTGAACGCTTATCAGCTAAAACTCGAATGATACGCCATTGCTGTTCAGTCAAATTATACGACTTTAATATCGGCCGGAAAAAACCCATTGCGGTTTCTCTTGCCTGCAATAATGCAATTGTCAATGATTCATGCATAAGATTAAAACTCACCACTTAATTAACGTTACTTAACCCAATTTTGGCATTTTATGGCAGTTGCCATTTCGCTTTGTTGGCCCTGTACTTTGATGAAATCACATACCATAACTATGAGCTTTCACATCACCAGTTTGCCTTATTTAAGAGTAGCACGGTCAAATAACAATCTCAAAGAAAAACCCTAAAATATTAATGAGTAAATAATTTAAAAACTCACTTTTAAGTTAATTTTTTGTAAATAAAAAAAAATTGAAAAAATAATAATTTCTTTTATAACATAGTCTTACAAAAAGACAACTTAATTGTGTTAATGAGATCACAATTAAAATTAACATTTCTATAAACCTATTGCTAATTTCAAAATTATACTTTATTAATATATTAATAATTACTCGAAAGTTGAATTCTTTTCATTAAGGAGTTGTCAATGAAAGGCACTGTATTTGCCGTTGCCCTCAATCATCAAAGCCAGCTTAGCCACTGGCTTGAGGCATTCCAGCAAGCCCCTTATAAAACCCCACCAAAAACCCCAGTGTGGTTTATTAAGCCGCGTAATACGCGTATCAATTCAGGCGAAAAAATTTTGCATCCCGCTGGTGAAGAAGTGCAAAGTGGCGCTACGCTTGCTTTGGTGATCGGTAAAAATGCACGTAAAGTCAGTAAGACAGATGCACATCAGTTTATTGCTGGATTTGCGCTGGCAAATGAAGTGAGCTTGCCAGAAGACACCTTCTATCGCCCTGCCATCAAAGCAAAATGCCGTGATACTTTCTGCCCAATTGGTGAAATGGTTGCAACTTCGCTAAATACTCCTGTTGATATCATCACCCTAGTAAATGGTAAAGAAGTGGATCGCTGGTCAACAAAAGATCTGATCCGTGATGCGAGTGAGTTAGTTGCTGCATTAAGTGACTTCGCCACCTTAAAGCAAGGGGACGTGATCCTGCTCGGCACACCACAACAACGTGTCACCATCAAACCCGGAGACGAAGTGGTTATCCAAGCGGAAGGCTTTCCTAGCCTGAAAAATACCGTTGTGGCAGCAGGAGGAAAATAATGTCTACGATTACAAAACGCGCCAAAATCCTTTTTAAAGGCACTGAATATTCCGTCACCGTCGGTGATAACGAAGCCATCACGTTACCTAATGGGGACGTGATCGCGGGTGATTCTCCTGATGTTGAATGGTTACCTCCTGTGCAAGGAACCTTGTTTGCCCTAGGCCTGAACTATGCCGACCACGCTGCCGAATTAGAATTTAAGCCACCTGAAGAGCCTTTAATTTTCTTAAAAGCAGAAAGCAGCTTAACGGGTCATCGCCAAGTTTCTGTTCGTCCTGATAATGTGGAATATATGCATTATGAGTCTGAATTAGTGGTGGTGATTGGCAAAACAGCTCACAAGGTCTCAAGAGAAGATGCCATGGACTATGTCGCAGGTTACACCGTGTGTAATGACTATGCGATCCGTGACTATTTAGAGAACTATTATCGCCCAAATTTACGTGTTAAGAGTCGTGATACTTTAACGCCGATTGGCCCTTGGATTGTCGATAAAGATGCCATTAAAGATCCGCATAATTTGGCTTTGTACACCTATGTAAATGGTGAATTGCGCCAAAAAGGCACCACGGCCGACCTAATTTTCGATATTCCCTTTTTAATTGCTTACCTCAGTGACTTTATGACACTGCAACCGGGAGACATGATTGCTACAGGGACGCCAAAAGGGCTGTCTGACGTAGTACCGGGCGACGAAGTCATTGTTGAAGTTGAAGGCGTTGGCCGACTGGTCAACACCATTATCAGCGAAAAAGACTATGAGGAACGTGTGTAATGACTAAGATTAATCATTGGATCAACGGTAAAAACGTTGCTAGCAAAGACTATTTCGAAACCACCAACCCTGCAACAGGCGAAGTATTAGCAGAAGTTGCCGCGGGTGGACAAGATGAAATCAACCAAGCCGTTGCCGCAGCGAAAGACGCTTTTCCAAAGTGGGCCAATACCCCAATGAAAGAGCGCGCTCGCTTAATGCGTCGCCTTGGTGAATTGATCGACGAAAACGTCCCGCAAATCGCGGAAATGGAAACCAAAGATACTGGTTTACCTATTCACCAAACTAAAAACGTGTTGATCCCACGTGCTTCACATAACTTTGAATTCTTCGCCGAGATTTGCCAGCAAATGAACGGCCGTACATACCCTGTTGATGACAAGATGATGAACTACACCTTGGTTCAACCTGTGGGTGTCTGTGCGCTGATTTCACCATGGAACGTGCCATTTATGACCGCCACATGGAAAACCGCCCCTTGTTTAGCACTGGGTAATACTGCGGTTCTGAAAATGTCTGAATTATCTCCATTATCAGCGAACCGCCTTGGTGAACTGGCGCTGGAAGCGGGTATTCCTGCGGGTGTTTTGAACGTGGTTCAAGGCTACGGTAGCACTGCGGGAGATGCTTTAGTCAAACATCATGATGTCCGTGCGGTTTCCTTTACTGGGGGCACAGCCACTGGCCGCACCATTATGCAAAATGCAGGCTTGAAAAAGTATTCCATGGAATTAGGTGGTAAATCACCTGTGTTGGTGTTTGAAGATGCCGATATTGAGCGTGCACTAGACGCTGCTCTGTTTACTATTTTCTCCATTAATGGTGAACGCTGTACAGCTGGCTCACGTATTTTCATTCAAGAGAGCATCTACCCTGAGTTTGTTAAACGCTTTGCTGAGCGGGCTAATCGCCTGATCGTCGGTGACCCGAACGATCCCAAAACCCAAGTGGGTGCATTGATCAGCCAGCAGCACTGGAACAAAGTTTCGGGTTATATTCGCTTAGGTATGGAAGAAGGCGCAACCTTGTTAGCGGGTGGCCCAGACAAACCGACTGATCTTCTACCTGATCACCTCAAAGGTGGTAATTTCTTACGTCCTACCGTACTGGCTGATGTCGATAACCGCATGCGTGTCGCCCAAGAAGAGATCTTTGGGCCTGTTGCTTGTTTAATTCCGTTTAAATCTGAAGAAGACGGTTTACGCATGGCAAATGATATTGAGTACGGTCTTGCTTCGTATATTTGGACACAAGATGTCAGCAAGATTTTACGTTTATCACGCAGTATCGAAGCAGGCATGGTGTTTGTTAATACACAAAACGTACGTGACCTGCGCCAGCCTTTCGGTGGTGTAAAAGCTTCGGGTGTAGGCCGTGAAGGTGGCGAGTACAGCTTCGAAGTCTTCGCAGAAATGAAGAACGTCTGTATCTCCTACGGAGACCACAACATCCCTCGTTGGGGTGTGTAAGCTTTACAACACTCTGTGCTGGAAACCTTATATTCCAGCACTTTCCGCTGAATTATATTGATACTCAGCATCGTTAAAACTGATAAACCAAGTCACTTCAAGTCGTTAGAAGAGCTACAACTTAGGTAAACTCGCTGTCTTACCCTAAATAATTCGAGTTGTAGCTAGGCGACAAACAAGCTAATCCCTAGGAGCATACATGAGTATGTGACTAGGGTTAGCGCGAGCAGTCAACAACGCTACAGCTTGAAGAATGACGGGTAAGGATATAAATATGGGTAAGTTGGCACTCGCTGCAAAAATAACACACGTCCCATCCATGTACCTATCAGAACTACCAGGTAAAAACTTTGGATGTCGCCAAGCCGCTATCGATGGGCACAAAGAAATCAGTCGCCGCTGCCGTGAATTGGGCGTTGATACTATTATTGTTTTTGATACACACTGGTTAGTTAACAGCGCCTATCACATTAACTGTGCTGACCACTTCAAAGGTATTTATACCAGTAATGAGCTTCCACATTTTATTCGTGATATGGAATATGAATATGATGGGAACTCCGTATTGGGCCAAATGATCGGTGAGGAAGCACGTAAATTAGGTGTTCGTGCCCAAGCCCATGAAATTCCAAGCTTAACCCTCGAATACGCCACATTAGTCCCTATGCGCTATATGAATAGCGATCGTCACTTTAAAGTCATCTCAATTTCAGCCTTCTGTACTTCACACAGTTTTGAAGACAGCCGTAAATTAGGCGAAGCCGTACTGACTGCGATTGAAAAATACGATGGCACTGTGGCGGTACTAGCAAGTGGTTCGTTATCTCACCGCTTTATTGATGACCAACGTGCTGAAGATGGCATGAACAGCTACACACGTGAATTTGATGAGCAAATGGACAAACGCGTCGTCAAACTTTGGCGCGAAGGACGTTTTGAAGAATTCTGCAAAATGTTACCTGAGTATGCCGACTACTGTTATGGCGAAGGCCATATGCACGACACCGTAATGCTGCTAGGTATGTTAGGTTGGGATAAATACGACGAAAAAGTGGAAATTTTAACTGACTTGTTCGCAAGCTCTGGAACAGGGCAATTAAACGCCGTATTCCCACTGCCGAGTTATATTACTGACAAACAAGCTACCACTGCGTAAGGAGTTGTTATGCCTCATTTTTATGCAGAATGTACAGAAAACATTCGTGATGACGCTCAGCTACCTGAGCTCTTCGCCAAAGTGAATGAAGCCCTCGCGGGAACCGGTATCTTCCCATTAGGTGGCATTCGTAGCCGTGCTATTTGGCTGGATACTTGGCAAATGGCCGATGGCAAGCACGATTATGCTTTTGTCCATATGACGTTGAAGATAGGTGCTGGGCGTTCTCTTGAAGATAGGCAAAAAACGGGAGAAATGATTTTTGAGCTGATCAAAAAACATTTTGCCGATTTGATGGCAAAACGCTACCTCGCATTGTCTTTTACCATGGAAGAGCTTGATCCTGTTTTAAATTATAAGCAGAACAATGTTCATGCCTTATTTAAGGGTTAACAGTTTAAAGGTTAATGGTTTAAATCTTTATTTATCGTTTTATTGAGAGGGCAAGATGGTTAAAAATTTCGATAAACACATACCGCACTATTTGATCCCATTACTGGGGTCATTAGTGGCATTCGGTCCATTGTCTATCGATATGTACCTTCCTGCCCTCCCTCAAATGGGTATTGCGTTACACGCTACTCAAGGGCAAATGCAGTACACTCTTGGCGCCTTTTTTGCCGGGTTCTGCATTGGAATGCTGTTTTATGGCCCATTAAGTGACCTTCTTGGTCGGCGGAAAATGTTGTTAAGTGGCCTTGCCATTTTTACTGTCGCCAGTTTGTTGTGCGCCCAAGCCACCAATGCAAATACTTTAATTGTATTCCGAGCGCTGCAAGCTTTTGGCAGTGGAGCGGCCATTGTCATGGCAAGGGCTATCGCTAGAGATGTTTACCCTGCTCATGAGTTACCTAAAGTACTGTCATTAATGACACTTGTGACCATGATAGCGCCATTACTGGCACCGCTATTAGGTGGTTTTTTACTCGTTCATTTTCAGTGGCAAGTAATTTTCTATTTGCTGGCAGTGATTGGCTTGGCTTCGGTGTGTGCAATTTTTTTCTTGCTCCCTGAAACGTTAACCCACCAGCGCGGTTCTGAAAATATACTTTGTGTCGCTTTCAAGAATTATGCACAGGTGCTCACAGACCGAGAAGCACTGAGTATTATTGGCACCATGGCCTTCTCCTTTGCTGGTATGTTTGCCTTTATCAGTGGTTCACCGTTTGTGTACATCAATTATTTCGGTGTTTCTGAACAACATTATGGTTTGCTGTTCGGCTGTAACATCTTGGGGATGATTGTCATGCTGTTGTTGAACGTTAAACTACTAAAAACCTATAGTTTAACGCGCATACTGACTATGCAAAGTGGGTTTCAATTAGCGTTTGGTCTGCTGTTACTCATATTTTACCAACAAAGTTTGCCCATAATTGTTATTCTAGTCGTACTGTTCTTATCGATGGTCAATGCTATCGGCACCAACAGTTTGTCACTATTACTGCAACATCGCGGGAAAATTGCAGGAAGTGCCAGTGCACTTGCCATTTCTATTCAGTTTGCCTTAGCGGCTGTCGCCAGCGTTGCAGTTTCTGTATTACAAGATGAATCCCCATTCGCTATGGCACTTGTTATGGCGCTTTGTGCCGGGTTAAGTTTTGCTAGCCAACAGCTATCAGCTAAAAATATCCGCCCACAAGTCCAATCAGTGTCTTCGGAGAACAACGAAAAATGAGCATAAATACCAATTCTACATTATTTCGCCAACAAGCTTATATCAACGGCCAATGGGTTGATGCCCAAAATAAAAGTGTGTTTGAGGTCACTAATCCAGCCAATAACCAAGTTATCGCTAACGTCAGCAATGTCGGTGCTTTAGAAACTCAACAAGCTATCGAAGCCGCAGAAAAAGCCCTGCCGGCATGGCGTGCTAAAACCGCCAAAGAGCGCAGCCAAATTTTAAACAAATGGTTCCGTTTAATGATGGATAACCAAAAGGAATTGGCCGAATTACTCAGTGCTGAGCAAGGTAAGTCGATCACTGAATCGATGGGAGAAATTGCCTACGGCGCCAGCTTTATTGAGTGGTTTGCTGAAGAAGGTAAACGAGTGTATGGGGAAACCATTCCATCACCTCTGCCGGGGCGTCGTCTGGTGACGATAAAACAGCCCGTGGGTGTGGTTGCGGCTATCACGCCATGGAACTTCCCAAATGCCATGATCACCCGCAAAGTCGGCCCTGCACTCGCTGCAGGCTGTACGATGGTATTAAAACCCGCGGCAGAAACGCCATTATCAGCATTAGCATTGGCAGCGTTAGGGGAAGAAGCCGGCATTCCTGCTGGTGTGTTTAACATTGTCCCAGGTACTGATGCTAAAGCTATTGGTGGCGTTATGACTTCCAGCCCAATTGTTCGCAAACTCACATTCACGGGTTCAACGCGAGTCGGTAAGCTGCTGATGGAACAGTGTGCGAACACAGTGAAGAAAATGTCTCTGGAACTCGGTGGTAACGCGCCATTTATCGTGTTTGATGATGCCGATTTAGATGCAGCAGTACAAGGTGCATTAGCGGCTAAATTCCGTAATAGCGGGCAAACTTGTGTGTGTGCTAACCGTATTTTAGTCCAAGAAGGGGTTTACGATGAATTTGCAGCTCGTTTGGCAAAAGCGGTGAATGAACTGAAAATCGGACCAGCCACACAAGTCGACTCCCAACAAGGCCCTCTGATTAACCAAGCCGCGGTCGATAAAGTCACTGAACATATTGCAGATGCCGTTTCACAAGGTGCAAAAGTGATTGCAGGGGGTAAACCAGCTCAATTAGGCGGTTTATTCTTTGAACCCACCGTGATCACGGGTGTGACTGAGTCCATGAAGGTCGCAAAAGAAGAAACGTTCGGTCCATTGGCGCCATTATTTAAATTCCGTGATGAGCAAGAAGCAATTGCTCTGGCAAATGATACTGAATTTGGCTTGGCATCTTATTTCTATTCAAAAGATATCGGGCGTATCTACCGTGTTGCAGAGGCATTAGAAAGCGGCATGGTGGGTATCAATGAAGGCATTATTTCAAACGAAGTAGCCCCATTTGGTGGTATTAAGCAGTCTGGTCTGGGGCGTGAAGGTTCACGCTACGGAATTGAAGATTATTTGGAAGTGAAATACCTCTGCTTTGGTGGTCTTTCCAATTAGAAAGACACATTAGCTGGCGGTCTTCGCTTTTAAAATCTTAGCTCTAAATAATTCGAGTTAGAACAAGGCAGTAAATGAGACTAATCCCTTAGGAGCATACCCGTGTGACTAGGGGATAGGCGTAAGCCTATCGTGAAGCTAACGCAGTTATAGCTCGAAGTATGACGAGCTGAGGTGCAAAAGGAAAATAAGATGTTACAAAAAGATGTCATATCGCAAATCGCACAGCGCCTAAATCAGGCTGAAAAATCACGTGAGCAAATCCGTCAGATCTCACTCGATCACCCAGAAATGACGATCGACGATGCTTATGCTATTCAAAAAGAGTGGGTTGGTGTGAAAATTGCTGAAGGACGTGTGTTAAAAGGCCATAAAATTGGGCTGACGTCTAAAGCAATGCAAGCCAGTTCACAGATTGATGAACCTGATTACGGTGCGCTTCTTGACGATATGTTTTTTGATGACGGCTGTGATATTCCAACAGACCGCTTTATCGTGCCACGCATTGAAGTTGAATTAGCTTTCGTACTCGCGAAGCCATTACGCGGGCCAAACTGCACCATATTTGATGTGTATAACGCAACTGATTATGTGATCCCAGCACTTGAACTAATTGATGCGCGTTGCCACAACGTTGACCCTGAAACCAATCGCCCACGCAAAGTGTTCGATACCATTTCAGATAACGCCGCAAATGGCGCAGTGATTTTAGGTGGCAGACCAATCAAGCCACGCGATTTGGATATGCGCTGGATTAGCGCCCTGCTCTATCGTAATGGCGTCATTGAAGAATCTGGCGTTGCAGCTGCTGTACTCAACCACCCAGCGAATGGTGTGGCATGGCTAGCGAACAAATTAGCACCGCATAATGTGCAACTTGAGCCGGGCCAAATTATTTTAGGTGGCTCATTTACACGCCCTGTCCCTGCTCGTAAAGGTGATGTGTTTCACGTTGATTACGGCAATATGGGTTCAATTAGCTGCCGCTTCGTGTAAGGAAAATGGCATGGATATTTTAGAAAATAAATTTAAAAAAGCACTAAAAAGTGGCCAACCGCAAATCGGATTATGGCTTGGTTTATGCAGCCCATATAGTGCTGAATTACTTGCCGGTGCAGGCTTCGACTGGTTATTAATTGATGGTGAACATGCACCGAATAATGTGCAAACGACCTTATCTCAATTACAAGCTATTGCCCCTTACCCGTCACAACCCGTCGTTCGTCCGCCATGGAATGATCCAGTGATCATTAAGCAATTGCTAGATATTGGCGCACAAACGTTGTTGTTGCCAATGGTGCAAAATGCAGAACAAGCCAAGCAAGCGGTACGTGCAACGCGTTATCCACCCGCAGGGATCCGTGGTGTCGGTAGTGCTTTAGCTCGCGCTTCTCGCTGGAACCGAGTACCTAATTATTTAACTCGTGCCAATGATGAAATGTGCGTAATAGTACAGGTTGAAACCCGTGAAGCCATGAATAATCTTCCTGAGATCTTAAAAGTTGAAGGTGTCGATGGCGTGTTTATCGGCCCTGCGGATCTTAGTGCGGATATGGGCTTTTCAGGGAACCCTAACCACCCAGAAGTCAAAGCTGCGATAGAAAAAGCGATTGTCCAAATTCGTGAGGCTGGCTTGGCACCCGGTATTTTAATGGCAGCCCCAGATGTTGCTGAACATTATCTTAAACTCGGCGCACTATTTGTTGCCGTCGGGGTCGATACCACGCTACTGGCACGTACCGCAGAAGCGCTAGCAGCAAAGTTTGGTAAAACGGTTTCAGAGGTGACCTCGAGTGCACCCAGTGTTTATTAATAAAGCTATCTCTAAATAAGTTAATTTTAACCCTACAGACAAATAACTTATTTAGATAAAAAATCAATATCGCAATATAGGGCAGACCACACCATGACTGCCTACTAGTCCCTTGTACCTATAATAATCTGCAAAAGAAAGAATTGAGGGCCCTACAATATGAGTAATCAACAACTTGCAAGCACTAACCCTGCTGAACAACATAAAAATTTAACCGAACCGCAGCAGCGGGTGATTAATAAACTATTTAAACGTCTCATTGTATTTTTATTTGTGCTATTTGTTTTTTCTTTCTTAGACCGTATTAATATCGGCTTTGCGGGTCTAACTATGGGGAAAGATATCGGCCTAACTTCCACCATGTTCGGCTTAGCGGCCACCCTGTTCTATGCCACTTATGTGATTTTTGGTATTCCAAGTAACATCATGTTAGGAATCGTTGGTGCTCGCCGCTGGATAGCCACCATCATGGTACTTTGGGGTATCGCTTCTACAGCCACCATGTTTGCCACAGGGCCAACCAGTTTATACGTCCTACGGATGTTAGTGGGTATCGCTGAAGCAGGCTTCTTACCGGGAATTTTAGTTTATTTAACTTACTGGTTCCCTGCCTATTTCCGTGCTCGTGCTAATGCCTTATTTATGATTGCAATGCCAGTCACCATGGCATTCGGTTCATTAGCCTCTGGCTATATTTTAGGCATGGATGGCATTTTAAACCTAAAAGGCTGGCAATGGCTGTTCCTATTAGAAGGTTTCCCATCCGTGATCCTTGGTGTGCTGGTTTGGTTCTATTTGGATGACTCGCCAAAGAAAGCCAAATGGCTGACCCAAGAAGATAAAGACACATTGCAAGAAATGATGGACCAGGACCAATTAGAGCTTGTACAGCCACACGGTTCAAAAAGCCATACAGCTATGCAAAACAAAAGCTTATGGAAAGAAATCTTCACTCCAGTGATCTTGATGTACACCGTTGCTTATTTCTGTTTAACCAATACGTTAAGTGCTATTAATATCTGGACGCCACAGATTATGCAAAGCTTCAACCAAGGCAGTAGTAATGCCATGATTGGGCTGTTAACTGCCATCCCACAATTTTGTACTATTCTTGGGATGATCTACTGGAGCCGTCGCTCTGACCGGTTACAAGAACGGAAAATGCACACCGCCTTACCGTACTTATTTGCAGCAGCGGGATGGGTCCTCGCGGCGATGACAAGCCATCCCGTCATCCAATTGCTTGGTATTATTATGGCATCAACGGGGTCATTTACTGCGATGGCTGTGTTCTGGACAACGCCAGACCAATCAATCAGTTTACGTGCTCGTGCCATCGGTATTGCTGTTATCAACGCAACAGGTAATATAGGTTCTGCCGTCAGTCCACTGTTAATTGGATGGTTAAAAGACCAAACGGGTAGCTTTAATTCCGGCCTGTATTTTGTGGCAGGTTTGCTGGTGGTCGGCGCGCTGTTAGTCATTGCTATCCCAATGAAAAACTCAAGACCAAGAGCAACACCTTAATATTTTGATGTTTTGAATGTTTTAAATGTTTTAATAACTTACGCTGCAAATAATTATTAAAGGGTGTTACCCAAAATAATTTGGTTTGCAGCTAGGCGGCAAGCAAGTTAATCCCTAGGAGCATACTGAAGTATGTGACTAGGGTTGGCTTGTGAGACCAACAACGCTGCGAGCCGAAGAATGAAGGGTAACTCAACTTTAATTACCAATATCGACATCAGTACAGACTACGACGAAACCCAAGGCACCGACGACGTCCACTACCAAACCTTTGGCAACATGGCCGCCTTCTTTGGTCGCGACATGCAAGCTCATCGCCATGATGGTTTCTTTCAGTTGCACTATTTGGTTACTGGCCATATTACTTTGCAGCTCGATGAGTCACGCTATTCTGTTCAAGCCCCGCTATTTATTCTTACGCCCCCTTCGGTTGCACATGCATTTTTCACTCAAGAAGACACTGACGGCCACGTACTCACCGTACGGCAAGACCTGATCACCCCGCTTCTTGACTCACTGTACCCTGCCAATCCAGATTTGGTCGATATTCCTGCTATTTGTTTATCTGTTGCCGATAAGCCTGATGATATCGATACCTTTAACCATTACTGGGCGTTAATGGCTCGTGAATCGGCTTATAACCATACAGGAAAAGACCAAGTTCTTGCCTCTTTAGCCCAAGCGCTATTTACTTTTCTACTGCGCTCTATTCCACTTGATGAGCACCCAACAACAGGGGTTAGAGGCGAACACCGCCTATTCCAGCGGTTTAATCAGCTTATTGACTTACACTATCATGAACACCTCGCAGTGCCTGAATATGCCAAAAAACTTGATGTCACAGAGTCACGCCTTAAAGATATGTGCCGGCGGTTCGCTAACCGGCCACCGAAAAGGTTAATTTTTGACAGAATATTGCGAGAAGCGAAGCGGATGTTACTGTTTTCCGATAGCCCTGTTTCAGAGATTGCCTACCAGCTCGGTTTCAAAGACCCCGCCTATTTTGCTCGGTTTTTTAACCGATTAGTCGGATGCTCTCCTAGCCTATGGCGAGAACAAAACCTTCATTAATAAGGAGCCTTAGTGATTTCATTCTTATTTCTGAGAAAAAATCATCAATAGCTCCTTAGCTGTATAGCAAATCCTCTTCTAGTCTATCTTGATAAACTGTTAAGCTCTTAAATTACGTTACACTTTAAAAACATTTTTGATATTTTATAAATTTCGTTTTAACTTTGTAAAAATACCAACAATGCTTAACCAAAAGTGAACGCAAAGATTAAAAAAAGAACAATTTAAAACAAAAATAAATTTAATGTTAATATAGAAATGGTTTTATTATTAAATAATAATCAATATCTTATATATAATTTTAAGTATTATATTAATATCAAAACATCGAAGTGATCACATTTCTTTCACAAAGAATAACTTTCAACGAAAAGTACCAGCGAACCTTTAGAAAATCTCTTTAAAACTCCCTCGTAAAGCGATTCAATTAAGAAACACAAAATAAACATAAAATTAACATATTCGCTTGCAACCTTTATACCCTATCAATGCAAGCCCTCATTGTGAGATAACGAGGTAGACATGAAACCAGAAGATTTTCGTTCAGATGCTAAACGACCTTTTAATAGCCAAGAATACTTAAAAAGCCTACAAGATGGCCGTGAAATCTATATTTATGGCGAGCGTGTGAAAGATGTCACTACTCATCCAGCTTTTCGTAACTCCGCAGCTTCAATAGGACAGTTATATGATGCGCTTCATGATAAAACGACTCATGACCAACTTTGCTGGAACACCGACACAGGTAACGGTGGATACACTCACAAATTCTTCCGTTTCGCAACCAGCCCAGAAGAATTACGCCAACAGCGTGATGCCATCGCAGATTGGTCACGCCAGAGCTACGGATGGATGGGACGCACTCCAGACTATAAGGCGGCATTCGCCAGCTGTTTAGGTGCGAACCCTGAATATTATGGCCAATTTGCAGATAACGCGCGCAATTGGTACAAACGCATTCAAGAAAGCGGTCTGTACTTTAACCATGCGATCGTTAACCCACCGATTGATCGTCAGAAGCCCGCTGATGAAGTGAAAGATGTTTATATCAAACTCGAAAAAGAAACAGATGCAGGGATTATCGTCAGTGGTGCTAAAGTCGTTGCGACCAACTCCGCATTAACACACTATAACTTTATTGGTTTTGGCTCTGCACAAGTAATGGGAAATAACCCTGATTTTGCCCTGATGTTTGTTGCCCCAATGGACGCAGACGGTGTGAAATTAATCTCACGTGCATCTTATGAATTAGTGGCTGGCGCAACAGGCGCACCATTTGATTACCCGCTTTCAAGCCGTTTCGATGAAAATGATGCCATCTTGGTGATGGATCACGTGTTAATTCCATGGGAAAACGTCTTGATCTACCGTGACTTTGACCGTGCACGTAATTGGGCTGTTCAAGGTGGATTCGCACGTTTATTCCCATTACAAGCTTGTGTCCGCTTAGCGGTTAAATTAGACTTCATTACCGGATTGTTACAAAAAAGTTTAGAATGTACAGGTGTTATTGATTTCCGTGGTGTACAAGCAGATTTAGGTGAAGTGGTTGCGTGGCGTAACCTGTTCTGGTCCTTGACTGACGCAATGACTTCTGAAGCCAAAGCCTGGGAAGGCGGTGCATTCTTACCGGATACCCAAGCTATCCAAACTTATCGAGTTATGGCACCAATGGCTTACACCAAAATCAAGAATATCATTGAAAGTAACGTAACAAGTGGTTTGATTTATCTGCCATCAAGCGTTCGTGATATGAATAATCCAGAAATTGATAAGTATTTAGCGAAATATGTTCGCGGTTCGAACGGAATGGATCACGTTGAACGCATCAAGATCCTTAAATTAATGTGGGATGCGATTGGTAGTGAGTTTGGTGGGCGCCATGAACTGTATGAAATTAACTATGCAGGAAGCCAAGACGAAATTCGTCTGCAATGTCTGCGTCATGCACAAGGTTCTGGCAATATGAAAGCCATGACGGATATGGTTGATCGCTGCTTATCAGATTACGATCAACATGGATGGAAACGTCCACACCTGCATAACAACAATGATATTAATCAGTTAGATTCGCTGCTGAAATAATCGGCAGCAGGAGGTCAAAATGTCTTTAGAAAATGAACATCGCCTGCGTTTCAGAGATGCGATGGCAAGTCTTGGTGCAGCAGTCAATATCGTCACCACGGATGGGGCTGAAGGTCGCTGTGGAATTACAGCCACCGCAGTCTGTTCAGTTACAGATACGCCACCCACTTTGATGGTCTGTGTCAACCGCAACAGTGCAATGAATGCGGTTTTTCAAAAGAATGGCCGCCTGTGCGTGAACGTACTGAGCCATGACCAAGAAGAGTTAGCGTGCCATTTTGCTGGGATGAAAGGTTCCACAATGGAAGAGCGTTTTAGCTGGAATGTGTGGGAAAAAGGTCTCTTACAACAACCTCAACTAAAAGGTTCTCTTGCTAATTTAGAAGGTGAGATTACACAAGTGCAAGATATTGGTACGCACTCTGTCTACATGGTTGAAATGAAACAAATCATTGTTAACGATACTGGGCATGGTCTCGTTTACTTTAAACGTAAATTCCATCCTGTTATGCACCAAATACTTGAGCCAACCGCTTAATTGGTAAAGTATTTATATTAAATAGCCTCTTATATTTGAGGCTATTTTTTTATATCTCATCGTTTAGTCAAAATAATAGCTAGCAACAGACTTACTCCTCATAAAATGTTTCAGTCTGAAATTTTTTACGCATATAAATTATTAGTTATTTCGTATAATTTTTAAAGGATAGTGTTTTTCTGAAAAAAACAAATACTCCTTTAGCCTCCCACCTTTAAACATAACATGCGTAAACCAAAAGCCAACCATATGATTTTTAACGATTTTTAGAATTACACTAAATATGCTTAATTGACATAACATAAATAACAGGTATAAACTCAAATAATATAAATATTTTTCCTATAAATACAATCAATCTAAAAATGAACTATTTGATTAATAATCATATTAATTATGACAGTCATCAGGGGCTGTTATATACCGACGATATTAATGATGCCTTAAAGCTAACGACCACGCTAAATCGCTTGTTATTAGTCTTAGTGCAAAACAACCATGATATCGTTGACCGAGAAACAATATTACGCAGGGTTTGGGAGGAACATAACCAAGTCGTCTCTGATAATAACCTGAATAGTAGTGTGTCTGTACTACGACGCCATTTATCTTCCTTTTCTGATGAAGAAATTATCACAACAGTACCTAAAGTTGGGATTAAGTTTTCTGCTGACCTGAAAATTGAGAATGAGCGTGAGGAAATAAAGGATAATAATGACAAAGAATTGCTTACTACTGAGGTTGAACTAGGTTCTTCATCAAAAGTACCCGAAGGGACTCCCCCCCAAGCAAGCGAAAATAAAAAAAACTACATGCTGAATAACCGGTATGTTGAAATTTCACTTATTGGACTCATTATTTTTTGCTTATTATACCTATTTAAAAGTTATTTCTTTGCAAACCGAACAGAATATCCTGAAGTTGGTCGTATCGATCAATGCAGTATCCGCTACATTAATAGTTACCATAAACCCGATACAACAACCATCAGCTTTGCGACAATTCAAAATGAACTCACGAAATTAAACCTTGATTGTAAAAAGCCGGCAACTGTTTTTTATTATAATGTTGGTATCGTCGCGAATGATAAAAATTTATATGACAATTTCCTATTTTTGTCCTATTGCCCAACAGTACCGAAAGAGAGCGCAACTGTGAGCTGTGAGAATTTTTATGTCAAATAAATTATCACTAAGAATGCTTTTCTTGTCCATTATCTCTATAATTTTGGTTTTTATTAGCTTATATGTTCATCACATAATTAATACTCCTGTTATTCCCGATTGTCAGACAACTTTAAAAATAAATATCTCTGACCATCGTTCTACCTTAAAAGGATTTTACCTACTAAGTGTTATTCCTAATGAAAACAAACCTGACCAACATACGTTCATCATGAATGGAAGCATTAATGAAAATGGTAAAAACTATACTATTTCACGAAAATTTCTGATGAAACATGAATACTTAGGCGACCATTTTTTTTTACGTGTTGACAATATATTTATAGACCCAGGTGATCAGGCTCAAGGAAAAATCAATATTCGAGGAGTCCCTGAAATGAATCAACTTTATTTTTTAAAAATAAAAAAATTAACCGATACAAGTTATATTTTTGAAGAAAATTTCTCTCCACTTTTTATTTGCACTCTGTAAATTCAAAAAAAACCACAAAAGATGCATCAAATATTGATATTTTGATGCATTTTTTTTATTTCTAAACATCTTCAACCTTAAAACACCTTAAAACACCTTAAAAGCACAAACATTAAACATTTCATAGCAAATTAAATTAGCATAAAAACATTAATAGACATTAAAAAAAACTAAATACCAAACCATAACTTTGAATTTAATTAAAATTAAAGAATTTTATTCCACTTTACACCTGAGAAGGATAAGATTCCCCCCGTCGAAATGACCCACGCTAAAAACGATTATGTTAAGCGTTCTGTGATTAGGACATTTGAAAATCCATTGATGGATACTGAACTTTATTCCTATGCCAGTACTTATATAAAGGCTTACTAGGGATCAAATATTTACTTATTTTTAAGGATGTAAGATATGAAATTAAATAAACTTTCTATTGCTGTTTTATTCGCTACTTCTGCTATTTCAACTTCTATCTTTGCTAGTGGTAATAGCGGTGAATTACATTTCAGCGGTCAAGTTGTTAATGCTCCATGTAATATTGAATCAGAGAGCACAAAACAAGAAGTTCCATTCGGTCAACTTTCTCGTGCATCTTTAGAAGCAGGTAATGCAGCAGAGAAAGATATCGCAATTAAATTAAAAGAATGTAATTTTGATGAGTTTAGCAAAGACACTGAAGGTAAGTGGGTTGCTGTTAAAGATATTAAAATTACCTTTGGTGGTAAAAACTATGTCGGTACTGATAAAGAATTCTTAGGGACTACTGGTACAGCTTCAAATATCGGTATTCAAATCAAAGATTTCAAATTTGATGAAGCCAAATCTGTTATGAATCAAATTCGTAATAAACAAGGTGAAAACGTTTTAGAATTTACTGCATTAGCTAAACGTGTTGATGGTACAACACCTGTTACCGAAGGTGAATTTAGTTCTATTGCTGATTTTAAAATCACATACGAGTAATTTTTTTAGGGGAGAGAATTCTCTCCCCATAAAAGGCTCATTATGAAAAAAAATACTTATCTATGGATTGCCTTATTATTTAGCTCGATTAACTCTAATGCGACTAGCTCTAACCTTGGACATATTCAAGATGGTCTTCGAGGTGAAACAGTAATGCAAGGTTATATCGTTGCGGCACCTTGTTCAATTGAAACTGATAGTCAATATCAATATATAAATTACGATTATATTTCTAACTATAGTATAGATAATATAGAAGATGAAAAATTAATGCGAAAACCTTTCTATATAAAATTAAATAACTGTATTAGTGAATATGATAGCAGTAATCATAAAGGTATTAAAATTCGTTTTTTTGCACCACAAGATACGTATTCTAATGCAATAAAACTATCAGGCCCTAAGCCTGGGATTGTTCTATATATATACGATATTAACAATAATTTATTAATACCAAATAAGCTCTATTCTATTTCTAATAACTATGTTTATTTTGATAAAAAAAGTAAAGAGAGCTTTTTAAAATATGAAACAGAATTGGGTGCAAGTAATAACGAAATTACACCTGGCGATTACTTTACCACAATTAAATTCAACGTTACTTACGATTAGTAAATAAACTCATAATTAATTTGATGAAAAAATCATGGTTAAATTTAATATTTACTCTTACATCATTGTGACTTCTTTTGTATCGTCAATCTCTTCGTTAGCCTATGCTGTCGAATTTAATACCGATATGTTAGATACGGAAGACACTCAAAATATTGACTTTAGCCAATTTTCTCAGGCTGGATTTATCATGCCTGGTATTTATCATTTAACCCTCAAAGTCAATAATGAGAGTATGGGTAGTGCGCAAGATATCACTGTGATAGCGCCACAATCCCAAAACAATAATTTATTCGATACCGTTTGTGTTCCCGTTAATATTCTTGATCGTTTAGGGCTTACTCCAGACGCAATTAAATTAATTAAATATCGTGATGAGGGTAAATGCCTTGATTTATCTCCGCTTGAAGGTGCTTCATTAAATGTAGATTTATCAACATTAACGCTATCCATTTTAATTCCACAAAGCTATTTAGAATATACCGATCCAAGTTGGGTTCCTCCTTCACGTTGGGAAGAAGGTGTAAATGGATTTTTATTAGATTACAACCTAACAGGTTCTTTAACGCGTCGGAATTCAGGTTCACGAGAATCGTACCTTTCTGCTAACGGAACAACAGGGCTTAACTTTGGTGCATGGCGTTTACGCGGTGATTACCAAGCAAACTACCGAAAATCGACAGGAAGTTTCGAAAACCAATATAGTGATGCCACATTTAGCCGATTATTTGCATATCGCTCAATAAAATCTATTGCATCTATTTTAACGTTAGGTGAGAACTACTTTTATTCTGCTATTTTTGATTCTTGGCAGTACACCGGGGTATCTCTTGAAACCGATGAAAATATGATGCCCCCTAAATTAACGGGTTATGCACCAGAGATTATTGGTATTGCTCAAACTAATGCCACGGTTATTGTCAAAAGCCATAACCGTATAGTTTTAGAAACAACCGTACCTGCTGGCCCCTTTCGTATCCAGACACTAGATAGTTCCATTCGTGGAACATTAGATGTGACTGTGCGAGAAGAAAATGGTGAAGAGCAACAATTTAGCATTACCACTGCAGCATTACCCTACTTAACGAGACCAGGGCAAATCCGCTATAAATTTGCAGCGGGTAAACCGCGTTTTAATGGCCGCCAGCTCGAAGGTGATTTAACTGCGTCGGGAGAACTCTCTTACGGGTTAAATAACTTTTGGTCTATCTATGGGGGATCCGTTTTATCAAAAAATTATCAGGCATTTTCAGCAGGCTTTGGCCGTGATCTGTTTTCATTCGGTAGCCTTTCGTTCGATGCGACTCAGTCACATGCTCAATTACTTGATAAAACATTAACTGGCCGAAGTTATCGACTTAGTTATTCAAAATCATTTGATGAAGCCAGAACTGACATTACATTCGCAGGGTATCGTTTCTCTGATGAAACCTATCGCTCTTTGCAACAAACGTTGGATGAACGACGTACGGGTAATGAAAGTCAAGCTCAAAAAGAAAGCTATCAAGTTAATATTAATAAATATTTTGATGATTTCTCATTGGGTGGAAACTATCAATATAATACTTATTGGAATAGTGAAACAGAAGAACAATACAGCTTATACCTAAGTACTCTTTTAAATTGGGCGGCTATTGGGCTCAAAAATATTAACCTGACAGCGTCTGCAACTCGTTCAAAAAGAGCAGGATATCAAGATGATGCGATCAGCTTATATTTCACTATTCCTTTAAGTCAAGGAAGTAGCATCAGCTTTTCTGAAGGTTATACCCGAAACCAAAATGGTCAACACAGCTCAACACATAATATCGGCTATAGCGGATACAGTGAGCAGCGCAATTATAACTTAAATGTCGGTTATCAAACAGGAAGCCATCAGGATGACCAAACCAGCTTTAGTGGTTATTTAAACCAAAATCTTCCTTATGCCTCTATTTCAGGAAACGCAAGTTATGTCCCGAACGAATATCACAGTGTTGGGGGATCAATTAATGGTGGGATTACCTTAATTAAAGAAGGTATTGCCATGCACCAAGCCGCTTATGGCGGTACTCGACTCGTTGTAGAAACACCTGGAGCAGCTAACGTTCCTCTGAGTGGTGGCGTTTATCAAACTAATCACTTTGGACTCGCTGTATTGCCAAATGTGAGTAGTTATCGGAAAACCAGTGCATCTATTAATACCAGTAAATTACCAAAAGATGTTGAAGCATTAGAGACTGTCACCGATGCGACTTTGACTCGTGGAGCAATCGGATATCGTCGCCTCAACGTTATTCAAGGTGAAAAAACGTTTGCTCGCTTAAAACTGGCTGATGACACTTATCCACCTTTTGGCGCTAGTGTACGTAATAGCAACAATATTGAACTCGGAATTGTTGGTGAACAAGGTATTACGTGGATTGTTGGTATCCAACCTAAAGACTTACTCAATCTCTATTGGGGAAATAAACACCAGTGTAGTGCCCGTGTGCCTGACGTGATTAATCCTCAGGAGATTTACCCAACTATTATTTGCCGTTAATAAGAGAACTAAGATGAAATTGAATTCCCCTTTTTTATTACTTACTAGCGTATTCACGCTGACTATGAGCGTAATTTCTGTTACGAATGCCGCGGTTACACTTGATCGTACTCGTATAATTTTCGATGGAAATCAGTCGTCTATTAATATTACGATCCGTAATGATAACCCTGAGCTACCTTATTTAGCCCAGTCGTGGCTGGAAAATGCGTTAGAACAAAAATTGGAAACAGGCCCTATTATTGCCACTCCGCCGATTCAGCGCATGGAGCCCAAATCAACTAGCCTAGTTCGCCTAAGCACCGCACCTGACATTACAAAGTTACCGCAAGACAGGGAATCCCTGTTTTATTACAACCTGCGTGAAATCCCGCCTAAATCATCAGAAGCGGGTGTGTTGCAAATTGCATTACAGAGCCGTGTAAAACTATTTTATCGCCCTGAAAACATTGTTGCACAAAGCAAAACAGATTGGACGAAACATATAACATTAACAACAACATCATCGGGCTATACATTAAATAATCCAACACCATTTTATTTAACTGTAATTGGTTTAGGGAACAGCCAAAAACAATCTGAAGAAAGTGATTTTGACGCGGTTATGGTACCGCCAAAATCTAATCAACCGATTAAATCCTCCAAATTTTCAACACCTTATCTTACATATATCAATGATTATGGTGGAAAGCCTTCACTTGCTTTCAAATGCCAAGCTTCAAAGTGCAGTGTGACGGAATAATGAGTAAAAAATAGATAGGAGCAGAACAATGAAATTGAATTACCTAGCACTATGGGCTTTTGCTATACCTATTTTTGCTGAATCTGCTGTGCCTGTGACAACAGGCACAATATATGTCAATGCGCGTATTGTTACTGCTCCTTGTCTACCTAATATCTCATTAAAATTAAATGAAAATACTTTAATTGCAGCAACCTATAGCGTGGAAATGCATTTTTCTCATTGTAGCAAGTCAATACAAAAGCAAGCTTGGGTACCGTTTACACTGAAATTAGGCAATAACCAATATGTGCTAACACAACCACTACGCAATAACACCATTTTATTCTCTATTCCTGCTAGTAATAAGATGCAACGTGTGGAGATAAATTATGACTAGATACTCAACATTATTATTTAGCTTTTTATTCCTAACATGGAATACCAGCTTTGCCAATAGCCTAACCGTTTACTTTGAGGGTGTGCTAGTGCCGCTTGGCTGTCGACTGAGTGATGATGATACACAAAAAAAAATATATCTTTCTGGGCTACGCTTTTCTTCAATCGAAACATTAGGACGTTCAGATATGCAGCCATTTAAATTGGATATCATGGACTGTTCTGCAATGGCTTTGAATAAAACGATCAAAATAACGTTAAACACCCAAAATATTGAAACACATAATGGTATTAATTATTTAAAAACCACAGGTGAATCTAATGTTTTATTAGCTCTGACTGATAGTCGTGGTAAAGAACTGGCGCTTAATACAACAATTGATGTCAGCACAGTTACTGAATCAGGTAAAGGATCCGTTAATACACTTTTATTTGGTGTTTATGCTCAAAAACCCTTTAGTACTCGTTTAAAAACAGGGGGGTTTTCCTCAACTGTTACTTTTAATCTTGATTATCAATAAGGAGAATTGAAATGAAATTCATTTGTTTTTCATTCCCTTTAATTAGCTTATTAGTTTCCTTAGGTACTCAAGCGGATGTACTAATTTCTCTTTCTGCTAAATTGGTTCGACCGCCATGTGTACTTACTGCAGAAAATGGTGAAAAAGAATTAGTCATTAATTTTCGAGAGGTAGCGCTAGATAGACTAACTGAAGAAAAGCAGTCCTTTGGTATTCTCATTAAACAATGTGAACTTCGAAAAAATTTACAAGTTTACCTATCACCTAGAGAAGGAAGCACTCTGATAATAAACAATGAAACCGTGCTTGCGACCTCTATTAATGGATTGGGAATTCGTTTTTCAGAAGAAAATAAAAGTAATGCGCTCAACCTTAATAAATGGGAAAGGATTGCTCCATCCGTAAGTGGTGATACAGGGAAAGTTGTTATCCAATCACAATTAGTCACTAATCAAGCTATTGAAAATCTCACTGCAGGGCCGTTTAGTGCCGCTTTATCAGTGATGGTTGATTATCTGTAATATTGGGAAGTCTTTATGAAAAATATAAAAATATATTCACCATTACTTTTGTTACTCCTCTTAGTTAGCTTAAATTCCTATAGTGCGACCCGCTATTCAGGAAGTGGTGGTGGTTATAAAATGAGCTTAGTATCTAACAACTCCGTTGTTTCTAACACCCCAGCAATTGGAAGTGATAACAATAAATATTTTTTAATCGCTCCAGCAAATAGCTCCGGTATTGTTATTAATGAAAGCACATCTCAGCCTTATGGCTCTGTATATTGTACTGTGAACTTCTTACAAGGTAATTATTCCGCTGGTCTTTCTTGGAGCTACGCCTATCACCGTGTCTTTGCTTATATGCCAGAGGCAGGCTTTACTATTGGTGGGCTGACCGCATATAAAATAAACAACAATACATTTTTTACTCTTTATTCTGAGAATGGAATAACCAGTGGCTGGCGAAATATTTCAGGGAGAGGATGTTCTAATGAAGAAATGGGGCCATTAGCAACATCATTTTTTACTGTCCATTTTCCTTTTACCGTTAGAGTTTATGTCAAAGATATTCCTGTTGATGGAAAAATTGTTATTCCAAATGCAATGATCGCAGGTTATACACGATTATTCCAAGACTATGGAACACCAGATATTTATGTACCTATTGATAAAGCCACCGTTAAATTAGACCTCACAACATCGGTTATCAATTATCCATCAAATTGCCGTTCTAGTATTGATAATTTAAATATTGATCACAAAACATTGGATGCTTATGAATTTAATAGTAAAGAAACTCGTACTGTTACCTATACATGCGATAGAGTGCAGCCAGTTAAAGTAAAATTAACTTTAGACTATGCCACAGACAGCGATCCACAAAAAAGACTCCCTTTAAAATCAGGAAATAATACTATTTATTCTGAGCTTACAATTTATGATGAACAAAATAATCAAAGTGGAAAAACATTTGAAACAACAATTGATAAAGTAAAAAACATTATGATTGAAAGTAAAGTTTCTGGTTATGACGCCGAACCAGGAGACTACAAAGGTAATGCTTGGTTAATCGCCACATTTATTTAATTTAGCGGTAATTGTACTATGATAATAATATCCCGCGCACTATTTATTGGTATCTTTATTGTTTGGCACCTTGCTAGTATTATTTATATCGATAGCCTAGGAAGCCTAAGACAATCATTACCACAAAACATTATTAGTTGGTTATCTATTTCCTTGACAATATCTATTATTGCATTTACTGTTTTCTATCGGAAAATTAAAATAATCATTACATTACCTGCTATTTGCTACTGTTTCTCTTTAGCCATTCTAATGATGGGGTTAATATCTTATCAGGGGGAAAATAATAGCATTGATTTTTGGTATTGTTCTGGTATTACTGTTGGCGTATTACTCTATATTGCAGGGTTACAAGTGAGAAAAAAATGGTTAATACAATCATTTTGTATTTACTGTTATATCACTATTAGTGTAGCTCAAGCCTTTATCACTGCATATCAATATATATTTGAAGCCGATATTTTTTATCTTGCCTCTGGTATGAGGTCAAATGGATTATCACAACAAGTCAATATATTATCAGTTAACATGGCGGCTGCATGCTTATTATCTCTAATGACTCTTGTATTATCACAATTTTCGTTATTATCTGAACGCTATGAAAAAATTAGGGTTGTATTACTTGGAACTTGTATTTTATTTTTCACATTAACTTTAGTTGTTCTGCAGTCTGTTATTGCTTGGCTAAGCTTTACTGTTTGTGCATTTATTTTTATTTGCCTTTTTTACAAGAAAAACCCTCTACGTGTTAGCTCTAGCTATTTTATTATTGCTGTAGCAATTTTCATTGGAATTTATCTAATAAGGCTATGCCCTCAGTACATTGCAACTGACATTATGAACCAATTCCATTTAAAACAAATGTTGCGTTTTTCTATTACTTTATTCTTAGAGAAACCTTATGATGCATGGGAGCAGTCTTTTTTATTTGAAAATAGTTATGAAAGAACAGCAATTCCTTTTTTCAGCCCTAAAATGTATATTGTTCCTCATCCACATAATGAAATATTACTCTGGCTGATGACTGGAGGTTTCACTAATTTGATATTTTTATCTTTATTATTAACCGGAGGTATCTATGTCGTATTTCAATCTTTTATAAAATATAAAATTAACGGAAATGGTTACCCATTGGCAATCATTCTATCAATAACCCCTATTATTATACATAATCATGTTGAATACCCTTTTTTACTTTCCGTATTACATTGGGGGATCGTCATATTATTTCTATCATTCTCAGATGCCGCTTTCGCATTAGAAGAACAATCCCTATTTTATATTAATAAGCAACTCTCTTATTTATTCAGCTTTATTATATTTATTATTGGATTGGGCGTTTTTATTATTGGTTTATTTCTATTTAATGGAGAAAAATCTTTTTATGCACAGGGTAGTTATCATAACGAAAGCATAGCAATTCGAGTATCGAGTTCAATTAGCTTAGAAAAAAATAACGTATAAAAAAACATAAATAAACCTTATTTTCACTCAAGTAGTGTTATATTAATCAGGACAGTATTATGAGAATATATCAAACTGAAATTTCAAACACCTATATAGGACTACAACTTCGTAAACGCCGCTTACAAATGGGCTGGACAGCACACACTTTAGGGAAAAAGTCGGGATTAAGCCAACAGCAAATTTCCCGTTATGAACGCGGTACGCAGAATTTTACGATTCATCGACTATGTATATTTGCTAATGTACTGCAGTGTGACCTAGATTATTTTCTTGAACAAAATATCTATGAGAACCATGCCCTTGTCGATATAAACCTTTAAGCACTGTTTAAGCAGTAAAATCTGATTTTGTCATAAAGCAAGATCAGATTTTCTTTATTCTAACCTCACTTTCATTCTTTTCTGATTGCATAAGCGATAAGGCTCTTATATTTTTAACCCAAATCACTGATCATGGGTTAAAAGGTACCAATATGACCATCACACTTATCGTTGTATTTGTTTTACTCTTATTGGCCATAGGTTGGGGGATCTCTATCTATAACCGCCTGATCAATACCCGTAATCAAGTCAGCAATCAATTTGCCAATATTGATGTTATTTTAAAGCAAAGAGCAGATCAGATTCCGCAGCTAGTCACTATTACGGAAAAAGCGATGGAACATGAAAAAGCGTTATTTACCTCATTAAGTGATGCACGCCAACGCTATTTCAATGCCCAAAATATGAATGAAAAAATCGCAGCATCGAATGAAATGAACCGTGCACTGGGTAACCTTGTAGCCATTGCGGAAAATTACCCTACCCTCATTTCTGGTGAGCAATTTACCCAATTACAAATCGCTTTAAGTGACGTTGAAAATAAAATAGCCCAACGACGTGAAGGCTTTAACGACGCAACAACAGAGTATAATACTGCAATACAAATGTTCCCTGATAGCCTAATTGCTAATGCCTTTCGTTTTTCAGCACTGCCATTACTTGATATTTCTGAAGATGAAAAAAAATATCAAGGCGTCCAGTTTAAATAATGTCAGCCTAAAGGTATTAATGCGTGAATATGTATTTTTTACTCGGAGCCGCCATTGGTGCTTTCATTTTATTTATCGATAACAAGTTCTCGGTAAATAAAAAAGTAAACTGGGGGATCATTCCTTTTATCAGTGTTGCTTGTGGTATGTGGTACTCACTCTCACCTTCTACCCGTGATTATGTCAGTATCATTTATTATGTCGTTGTACTGGTCATCACCTTTTTTATTACTCGTAGTGCCGTCAATTCTAGCAAAGTAGCCTATCAACGTTACCAGCGCTTACAAAATGAAGGCTCATCAAAATTTAGTGCGTTTCTTAGAGTCCTTGTGGGAATGCTGATCGCCACTTGCCTATTTGCTGGGTTCTTTATCGACATGCGCGTATTTTTTATCGCGTTTGTCTTAGCTTTCGTATTTAAAGCAATTGAAAATACACCAACCAAGCGCTTCTTAAAATTCCAGAAAAACCTCGCCACCTCTAAAATACGCTCAATGGCGATGGGGCTTGTGGAAGTTGAAGGGAAAATCACGGCGGGCACGTCCATTAAAAGCCAGCTAGGTAATAAAACCTGCTATGGCTCCTTTTATTTTGAATATTCCATATCAAAAGATAAAGACGGTAAAAAAAGCTATACTTTACAAAGTAGTAAGTGCAACATGCACAGCTTTACCCTAACGGATGATACGGGCTCTGTTAAGGTAGAATGTGACCCTGATTATTTCGTTTACCCGGGCTTAGAGCCCCATATGGATATTGAAAGCGGTAATCGCCGTTACACAGAGTATTTACTTGAAGCAAACCGCAGTTATTTATTAATTGGTACAGCAGACGCTAACGAAAAAGGCGAATCGATTATTATACGTAAAGCACCTCATATGCTATTAGGCATCTCCCCCTCGGACTATGTCGTTCGTTGGAACAAAACGGGTCCATTACGTCGAAACTTAGCCATTACCGCCATGATTGCGCTTCTACTGATTGGTGTCATTTTAGTGACTCCAATGGATTACCAAAATGGCCAGCTGAATATGCATTTCGACCAAATCGCATTATTTGATGGTAATGACTAACATGGAAAAGCTTATTTTTTTCATCATCATCGCGGTTATTAGCTATATTTTTATACGCTATCTTATTAATATTTATAATAATATTGTATTTTTAAAAAACAATTGCCATAAAGCGTTTGCTAATATTGATGTATTGCTAAAGAAGCAAGTTGAATTAGTGCCGGTATTAACTCACGTTGCAGATAAAGCGATGGCACATGAAAAGCAGCTATTTAGTGAATTAGTGGCCAGCCGCCAGCGTTATTTATCCAGTACTGACATTGGAACCAAAGTCGATACCGCAAATCAGCTGCCAGCGAAAATAAAGCCACTGATTGCGGTTGCAGAAAACTACCCAGCACTAATTAGCAAAGCAGTCCTAATGGAATTACAAACCCAAGTAAAACATATTGAAGACCAAATTGCAGACCGACGTGAATTTTTCAACCAAACCGTCACACTCTACAATACGGATATTCATGTTTTCCCTAATCTGATTTTTGCCCGATTATTTCGTTTTAAAGATATCCCCCTACTCTACTCTAAATAATTCGAGTTGCAGGTAGGCGACAAAGGAAGATAGGCCGATGAGCATACACGAGTATGTGATTCGGCTAGCTGAGTGTAGTCAACACCCTTGCAACTTGAAGTATGACGAGTATATGGCAAACAGGAGCGTTTATAATGATAAGTATCCCTTTCTCTTGGTTTGGTTTCACGGACTGGCTCATTGAACAAGAGGCAGGGCTTATCATTATGTTTGCGACATTCGGTACACTACTTTTAACTGTGGCCGTCCTGATCATCCTCAATATATTCGGCTTAAAAAAGTACTCGCTCTATATTGCAGGTGCTTTATTTTGTTCTGTTTTCATTAGTATGATGGTCATGATCCCACTGTTGCTCCTTTTCAGTATCGAGAACTCAATTAAGTTACAGCTTGTTTGGCTGGTGATCGTTGCCAGTTGCTTAATTTCATTTTTAAGCAACCGACACTATTTAGATATCTACTTCAATTCCATTGCAAAGAAAGTGAATAAAGAAGTCAAAAAACAAAATAAGAAACGTAAAAAGTAGTACCGAATCTATTTATCTTAATCTCGCTCTGTTTCTAATCGCTGCATATAGCGGTAATGTGAAAATGTCACTAACAGCGCAATAAAGGCAATTAACGCCCCTAATATAAACCCACCGGAATAGCCTACCACTGCGGTTAAACCAACAAGCATCATCGAACTGGCTAATTCACCAATATCACGGGTACTTTGAACTGCAGTCATATCCGTTCCTGCTTGCTGATAGCGCGATGCAAATTGCATCCCAGCCGTCATTATCGCGACTGATGTGATCCCTGCAGATAACGAACCAAATGTAATACACAGTGCAACTAAAGAAATAGAAACACCATTAACAGATTGCAACAGCCATAACAATGAAGATAACAAAGCAAATAACAGACCAAATGAGAAAGCGCGCCACACACCGATTTTACCGATTAACCACGCTCCACCACCACAGCCTAGGACTAATGTGACCATCCCTCCTGCCATGCCCATTTGACCAATTTGCGCTAATGACCAACCCGCATCATTTAGGAATAATTTGGCTAAACCAAAACCGGAAACAGCTGTCACCGCAGAAAGCAAAGTTAATAACAATAAACGCGGAGCACCACGACGTTTTACGGTTTTTAATAGGCTCGCTTTCTCGTTTATTTCCTGTGTTATTGATGGCGTTTTTAATGGACACACACTAATAAACAATAAACTGAGTAACGGCACGCTGGCTAAAACCCCCAAAGCAAGGTGTTGGCCTAAACTTTCACTCATGATCATCAACCCTGCGCCACCAATAAAAAAGCCCGCCATCACTCCTGCTATCTGTACTGCATTGATCTTTGATAACATTGTGCCACTGACCTGCTCCGCAGCCATACCATCTGTTGCAATATCTTGGGTAGCACTGGCAAGGGAAGCGGCAAACAACAATACAATGCAGGGTAAAGCATTCTCAACCGATAACCCGATGGTGCTTAGTGCGAACATCGTTATCGTGACAATAATTTGCATTGGAATAATCCAACTTTTACGGCGACCTAAACGGTTCCCCCAGTGGTTATCAACAAACGAAGCCCATAAAAATTTCACCACCCATGGCAAACCAACTAATGGCAAAAAAGCTAATGCTTTCAGTTCGCCTCCGTCATGGCGTAAAAAAGTAGGCAACGCATCCATTGCTATCCCCATCGGTATCCCTTGCGCAAGATAAAGTAACCCCAACGTCACCACTAACTGTTTATTTTGTAATAGATCTTTCATACTCACTCCGCGCACGTTTTGCTGTGCCTGACAATTTTCGACAACCGAATAAAATACATAAAAGCCCTATTCCGCCACATAACAAAACGAGATTGATACGAGAAAAAGGCAACGAACTAAACAAATAGGAGGCTATAAATACGGATAGCAACAAAACAGCAGAGAATAAAAGGCATACCTGCAAGCTCAACTGTGCATTTTTGCAGAGTAAACTCGCTATACAGGCTATCCCCCAGCCCAAAAAAAAGTGTATTGGTAGCAAAGCAGTGAACCATGGCACTGCCGCTAATAGTGCACATGCGGACAACAGCAATCCACCACAACTGCCCACAATGAACCTTGCCGCTAGGCTATGATTTCTTTTCCAACACCACATAGCTAGGCCAACAGAAACCAATATCAGCCCACTCACCCCTGCAGTAAAATGCAGATAACTCAATGTATTACTTATTTTAGGTAACCATTGATATTGCCCATAATGCAAAGGTTGGATGGCGATAAAAGCACGTGTCCAAATACCTTGCTGTGCAGAATCCCGCACTGCAACTAACTGGCGCTTTTTACTATCAAATTGATATTGTTCGAAGTTAGAGGTAGATAACTGTCCATTACGCACACCGCCAATCACCCACGTATCACCTTGCTTGAACAAGGTTTGAGGTATAAAGCTAGGGACTGTTTGCTGTAATGCACTGATTGCCGCAGTAATCGAGCTTTCAGCCACGAGAACTGGTGTTTTCAGTGGCTTAAACTCGCCCATCAAGGTTTTCATGATAATTTGTGGATTATCTGGTGCAGCCCTTTCACCAAGAGAAACCGTTCCTAGCGCCCCTAGTCCTGATAATGCTCCAGTAAACGCAAATAAAACCAGCCACGGATAACACCATAGGCCAAGCCAGCTATGTAAATCATGGAGAAACACTCTCAAGTGTGTAACGCGCGGCAAGCGCACCATTGTGGATATTCTGCGGCGTTGTATCACTAGCCCTGTGATTAACAAAACGGCGAATGCAAAACCAAATAAACTGATAAAAACTCGCCCAGGAAAATCCATAAATAAGTTTTTATGTAATGTTACTAGCCACATTGTCGGGCTGTTTAAGGCAACCAATTCACCGTTAATCGCGCTATAGCTTAATTCACATCTTCCCATACCTTGGCAAAAAGTGATCTCAGGATTATGCGGCTCAGGCAGTTGGATCATGGTTGCACTTGGCTGTAACGCAAGGAGCTGTTCGAGTGGTAATAACTCACCTGAGAGTGGCACATTGTTCCACCATAACCGCAATGCATCACTACCTAAGCTCCAACACCCCGTGAATAGGATCACAAACAGAAAAACGCCAAATAGCGCCCCCGCACTGCGATGTAATTGGTCTAAACGACGAGTGAGAGGCGGTTTATGCTTCATACCCACCCCGCCATCATTAAAAAAAGCGGCAATAGCCACCAGCTATAGCTACGTACTAATAATTTTCGCCAATTTAGTGCACTGAAGTTATAAACCAATAATCCCATCGTGGTGATAACGCTTAGAAATATGGCTCCATATAAGCGTTCGAGCGGATCTACTGATGGATAAAAACGTGCTATCAACATCGATAGCACGATCCCACCGATCAACGTGCCAATAACTGCTAGGCAACTCACTAATTTCATTAGAAATCAGCCTTCAATGTAAACATTACATTACGTGGATCACCATAGCGGTTATTCCATTGTGGAGAGAAGAGTCCTGAGTAATAACGACGGTCGAACAAGTTATTAACATTAACCGCTGCCGTCCATGTTTCATCGATTTGGTAGCCTAAACGCGCGTTAAAAATCGCATAACCGCCTTGGCGTAAAGTCACATTACCGTTACTTGTACTGTATGCACTTTGAGCTTGCATACCACCACCCAAGCTCCATTTGCGCTCATTCCAAGGCAAGTCATAGTTCGACCAAACTCGCAACATATGTCGCGGGGTCAATGTGTTATAGGACTCGCCTTTGTTCTGGCTGTCATCACGATATTTGGTATCCGTATAGGTGTAACCCACTGATACATCCCAGAAAGGTGTTAGATAGCCAATCCCTTCCAATTCAAATCCTTGACTACGTACTTTCCCACCGCTGATAAAGTAATTATTAAACCCGCCGGTCGGGTGTGCAGGGTCAATTTGTGGGTTATTTTTAATATCAATTTGGTAAATAGCACCTGATAGATTTAATCCGCCATTGAATAGTGCGCCTTTGACACCCGTTTCAAGCGTTTGCCCTTCAACAGGTTTGAGCATTTTTCCGCTCCACGTTTTCCCTGTTTGTGGCTGATAAACTGTTGAATAGCTGCTATACCATGACCATTGCGGCGTAAAATCCCAAATCACACCACCGTAGGGAGTAAGGCGGCCATTTTCAGTGAAGTTTGCTGTTGGTGTTTTCACATCCCACCAGCTATCACGCACCCCCGCAATAACAGTAACAGGTTCGATCACTTTGATACGTCCCATCCCGTATAGACCCTTTTGTGTCGTTTTGGTTGGCCCTGCGGAGCTATAAGCGCCAACATTAGGTTTTGGTACACTGTGAGGGTCCCAACGATACACATTCACTGGCACATTTAAGGCGGGGTCTAAATCTGCGCTATATTGCTTTTCACTAGCATGAGAATAACTTGCACCGACAACCACATCATGGGTTAACCCCCATGCGTCTACTTTACCGTTTAAACTGGTATCTAAGCTGGTTTGTTCGTTACGGAATTTATACGCTCCCCCCATTAACATTGCGCCATCACCAGTTACAGGGTCGATATTTCCCCATGCTCCTGCGTACAATAATCGGGCATTTACATGTTGATACTCTGCGTTAAGCTTATATTGCCAATCATCATTGATTTTATGTTCAATACCCGCAAATGAACGGGAGGTGTCCCACTTGAAGCGGTCCCAATCCACATCTAAATAGGTTTTACGCGGTAGATGTAAATCACTGCCATCTTTACCGAAAGGAACACCCGCCATATTGGTAACAGAATCAATCGTTTGGAATTGTGCCCCCATACGCAGTAAAGTATCTGGGGTAATATCGATGTCAACAGTACCGTACATCAACCGTGTTTGTTGGTCAGAAACATCATAAAAATAGTCTTTATCTTCCCATGCCATGACAAACCGCCCACGCACTGAACCTGATTGATTCAGTAATCCCCCAACGTCCACCTCTCCACGATAACGATTCCAACTTCCCGCACTTAAACTGAACTTGGCCATATTTTCTTTTGGCGCATGTTTTCTTACCATATTGACAGTTGCGGCGGGGTTTCCCATACCATGTAAAAGGCCGTTCGACCCACGAAGAATTTCAACCCGCTCATATACCGCCATATCTTGAGGAGAACTAGCCATGTTTCCTAATAGCGCTGGCACACCATCAATTTCAAATGAGTCAATCTGGAAGCCACGCACATAATAAGCCGTTGTTAACTTCACATAGGGCGCACTGGTTACCCCTGTTGCACGTTGCATTACATCATCAAGCGTTTGTAGGTTTTGTTTTTCAATTTGCTCTCTATCAATCACGCTAACAGATTGCGCCACTTCCCGTGGTTTAAGAGCCATTTTGCCAAGTGTTGTCACCCCCGGTGCAACATAGTCATCATCAGTCTCTGAGGATGCGGTCACTTGTATAACATCCTGTTTCGGTTGCATAGGTGCTGCATTCACCATCGCAGACCAACTCACTGTTGCACACAAAAGGGCACAAGGTGTTAAGCGGAATTTTCCGCGTGACTTAATGTTATAAACGGACAGCATTTCCCACCCTAAAAAAGTTAAATGATAATTGTTATCAATTTAACAATTAATGTGATGGGATACTTTCGACCGCCGGAATTTGTCTATCGTTATCCGGCGTACACACTGTTATTTTTTGAGTTGATTAGGTGAAATACCAAAGCGTTTGCGAAATGCAACGGAGAAATGAGCGGGGGTATAGCCGACTTGGTAAGCCACTGTTGAGATATTTGCATCATTCATACTCAATAGTTGGAAAGCTGTTTCCAAGCGGGTCTCCTGCAACCAGCCATAAATACTATTGCCAAATAATTGGCGAAAGCCTTGCGTGAGTTTACGGGTATTGACCCCTAACCGTTTAGCTAATTCATCTAAACTGGGTGGAGATTCCATTTCCTGAATCAATATAGTTTTTGCCATATGCAAGATATCAATATCTCTCTGGCGCAATACGCTAATAACAGGCGTATTTGTATGAGATAGCGAATGATGTAAGCATAGTGCCGTAATTTCAGACACTTTAGCGCTCAAATAGAGTTGGCGTAATGACGAATGAGTCGGGCAAGCAAATAACTGATGAGTGATCGCCAGTACACTCGGTGGAATAACCAACTGTAATAGCTTTGGGGAACGAGGATGATAGCAAGTATCTGGTAAACTTAATTGTTGCATTTCCAACCATTCAGGAGAAATATCTATCATGGTGTATTTCATGGTTTGCTGACCATAAAATTGATTATTCAATAGATAATTTTGCGGACTGCTCGATAAAATCAAAGAAGGTGAATTGACCTCAACATTTTGTCCCGCACTACTACGGCAACCCATTGCCCCTTGATGGATAGCCACAATTTTGAGCCCAGCGGCTTGTTCTTCTTCAATACCTAAATCACGGTTAATCAGAAACTCACCGCGGCGGATCCGGATAAATTCACCAACAGATTGTTCTTCACGGGCTGAATGTGCTTGTGTGAATTTATCTTCAATACGCTGCTGCATAGGGCTCTTACCTAGACGAATAAATAAACAGTTATAGTGGCAAAAAAACACAAAGATAACAATAATTATCATTCGCAATAAACAAAGAGGAGATTAATTATCTTAAATTGAAGATTTGATTATAGCTTTTAGGGTTCAAACGCAAATAAAGAATCAATGTTACTAATACAAAGACCACATGCATTGCCCATACCCATGTAAAACCCTGACTGACTTGATGCAACCAAGCCGCCGCTAATGGCCCAAATGCCGCAATAATAAAGCCACCAGCCTGCATTAACGAAGTCAATGCGCCTGCGCTGACGGGATGAGGCAGATGATCTAAAGCGGTAATAATACTAAGTGCAAAGCAGCCGCCTAACCCCATACCTAATAGTGCCACCCACAAAAGTGGCACATCGCTAGCAAACAGCATCAGACCAGAAAAACCAAGAGCTTGGCAACTGAGCGTAATAATCAGCCAAAAGCGACGATCAATATTATGCGAAGCAAATACAGGGATCATTAGCGCAGATAACGCCTGAAACACCGTTAATATGGCAACAAACGTGCCACTTTGTGCAGCACTCATTCCCTGCTCTTGGAAAAAAGGTGCCAACCAAGTCACTACGGTACCATAACCCGCATTAATCAGCCCAAAACCTGCCATCAACAACCATGCTCTCGGCTTTCGTAAGAACGTCAATACTGAGATCGATTCCACTTTTGAACTCCGCTCTGTATGTACATTCGCCCAAATAGCCAACAACGCGAGCAAAGCTGGGAAGGCAAGCCATGCTAAAGCACTCTGCCAGTGGCCTGTTATTTTCTCAACCAAAGGCGTTAGCTGTGCACCAATTGCTCCCCCCGCCATTAACGTGGCTGAATACAAACCTGTCATCATCGCCATTTTTTGGGGGAAATTCGCTTTAATGAGCCCAGGAAATACCGACTGAATATAAGCCGCACCCACACCGCATAAAAAAGCGGTTAATAATAAAGCCGCACCATCAACAACAAAGTAACGAGCAAGTGAACCGACTAGCAGTAATAGCATTGCAGTACTGAGCCCCGCACGTTCGCCTATACGTTGGTTTAACATCGGCACAACCAATGCCCCAACCCCCATCAACAACATGGGTAACAACGTTAAAAGCGAAATGCTTTGATAACTCATCCCTGTCGTTTGAATGATATTGTCGATAACGGGCCCTGGGCCCGTCATAAAGGGCCGTAAATTCAACCCGACTAAGACAATGGTTAGTATCAACGCCAACGAAGATGGGGCTGTTTTACTCATTTAGATTGCCGTTCCCACCACTGTTGGTACAGGGTACTGCGCGTTTCATCATTAGGCTTTAATTGTTCAAACCGTAAACCTGATTGTTGTTCAGGAGCAACTCTCAGCACTTTGGCAATGGCATCCGTAGAAAGCCCAAAAGGTGCGGCATCATCGTTTGAATAGGCGTAAACGACCCGAGAGATACCCGCCATTCGCATGGCAGCAAGGCACATAGGACAAGGCTGCCCACTCGCATAAACCACACAGTCATCTAATTTCACACGGCTTAATTTTTGCCCAGCCTGACGCAGCGCCATCAGCTCCGCATGGGCAGTTGGGTCATTGAGCTCAAGCATCTGGTTGACGCCATTTGCAACGACTTGCCCATCACAGACAACAATTGCGCCAAAAGGTCGTCCGCCAGCTTGCACGTTTTCCATTGCTAAGTTGATAGCTTGTTGCAAAAATTGCGTATCCGACATTATTTCGCTCCTGAATTCTCAAGAATTTCAATCAAATTACGGTAACCTTTACTTTTTGCCAACGTCAACGGTGATATCCCCGAGCCATCAGCTAAATTGACATTTGCGCCGCCCTTAATTAATTCAGTGACAATTTGTGCGTACTTATCGCTACCATCACCCAAAATAATCGCTTCAATCAGTGCAGTCCAACCCAACCGATTAACGTGATTCACATCAACCCCCGCATCAATCAAGGTTTTGACCGTCGTTACGTGTCCGCGTTCTGCTGCAGGGATCAACGCAGTTCCCCCGTAGCGATTAGTGCTTTTCAAGTCAGCGCCATGTTGTAGGGTTAATACGAGTATCTCTTGTAAACCACGCGCTCCTGCGTACAAATAAGGGGAATCTTGCATATTATCGCGTGCATTAACATCTGCGCCTTGCTCTATCAAAAAACGGGCAACTTCAATATGGTTTTCATGGGTTGCCGCCATCAACGCAGTACGTTGGCGTAAATCGCGCTGTTCAATATTCGCACCTTGCTCAACCAAGGATTTAACGCCTTGTAGATTCCCTTGCTCAGCCAATGGCACCAAAGAATCAAGTTGTGGATTCGCCATACCTTTCACCATAAATGCCAACGAAATCATAAGAATGCTAACTAAGTGAACCAACCATTTCGCACGTAAAAAGAATGTTTTCATGATTAATCTCCCCGATGACTCTTTAATCTACTGAAAAAGTATGCTATTTAAAAATTAAATAACTAAATGGTAGGTATTTATAAAATGAATCCATTACTTAATCTTGTTTTGTTGAAAACCTTTGTCACTGTTGCTGAAACAGGGAATTTCACCGTGGCTTCACAGCATTTAAATTCAACGCAATCAACATTGAGCCAGCAGATTCAACGGCTAGAAACTTTAGTCGGCCAGCCTTTATTCGTTCGGGGACACCGCATACTCACCTTAACCGAAACGGGTGAAGTTTTGTTGAGTTATGCAAAAAATATCTTAGTACTCAATGATACCTTCTTTATGAAAATCACTGGCAATGCAGTAATTCAAACTATTCGGCTCGGTTTTCCGGAAGATCTCGCTTCTGGCCAAGTTACCCCAACACTTGCTGCATTTATGCAAGCTAATCCCAATGTGCGATTAGAAGTCACAAGTGGCCTAAGCCGTCAGCTTCATCAGCGCTACCAACATGGTGAGTTAGATTTAATTATTGTGAAACAGAAAAAAGGCGAATTTAAAAGTGATTACCATTGGCCTGAACCATTATGTTGGCTAATGAGCAACCAATATAAACACTGCAATAATGATTCCGTACCCTTGGTAGTTTTTCCTGAAAATGGTCTGTATCGTAATGATATGTTTAAGTTATTAGACAATGAACAACGCCCTTGGCACATAACTTATACTTGTTCTAGCCTCGCGGGCATTCAAAGTGCTATCGCCGACGGGTTAGGTGTCAGTTTATTACCTTTGCGAGCAAAACTGCCTCAACATCGAATTTTAACAGAAGAAGACGGTTTCCCTGCCGCTCAAGAAATGGAAATTGCCATGCATTTCCAGGCAAATACTTCGGACATTGTTACTCTGCTAGCCGAGAAACTGGCACAAAAATTGGGAGAGCGCGAGTGATACATAAATTGATTGAATTAGAAAAAAAATTACATAACAGTTCTAACCGACAGAATAGTGATTTTCTTCGTGAGATATTACATGCGGATTTTTTTGAATTTGGTCGTTCTGGGGGAACCAGTGATAAGCGAGATACGCTTTTGTCATTGGCAAATGAAATGGAAACATCTATTTATTCAGAAAATTATCACTGCTCATTCTTGAGCGATAATACCGTGTTAATGACCTATACCAGTTTTGAATTACACCATAGTAAAAAAATCAAACTCACCCACCGTTCATCTATTTGGCTAAAAAATTCAGAAAACCAATGGCAGTTGCGGTTTCATCAAGGAACCCCGATATAACTCTCTACTAAAAAATTTGAAACCTACTGAAAAACAGCAGCCTCCATTTGAAGACTGCTGTTTTTTATTGACGATTACTTATCAAAATAACCCGCTCGGATAGATGCCCCAATAAGGTTCACAACGAAGCGCCCGGCAGTCACCCCCGTTAGCTTAGATGGAATATCCTTGGCTGGGGTAATTTCCACAATATCCATACCAACAACGCGCCCCTTTTTCACTAAACCGTGAATTAGGCTGCGAGCCTGCAAATAGGTCACCCCACCAGGAGCTGGGCCATCAACTCCAGGCATGATACTTGGGTCAATGCCATCCGCATCAATACTAATATAGTAGTTCGAATTATCAGGGATCCGGTCTAAAATGGCTTGCATTCCAACCTCATGCAATTCATAGGCTGGAATAACATGCGCCCCATGGTCTTTAGCCGCTTGGTAATCCGCTGGGCGCCCACTACCTTGTGCACGTAAACCGATTTGGAAAATTTCACCTATATGTTTCATTTCTGAAGCGCGGCGGATCGGGCTTGAAAGGCCAGTATCGACACCATTAACCTCTTCACGCCAATCTAAATGTGCATCAATATGTACAAGTGTAATCGGCCCTATTTCATCAAATCCCTGCAAAATAGGCGTTGTGATCCCATGATCGCCCCCTAAAACAATAGGAAGTGCCTTAGCTCTTAGTAATTGCCGAATCGCCTCAGCCGCGCGTTGATGATGTTCCCCCAAAGGCTTTGATAAATCAGGAATAACATCACCACAGTCAACAAATTTAATATCTTTTCGACCTTGTAGTAGTGGCCCATCAATATCAAAATCATAATGATCTGGATGCCTAACAATTCGGTCACTCATATCACGTAAATATTGTGGAGCTCGAGATTGGTCATTAGTAAATGCATGGGCACTATAAGCAGAACTAAATGGCATCCCTAGTATGGCAATATCCGCTTCAATGCCGGCCAATTCAGTCACTAATTCTGAATATAAAAATGTTTTATGGCCAACATGTGGGGGTGTCGTTAATTTTTTCATACCAACTATTCCTTCTTAGATTTAGTTTTATTTCTTTTATTTTTTATTTCTTAGCCACCAAATGTGTTAGCTAGGAATACAAATAGAGGGACGCCAACAATATCCGTTAATACTGTTCCAGCAATTGGAATAATAATGAATGCTTTTCGTGAGAATAACCCATATTTATTACAAATAGCGTCCATAACCACTAAGCCATTTGGTGTTGCACCTAAACCATGTCCAATAAAACCAGCGGACATAACAGCGGCATCATAGTTTTTACCTAATGCACGGTAAACAACGAATATAGCAACTAATATTGTTGTAATAACCTGAGATATTAATATAATCGTTAGTGGCAAGGCTAACTCATATAATTCCCAAAGTTTTAACTTCATCATTGCCATCACTAAAAACATTTCTAGTGATAGAGTAGAAATTAACACTACTGTATTACGAGATATTTTAATTATCGGCTTTCTTTCATTAATTGAATGAAATACAACACCAACAAATAAACTAAAAATATGGCCGGGAATGGTAAAGCTCGTTGCTGTGCTTATCCATTTCGCTGTCGGCATTCCGATAGCAAGTATGCTTAAAATAACCGCCCCTGTAATAATACATTGTTGGGCTGTAATTTTATCTTCTGTGCTGTTACTTTCCGCTAAATTTTCTAAATCAACATGGTCAGTTTCAATTTTTAATTTATTTCTTTGAATCAACCAGTTCCCAACTGGCCCTCCTAGAATTGACCCTGCAATCAAACCAAACGTTGAAGCCGCTAACCCAACATTCAGAGCTTGGTCGTGACCAAAGGATTCAATCAGTGGTGCTAAAGATGCCGCCATACCATGACCACCCTGCATCGAGGCTTGGCCTGCCATCATGGCAACTAATGGCTCAATATCTAAAACATATGATAAACCAATGCTGACGCCATTTTGCATAAATGCCAGTCCCCAGCAAATTACCATATAAATCAGTAATATTTTTCCACCGCTCACTAATAGTTTAACACCTGTCATTAAACCAATTGTGACGAAGAATACATACATCGATAAGTCATATAATGTGTTATCAAAATTAAGTTCTACAATATTAAATTGATACGCTAACCACATTACAATAGAAAACATAAACCCGCCGATAACAGGGCTAGGAATTGAATACTTCATAAAAAATGGGAATTTTTTTATAATTACATTGCTAGCGATTAATAATAAAGCCCCTAATGCTGTAAATGTAATCATATCTAATTTTATTGTTAACAATTCATCTGTGACCATAAATTAGAATCCTTTTGTATTTATATATATTTGGATTAATTATTATTTTGTGGCGCCACTTTGGTAATAATCTATTAACAACTACAACTTTAAGATATACGTATCTGATAGGAATAAAAGTGATATTTTTGATCCTATGGTTTCATAAAATGAAACCTTTTATAGAAAACAAAAATAATTTTAATAATTAAAATAAAACAGCATTATTTATGTCATTTGTATCCCAACAAAAATTAAGCTAGATTAGCATTTAGTGATTCATTTCACGTAATAGGTATAAATATGCATAATAAAAAACTAACGGAAAAAGACTTAAAATCATTACGTGTTTTTACTTCCGTTGCAGAAGTCGGTGGCTTTACCATTGCAGAAAAAAAATTAAATATGTCAAAAGCGTCGATAAGCCGCCATATTCGTGAAATTGAAGAAAAACTCGGTGTCCAATTATGTGAAAGAGGACCTTCAGGCTTTAAGCTAACTGAATCAGGTTTATTTGTGATAGAAAAAGCCAATACTGCTTTGAAAGCATTAGATAATATCAAAACTGAAGTTGATGAACGCCATGGGATTTTATCTGGCACATTAGTTATTGGTGTTATTGAACATATTTTAACGGATCCACTCTGCCATTTATCAGCCACTATCACTCAATTTACCCAAGAGGCACCTAATGTCAAATTAGAGCTAAGCATACTCAACCATAATCAATTAAATAAAGCGCTTAGCGACAGAACAATTCAAATCGGTATTCGGGGGCAATATCACGAAAACAGCCGTTATAATTATCAATTCTTATTTATAGAAAACCATAAGCTTTATGTTTCTGCCAATACCGCCAGTAACAAACATAATCTAGCATTGGTTTATCGGCCACATCCATTCACTGAAAGTATTTTAGCATCGGGTGAATTTAGTCGAGGTCCTGAGGCCGCTGGCCTTGAGGCCGTTGCCACTTTTATCGCTTCAGGTCACTATGTCGGAATTCTGCCCGAGAACTATGCCTCCCATATTAATTTTCGCCACTCACTAATAGAAATGAACGATTCCCCTGTTTTTCATAACCGCATATGTGCGATCACTGAGGCCAGTAAACCTCTAACACAAAGTGAAGCGCTATTTTTAAAACTACTTTCACAATTAAGTGAAACTCCGCTATCTACATGACTAAAAAATCCCCCAGCAAGTCACCTCACTGGGGGATTCATCACAAGAAACTTAATGCGTGTTAATTACAGAACGTCAACACAGTTCAGTTCTTTAAATGCTTGCTCTAAACGAACAATCATTGATTCTTCAGATTTACGTAGCCATACACGTGGGTCATAATATTTTTTATTAGGCTTATCCGCACCTTCTGGGTTACCTAATTGGCCTTGTAAATAGCCTTCGTTCTTTTTGTAGTACTGTAAAATACCATCCCAAGCAGCCCACTGAGTATCAGTATCGATGTTCATTTTAATAACACCGTAGCTTACTGCTTCTTTGATTTCAGCAGCACTTGAGCCAGAACCACCGTGGAATACGAAGTCTAAGCTGTTGTGTGGCAGGTTATATTTTTCTGAAACGTAATCTTGTGAATTACGCAGAATTTTTGGCGTTAACTGAACGTTACCTGGCTTATAAACACCGTGAACGTTACCGAAAGATGCAGCGATAGTGAAACGTGGGCTCACCGCACTCAGTTTTTCGTAAGCGTATGCAACGTCTTCTGGCTGAGTGTACAGCTCAGAACTGTCCATACCAGTGTTATCAACACCATCTTCTTCACCACCTGTACAGCCTAATTCGATTTCTAATGTCATATCGATTTTAGCCATACGCGCTAAATATTTAGCACAGATCTCAATATTTTCTTCCAGTGTTTCTTCTGACAGGTCAATCATGTGAGAAGAGAACAGTGGTTTACCCGTTTTCGCGTAGTGTTTTTCACCTGCATCTAACAGGCCATCGATCCATGGCAGTAATTTTTTCGCACAGTGGTCGGTATGCAGAATAACAGGCACACCATAGTGCTCTGCCATTTGATGCACATGATAAGCGCCTGAAATTGCGCCTAAAATTGCTGCTTGTTGCCCTTCTGCTTTCAAACCTTTACCTGCGATGAATGCAGCACCGCCGTTTGAAAATTGAACAATAACTGGCGCACGCACTTTCGCGGCCGCTTCAAGTACGGCGTTAATTGAATCCGTACCAACACAGTTCACCGCTGGCAATGCAAAGTTATTTTCTTTAGCAACTGCGAAAACTTTCTGTACATCATCACCCGTGATAACACCCGGTTTAACAAAATCAAAAATTTTAGACATGTGAAAAGGTCCTGTGGTAAACAGGCAGCCTACGCTGCCTGTTGTGTATGAACAATTAATTACGCTTTAGCACGTTCTTCTAGCATCACAACAGCAGGGAGCTTTTTACCTTCAACGAACTCAAGGAAAGCACCGCCACCAGTAGAGATATATGAAATTTTGTCAGCGATATTGAATAAATCGATAGCGGCCAACGTATCACCACCACCCGCAATAGAGAATGCATCGCTGTCTGCAATCGCTTTTGCAACGATCTCGGTACCTTTACGGAAATTAGGGAACTCAAATACACCAACTGGGCCATTCCACAAAATGGTTTTCGCATTTTTCAGAATCTCAGCCAAGCGCTGTGCAGATTCGTCACCTAAATCCAGAATTTGTTCGTCGTCTTTAATCTCAGTACTTGCTTTCAATGTCGCTTCTGCGGTTTCTGAGAACTCAGTCGCAACACGAACATCAGTCGGTACTGGAATTTGGCAATGTGCCAGTAATTTTTTCGCTTCAGGGATTAAGTCTGCTTCATATAATGAGCGACCAACATTATTGCCTTCTGCTGCGATAAAGGTATTCGCAATACCGCCACCAACAATCAGTTGGTCTGCAATTTTAGATAGGGAATCTAATACAGTCAGTTTCGTTGATACTTTTGAACCGCCAACAATCGCAACCATCGGGCGAGCTGGGTTATCTAGTGCTTTACCTAATGCTTCTAACTCGCCACTTAGTAGTGGGCCAGCGCAAGCAACTGGAGAGAATTTAGCAACGCCATGTGTTGACGCTTGTGCACGATGAGCCGTACCGAATGCGTCCATGACATAAACATCACACAATGCAGCATATTGTTTTGACAGTGTTTCATCGTCTTTTTTCTCGCCTTTATTAAAGCGAACGTTTTCCAGCACAACTAACTCGCCAGCTTCGATTTCAACACCGTTAAGGTAGTCTTTAACTAAGCGGACTGGGTAATCCATTTTGTCAGCCAGATAGTCAACAACAGGTTGCAGTGAAAACTCTTCGTTGTACTCGCCTTCGGTCGGGCGACCAAGGTGAGAAGTGACCATGACTTTAGCGCCTTGTTTCAGAGCAGCTTCAATTGTTGGTAATGAAGCACGAATACGTGCATCAGAAGTAACTTTGCCATCTTTTACAGGAACGTTTAAGTCAGAACGGATGAATACGCGTTTACCCGCTAAGTCTAAATCGGTCATCTTAATTACAGACATGGTGAATCCTCTCGTTGATTCTCTATAAAGTTTCCATCAGCGACTGTGCAAAGCAATAAAGTTATCATGCCCTGCTGTCTGTCAGTCGCCAATTAGTTTAAACCTGTCGCTGCCATCGCTAATGTTGTATCTAGCATCCGGTTAGCAAACCCCCATTCGTTATCACACCAAACTAGGGTTTTAATTAAATGCTTACCACTAACTCGCGTTTGTGTACCATCAATAATAGCACTGTGTGGATCATGATTGAAATCCATCGAGACTAGCGGTAATTCAGTGTAATCCACTATACCACGAAAATGGCCTTGTGCCGCGTTTCGCAGTAGTTGGTTGACTTTATCAACACAAACATCGTTATGTACGGTAACACTCAAATCAATCGCTGTCACATTCGTCGTCGGTACACGGACAGAAATGGCTTCAAAATGGTCTTTAAATTTCGGAAAAATTCGCGTAATTCCTGCCGCTAACTTGGTATCAACAGGAATAATAGACTGACTCGCTGCACGAGTTCTGCGTAAATCTTTATGATAGGCATCGATAACAGGCTGGTCATTCATTGACGCATGAATCGTCGTCACGGTTCCCGATTCAATCGAAAAAGCCTCATCAAGCAATTTAATAATTGGAATAATACAATTGGTGGTGCAAGAAGCATTGGAAACAATCTTATCTTGAGCGGTTAAGCTTTCATGGTTAACACCATAAACGATAGTTGCATCAAGGTCATCAGCACCTGGGTGAGAAAATAACACTTTTTTCGCTCCTGCCGCTAAATGCAGTAAGCCGTCATCCCGTGAACCATAAACCCCACTACAATCTAAAACAACATCAATTCCCAATTCTTTCCAAGGTAACTCATGCAGCTCAGATTGGTGAAATAAGCGAATATTGTCATCACCAACTTGTAAAAGTGTTCCGTTAAGTCGTACATCCCAAGCAAAACGCCCATGGCTGGAATCATACTTCAGCAAATGTGCAATACCTTCAGGTTCAGCTAGTTCATTAACCGCCACCACGACAATTTCTGCCCGACGGCCTGATTCATACAACGCTCTTAGAACACTTCGACCAATGCGGCCAAAGCCATTTATTGCTACCCTGATTGCCATTCTACACCTTGTATCTGAGCAAAATCACACGGTTGCTAAGGATAACTGACTCACACCAACTCTACTGCTCATTTTAGCTGTCAAACATCAAAAGTGTGCTTCAACCGACATTTTTAAAAAATATTTTCATTCTATAACATACAACTGAAACGGTTCAGCTTATCTAGGATTAGATTAAGGGATATATTTATAGAACGCAATAGAAAATCCTATATTGGTGCACAAAAAAACAACGCCTAGTTTATCGCTAGGCGTTGTTCAACAAGATAATTAAAAATGAGAACCGAAATTCGGAACTCATTCCTTCTTATTTTATTTCAGTAAAGATTTCGCTGCTTCAACCGCTTTTTCTGCAGTGATGCCAAACTCTTTATACAGCTCTTCCGCTGGTGCAGATTCACCAAAGGTATGCATACCAATGATGGCACCATTTAAGCCTGTGTATTTGAACCAGTAATCTGCGATGCCCGCTTCAATAGCAACACGTGCGCTAACATTTGCAGGTAATACTGCTTCACGGTATGCCGCGTCTTGTTTATCAAATGCATCAGTTGATGGCATAGACACAACACGAACCTTACGGCCTTCTGACGTTAATTGGTCAGCTGCTTTAACTGCCAATTCCACTTCAGAACCTGTTGCAATAAAGATTAGTTCAGGCGAACCTGCGCAATCTTTCAGAATGTAAGCGCCTTTCTCGATATTGGCTAATTGCTCAGCGGTACGAGGTTGTTGCTCTAAATTCTGACGTGAGAAGATTAATGCGCTTGGGCCATCTTTACGCTCGATAGCATATTTCCACGCCACCGCAGATTCAACTTGGTCACAAGGACGCCATGTGCTGACATTAGGTGTCACACGCAGGCTTGCCAGTTGCTCAACCGGTTGGTGAGTCGGGCCATCTTCCCCCAGACCAATAGAATCGTGAGTATAAACGAAGATGCTACGCACTTTCATCAGTGCTGCCATACGAACCGCATTACGTGCGTATTCAACGAACATCAGGAATGTCGCGCCGTAAGGAATGAAACCACCATGTAACGCGATACCGTTCATGATAGCTGACATACCAAATTCACGAACACCGTAGTGAATATAGTTACCGGCTGGGTCAACGTTCAGCGCTTTCGAACCTGACCACATGGTTAAGTTACTTGGAGCTAAGTCCGCAGAACCGCCCATAAATTCAGGTAATACTTTACCAAACGCTTCTAGTGCATTTTGTGATGCTTTACGGCTGGCAATATTTGCTGGATTTTGTTGCAGATTTTCAACAAATTGTTTTGCATCCGCATCAAAATTAGCCGGTAATTCACCATTCATACGACGAGTAAATTCCGCTGCTAATTCAGGGAATTGTGCTGCATATGCGGCGAATTTTTTATCCCATGCGCTTTGTTTTTCTTTACCTGCGGTACGAGCATCCCAAGCTTCATAGATATCTTTAGGAATTTCGAATGGGCCGTAGCTCCAACCCAGAGCTTCACGAGTTGCTGCAATTTCAGCATCACCTAAAGGTGCACCGTGAACAGACTCAGAGCCCGCTTTGTTTGGTGAACCAAAACCAATAATAGTTTTACACATAATCAGTGTTGGTTTATCAGCTTGGTTTTTCGCTTCATTCACTGCCGCGTTGATCTGTGATGCATCATGTCCGTCGATATCACGGATAACATGCCAGCCATAAGATTCGAAACGTGCTGCGGTATCGTCAGTAAACCAACCTTCAACTTCACCATCAATTGAGATACCGTTGTCATCATAGAATGCGATCAGTTTATTTAATTTCAGTGTACCCGCTAAAGAACATGCTTCATGCGAGATACCTTCCATCATACAGCCATCACCCATGAAAACATAAGTGTGGTGGTCAACAACGTCATGGCCAGGGCGGTTAAATTGCGCGGCTAATGTGCGTTCTGCAATCGCAAAACCCACTGCGTTTGCAATGCCTTGCCCCAAAGGACCAGTTGTTGTTTCAACACCTGGAGTATAGCCATATTCTGGGTGGCCCGGTGTTTTAGAGTGTAATTGGCGGAAGTTTTTTAACTCTTCGATAGGTAAGTCATAACCAGTGAGGTGCAGTAAGCTATAAATCAACATTGAGCCATGGCCGTTTGACAGTACAAAACGGTCGCGATCTGCCCAGTGAGGGTCTGCTGGGTTATGATTCATATGGTCACGCCACAGTACTTCAGCGATATCAGCCATGCCCATTGGCGCGCCAGGATGCCCTGATTTTGCTTTTTGAACCGCATCCATACTTAGAAAGCGGATAGCATTAGCAAGGGTTTTACGAGTCGTCATCAGTATACTCCAGGTAGGATAAAAACGTACTTAAACCAATTTTTACAACGCAATACGGATAGTGCTACTTTAATTTCGCTGCAACATGAAAATATCAATTTACCGAGGTATCGCCATCGGTTTCCTTATCTAAGGAACCACAACACATCGACAACATACTGAGCATTTCACGAATAGAGCGATTGAAAGTAACCCAATTCTACCCATACCGCAATATTTGCTATGTTCATGGCAGCAGATCGCTAATAAATTGAACTGCCGCAAAGCTGAATCCATTCCATTGCGCAAAATATCCCTTAAGACTTACATTTTTGCGCAAGTGACTAACCTTATTAAACCTGAGTTCAGTGTCTGGGATCAAGGTGATTTATGCTTCTAGCTCATTTAGCTGCCACATTAGTGATAATTGGCAAAGTTTTAGACAAAAAAAAGCGCAATATGCCCGAATATTTTTGTTTGAGTTGAGTAAAAGACCTAGCCTTTCTAATGATTATTAATAGATAGAAGTAACATGAATTGAAAAAACCAGTAACAATAAATATTACTGGCTAATCATATAATATGAAATTTTAAATCAGCTAATCGCAGTTGCCTATAGAATGGTATTTATCAAATATAACAATGTATTTACGGCTTTTTTTCTTTAAAGCTTCATGGCGAAATTCTTGTTGCGGTAAAAGATAAAGAACTAAGGGCTGCTCATCATCCTTTACTTCACAGCTTTCATGAATTAACACCCTAAAATAAGTATTGCCCGTATTTTTTAATCTGCCCGCATCCGCATCCATCGAATATTTAAATGCAATATCTTTCGGCCTAACCACAAAATAGGTTTCTAAACTAACTGTGGGGTAAAATAACGATTGCTGATTCTGAGAAGAGTCTGTTTCCACATCAAGCGCTGTTTCGCTGATCACAATCTTATAATAACGCTCTTTGTCATCCGTTTTACCGCGATAAAAAATCTTAAAATACTCTTGCTCACCGGGTAATACGATTTTTTTTAATGGGGTAAAAATAATTTCCCCTTCTTCTATTGGCTTCCCTTGCTCTTTATTATCTGGCTTATCTATTTTGTATGCGCTAAATGTATATAAATTCACCTTTTTCGTGTCATTGATATAGGACTTTGAAAAAAAGCTTTTGTTAGGTTCTAAAGATGAAATATCTGAGCTCAAATAAAGTGCATAGGCTTTACCAAAAAATGAAAAAAGCAATAACGCACTAGTCAATAGTTGGGGTACTATACACTTCATCTTATGAGTTCGAATCACACCAACCTTATAAATGGACATCTGGCCCCGTCCAAATCGCTTTCACGACAACCGTTCCACTCGCAGACACCGTTCCTAACCAATCGATGCCATCTAACGTAAATAATGAGTTTGAATCATTCATTGGGAAACGTAAATCCAAATTAGTACGATAGAATGACCCTAAATCTTGGTTAGGAATATCCCACGGAGTTTCCGCCCACAACGCATTATTCATTGATATTTCCGTACCATCACAATTTGAGCGATAAGACTCTTCGATACCTGAAGTATTTTTAAATGATAAGTAAGCTGAAAACGGAACACGAAATTTGTCATCATCGGAGCTGAACAAACAAAAATTTTGCCCGTTAACATTCACTGTCGGCCCCTCGACTCTTGCAGTGATCGAGTCCGCTTGTCGAGGGCCGCTTGTCGTCACAATATAATTAAACTCAATTGGTGGTTCCGCTGGGCCAATTTTCCCCGTTTTTGACGGGTTAGGAATATAATCAGCTGGCACAATACTAATGCTGTAGTCCCTAGGCTTTATCACTAACTGGTTCGATGGCGTGAATTCATAATAGCCTGACTGTGGGGCAGCGGCAGGATTCGTAAACGAAAACGTAAAAAAGTCTTGGCTATTGGTGAAATCAATATTATTTGTCACTAATTGTTTGAAAAACGTATTAGAAAAAAAGATAGAAACATAGTTATTTGAACTTTTAAAATATGAGTTCGCTGCATAAGCCGAGTTGTAATTTCGCCAAACATTAGAACCGTCGTCAGGGCCTATTTTTATTGATGCAGCAGCAGGGGTAAATGGAATTAATGTTGAATTTACTTTTAATGTCAGCAACACATTCGCAAAAATATCCCCCGATGTTTCATGTTTTACCACTTGGCAAATTAAACCGTTCACGTTGGCAACAATACCAATACGACAAAATTGCTCCCCGGGACCTAGGCTTGGATTACCATTACTATCAATATAAACTTCTTGCATTGCTCCTGTTGAACTCAGTTTAATATGCCCTGATTTCGTCATTGTAAACTCATGAGATGCGATAATTCGCCCACCAACACTTTGGCAACTTTCCCCTTTTGCAGGGTCATAATCTAAGTCAGTCATACATGCACGATAGCTATAAGTTTCCACGGTACCAATAGGCAGTTTTTGAAAATATTGGTATGTTGACTCACTAAAAATACCTCGCGCGTATGCCCCTTCCCCCAAGGTATTATCCTGTACAATTTTATATGCACCATTTCGACCAATATATTGTGCAGGCCAATAACCCGTATCGCGGTTACAGTAATTACGCATACAGCGGTTACCAATAAATGGGCTATCAATCGGTGAATTTTCAAACCAAATATCTACATTCTGGTTGGCCCGAATCGAGGTATTGGTGTAGCCCATATAACCTAAGCTTTCTTGATTTCTTGCTGAATAACGGGAAAATTTATTTGCGCCAGTGAATCGAGGATCTAAAGATCTTGGTGTTACAAAAAACTCATTATCAACACCATTTTCAATAAACACATAAGAATTACTCAGAGCCACAGCTAAGCCAGAAGAACTAAAGACGCCATTCAACAAACAACTCGCCAAAAATAGTAAGAAATATTTTTTATTCATCATGAAACTCTCATTGCCTTAATGCGACTGTTCTTTGCGGGTCACAAGTTACATCCCCTAGCCATAACGCACCTCTGGCCCCCTCTAGATTCAAATCAGCTTCGCATATAGTTTGCTCATCTTCTTGTAGAAGTGAAATAACAGGGTAGCGAACATCGACATCCATAGAAAACTCACCATTGTGATCTGTTTTCGTTCGACCAATATGGTTACGGATAGACGCATATTTAATAAATTCGCCAGTTGGCGATTTCAAACGGCCAAATACCGTCACGAGCTGCCTAACTTCAGGTTTATAAATAGCAATATTCCCAGGGTATAATGTGACAGACTTATTTCGCCCTGAGACAATGTCAAAACTGTCTTTAGATTTCGCATCATTCATTAATTGAATGTCATAGTCAGAATAAGGTGATAATGGAATAAAGGTATTTGCTCCACTAACAGGGTAATTTTGCCCATTAACACGCGCAGTCATACTCCCAGCTCCATAAATATCCGAATTAATAATGACACCTGATTTCCCTTGCTGCCCACTTGGCATAATAGTTCCATTGCTATAAGCGACTGAGCCTCTTGACGTCAAATTACCATTAAGCCTATTACTATCGGGCCGGTTAAGTGTCACCATACCTGAGTTATATTTAGTCTCGTAAGAGGCATAGCCCATTGTTGAAATATTAGACTCACCGTTATTTTTATCTTTAACTAGCTTTGATACCGAACCTCCGACACTTGTAATAACCGAATCATCAAAGCTCTTATTCGCATAGATATTGGCTTTCACATTGCCATTGCTCGATGAAAGACCTGTACTCAACCATGTTGATAAAGGTAATGAAAAATCGAGGCTAATAAATTTTTCATTCATACTTTTTTGGTCATCATAGTGATAACGCTGAACGCCTGTTCTTAACCCAATAGTACCGTAACGGCCTGAAAATAATGTATTTGAATATTCATAGTTAATTGAATCACTACCAATGCGTTTATCTTTTGTACTACTAATAGTGAATGTTCCCGCTCGCTCAAATACCTTGTCAAAATTTAAAGTTGCGCCATAAGAATAGCTATCAGAGTCATAAATCGGTAATTCACCTTTTACTACGGCCTTTTCTTTCGAAGCCCAAACAGATCCATAGCCATCAGGTATACTTGTCGATAGCGTAGCAATATTTCTATGGCTTCCATGGTTTTCAATCATTCCCTGCCAAGACAGTGATACATACTGATTTAAAGAAAAGTTAATACTGCTTTCATTAATTAAAAAATTGTCATAGCCATAATTAGACATCTGAATATTTAATCCAGATAAAACAGGAAAACCTTTTGCCACGGACGCACCGACTAAATAACTTTGCTTCAGCGGCTCACGTTTAGAATATTTTCCTCTTACATAACGTTTCTTATCGAAATCAACATATCCCCCATAGACTTCCCAATTTAACTTTTCAAAATTAGCGCCGCTAGTTCCAAAGGATTTATTAATTGTTTGATGTTGAGTCGTCACAATTTTACCATCTACAACCGTCTCAATCGTGACATCATAGATACCAAATGGAAGAATACTCGTGTCGACTTCAAAGCTACCCATCGGAAAATTTTGAATATTTAATAACTTTCCATCACGGTAAATACGAACTTCACCTGGACTATTTAAAAATACATAAATTGGTGTTAACGAATATTTTGAATTCACCACGACACTAGATGCATTATTTCCTAGTGTAACTGCATAAATTTTACTGCTATTTAGAGTAGTTAGGCTCGCAATAGACTGTAAATTCCACGTACTCATTAATCCAATCGCATAACGTATTCCATTAAAATCACGTTCATACATAGCACGATATAATTCAATATCAGAGTTTGATTTACCAATGCTGTAGGCTGATGCATTAATGTTAATGTGGTGTTCGGCTATAGCCAACAAAGTATCTAAATTAAAATAGCTACTCGATGAATTTTTCCCTTTTTTTACCTGGCTTCCAAAAACACCTAAATCATAATTAGCTACTGCAGAAAAATCATTTACCGATGAGTCACCTAGAGAAAATTGCCTAACTTTTTCTTTAGGCACAAAAGCATCTTGGTCAACATTGAGTGACAAATTAAATGAAGAAATATCTAACTGAAGTAATGCATCTTTATCAATCTTAATATTATTTGATTCATTGAAAAAATTATCTTTACTGTTTTCTAATTCATCTATCAATAGTGAGCTTAACTTTGGCCCTTGGCTATTATCAATAAAATTAATATTCGCAAGTTTAATTTTTCCTTGTTCAACAATAATGATGGCATCAGCAATTTTATCTTCACTTTGATTTTTTTCTCTAGAAGTATTTAATCGTAAAAAAACAGGTACTGACATTCCCTCTTCCAGTGCCATAACAAAAGCTGGCGGAATAATATACCCACCAATTTTAATACGCTTAATATCTTTAGCATAAACAACATTTGAAAAAATAAAGCTCATTATTGATAATGCAATAATACTTTTATGCATAATTAAGACCCAATATTAGCTATTTGACCACAATAAAATCACCTTTGTGCCAAATACCAACACTTGTTTTTTTATTATTTATATCAACCAACTGAAGTTTTACAGCTAAATTTGGCATCAAGTAATAACGTTCTTTACAGATCCCATCGGAACCAAGATTTATTTTTTCAGGTAAACAGGGTCCTGAAGCAACAACACGAAAAGAACTGTTCCCTAAATTAGCAACTTTTTGATTATCATATTTGTATTGGAAATTTTCTATTCTAGGTGCAACAACAAGTATTGTACTAATCGTTGCTGATGTTGTTGCTGATGCTGATTTTGAACTTTTCGTAATCCCACTTTCGCTAATTGGGTCATCTTTCCAATTTAGCCGATAATAACGTTCCTTATCGTCTTTCGGGCCATTGTAGATAACTTTAAATACATCACGTGCATTCCCCGGAAGAATAATATTCGCTGGTGTTGACAATATTTCGTTAGGATCGTTAGTTGAAATTACCTTTCCATGTTCTAATGGCGTATCTATTTTTTCTATCGTTAAGTTTACTAATCTAGCCGCATCAACTGTATTTTCAATTTCCTTAGAAAGTGAATTTTCATCAGATGAAATAATTTCTGTGATATTACCAACATTAACAGCCAAGATGTTTTTTAGTGGGAGAATTGATAATAGAATAACTGCTATTGTTGTTTTTTTCATAATAAAACTCAAAATAAAAAACGATAAAGATTCTATATCCTTATATTATCTTTATCGTAACAAAGGATTTTTTATTTAATTAATAAAAAACTTATGGAGTAACAAAAGTTCCTTCCCAGTTTGCAGTAAACTGGACTTTCACATCACCATCCCAAACACCATCATCTAAGTCTTTAAACTCAGCGACTGCGCCTGCTGCTTTAGCTTTAGCAATAACAAAGGTGAACTCACCACGATCTGTTGCACGATCTGAACTATTATAAACACCATCAGCCGCTAAATTATCTAAACCTGAAGTAATACCGTCAGCAACGCTGATTAACGTAGTATCCGTTGCAGTGTTTAAATCAGTACCATTCCATTTAACGCCAACTTCTAATGTAGAATCGTCGGTAGTTCTTGCTAATGTATTAGCAATAATTTTTGATGTTAATTTAAAATCAGTTGCGCCGGATTGTCCTTGAATAGCGACATCGAATGCACCATTTTGCTGATTAAAGCTTTTTTGGCCTTCGGCGTAATTAAAAGTTAAGCTTTTTAGTGGAGTCACAACTAACATACTTGTCGTGTCTTTAATTGCAGTCGCTTGCCATGTCGCTGTTGCTTGAGCAGTACGTGTATCTGCATTTGCAACCGTAGCAAAAGAAGCAGCAATAATCCCAGATAATAATACAGATGATATTTTCTTATTAAACATTTTATTCTCTCTAATTTAAATTCAATATACAACAAATGAAAAATTACTTAGTATAAAAAACACTTTTAACTGTGTTTTTTATAAAATATAATCTTGACCACTATGAGAATAGAGTTAAAAAAAATTAAAATAAAATTACTGTTTTTTATTTACTAAATTATCAATTAAGTAATTACTTAATAAGTAATTTCTTTTGCTTTTTTCTTTTTCCAATTTTATATCGATATCACATTCACTTTGAACAAATAAAATAAGCTCAACCCAATTCTTATCTAAGAGATGTAAAAGATGACTTAATTGGTCTATTGTTAATGATGTTTTTCCTGTTTCATAACGAGATATTTGTTGCTGACTAACGTGCATTAGCTTTGCTAATTGCTTACCCGTCAAATTCTTTTCCTTTCTAGATTTCCTTAAAAATATTCCCGCATAATAACTCAACCTATTTACTTCCATAAGCATTTCCAGAATTTTCCCGATGTATAAGATCAATAAATTTTTATCAAATGATAAGCATTAGTATATTTATTTAATAGGCTAAATTATTCTAGTGATAATTCATTAACTACTAATTTATGCTTAATAATATAAATTGAATAAAAAACGAGTAAAAATGTTTAAACCTATCAATAGAATTAAAATCAATAGGCCTGGGCTTTTTGATTTTTTTTTGTACCCATATTTTGAGATATACAACCGAATAAAACACGCAATTGGAGTAGAAAAATGATAAGTAACTATGTGATTAATCAATTAATTTTAGATGTGATAATATTGTTGCAGTTATTAACTCAATATGTTGCAAGTATTATTACTTATAAAACAATATAGATTACAGTGACACGCTAATTAATGCCAAGTTTCATTTTGTTACAATTTGGAATGCAATGTATTACTTGTAATTTAAAATAACGCTTAATATGAGTATTAAGGATTTTTCGCTATAAAATACTCATTGATTAGCGTTAAGATCGAGTATGCTATTTTTATTGATACATATCAAAACATACTCATTAATTTTTATTTTTTTAAAGAATTAAAAAAATAAAAACAATGACTATAATAACTATCCCTACTGAAACAGTTCATCAATGATATAAAAAAAACATCATTTCAACCCTTCAAATAAAGCACAAAAAACCATCTATTTTGTTCTATTTATACCAAAGAAAATAGTAACATCTATAAATTATAACCCACACTTACCAAGAAGAAAAAGAGAATCGTTCAAAAAATAATCTAGCTCGCTATTCCAGAAAGTTTATCGATATTACTCATCATGCATAGATAGCTTACGCACTTCTAACAACCAACGTTTTTTACTAACAGACATTCTTATGCTCTGTTACTATACCCAAAAGCATAATCTCTAGTGGAAAGCTAGGTGCAAAAGAAAGGATTAAAATCTAGGCTAGCTGTTATGTAGATAGTTATATCTAATTTATAAGTAGCGTAGCTTTAAGTGATAAATTGGGTCTAAAACAAGCCGTATAGATTAGACACTTCAGAATCTGTATGCATGGAGCCATTTAATTGGAAAGGAGGGAATCTTAGCACTAGCTATTTCGATAACTCACTACAAACATCCATAAAGCATCACATTGGATATCACCAAAATTAAAATGAGGGGCAATGGAGAACATAATACCCCATCCCTGATTCAACTATTACTGGCCAAGAACCTTATAAAATTACACAAGATAAGCTGGTCTGTAGGATGAAGTATTAGCGCTAACCCCTATGTACCACAATAGGATCATAATATAGAAAGTTGATACTATAGTGGATAAAGCGAACCAACTATTTGTTTTATCTTACATTTATTCACCTAATAGACATTGATATTATATCATATATCTAATTATCAAAGTGGGACTTTAACATCATACACATTAAATTAGTTAACTGAGTTATTAATAGATAAGAGGGTTAAATACACATTTAAAATTACAATTTTACCAATATAACTGGTTTCCCACCTTTATTCTAAATTCTTTCCTCTCTTTAATTGTAATAAATTGTAACTTTCAATGTGGATTCTTTATGCTTCTTAATTAAATATACATTTGTTAACAATTATAATAATTTTACACTTATTTAGTGTATTTTTTTATTTAATACCCTGTTTTCAATATTGTGAAGTGTATTTTTAACCAATTAAACTGGTGAAGAGATATTTTTCAATTGAATAATGCTAAAAAAAACAGAGTTAATAGAAAAAACCTATTAAAAGTAAATCTTTAATAGAAATCCTGCCATTTACTCTTTTTTTAATGTATTTATTATAACACTCAATTAAGCAAGCGAGTGAGCTAACGAATATCACATAAATAGATCTATTAATATTAGAGGCTGAAAAAATGAAAGCTAATATAATTAGTAGTCATGTAGGAAATTATTTACGAAAATCACGCAAAGAAAAAAACATGACAGGAAAACAGTTGGCAGAATTAATTAACATTAGCCAACAACAGGTATCTCGCTATGAAACTGGCACCAGTTCATTATCGCTAGATCAATTAAATGAAATCTTAACTGTTTTAGACAAAAGATGGATTGAAATGATTTACTATATTGATTGTTTCTCTGAAGAAAATAAAAGAAACAATATAAATTTAAGTAAAAAAACAATCGCAATATTACTAAATAGCATGAAAGATATTTAAACCTTTCATTTTAAATTCAATAAAACCATATCAATATGTAAAAATTAAATAACTATTTTTACTATTGTTTTCTATCAATATAAAAAGAGAGATTAGTATGTTAAATAAAAAAATGGCTTCTGTATTGTTATCAACAATTATTGCAGCTTCTTTTGCTACCGTTGCAAATGCAGATACACGTACCGCTCAAGCAACAGCAACATGGCAAGCAACTGCAATTAAAGACACGACAAGTATGTTAGTTGTGACTCCATTAAGAAGTTTAACCTTTAATTATGCCGAAGGCCAAAAAAGCTTTAATCAACAAAATGGCGCATTTGATATTGCTATTCAAGGCCAAGCTGGTGCAACAGATTTTAAATTAGCATCAAAAATTATTGCTAATACATTAGCAAGAACTACCGACGATTCTAAATTAACTGTTGGCGTTAAATGGAATGGTGAAGATCTGACTAAAAATAATGATTTAGTATTAATTGATACATCAACTGGTTTAACTTCTGGTTTAGATAATTTAGCGGCTGATGGTATCTATAATGGCTCTGAGCGTGCAGCAGATCGCGGTGAATTCACCTTTGTTATTGCTGGCGCTGAAGCTGATGGCGCAGCGACTGACTTTAAAGCACTGACTGACGGTACATGGGATGGTGATGTGAAAGTTCAATTTACTGCAACTTGGGACGGTGAGTTTACGCCAGCTCCTTAATTCAATATCCCCTTATTAGATAACTAAATATTACGATAAAGATACTATAGGGAAATAATATCTTTATCGTCATTCATTTTAGAAATTTATGATTATGAAAAAGATAACATTAGCATTAATTTTATTATCATGGTTACCATTAAAAAGCAGTTTTGCTGTCAATGTGGGAAACATCACTGAAATAATATCATCGGATGAAGACACCTTATCTAAAGAAATTGAAAATACAGTAGATACGGCAAGATTGGTAAATTTAACGATAGAAAAAATAGACTCACCACTTGATACTGGAAAAGTAATTCCAATTACTGATCCCAATGAAATATTATCAACACCTGCTAACTTAATTCTTCCTGGGCATGCAAAAGATATATTTAAGATAATTTATCAAGGTCCAAAAGATAATAAAGAACGTTACTATCGATTAAATTGGAAAGATGATCCTATTGGCGAGAGTGGTGTTACACAAAGTGCGAAATCGGCATCAGCAACAACATCGGCAACAATTAGCACAATTCTCGTTGTCGCACCAAGAATTGAAAACTTTAATTATAAATATTCTAATTCCCAAGTTTCAAATACTGGAAACAGCACCTTCCGTGTAGTGGCTTCAGGCCCTTGTTTAGCAGAAAAACAAAAATACGGAGTGGATGGTATTTGTCGCGAGCGTTATTACCTCATGCCAAATTTAGCCGTCAAATTACAATTTGTCGATGTCACAAATAAAAAATCAAGCGTAGGTATTTGGCACAAAGGAGAGTTCATTGTTGTCAAATAATTAAGAATGGACTTAAATTATGCGTAAAAGTGCTATTGCTTTATCAATATTAAGTATTATTTTTTCGAATACGATTAATGCCAATGAAATGAAAAGCGTTAAGATCGGTGGATATATTATTCCTCCTGCATTTGTTAGTGCATTGGAAGAAGGAATGTCTGTACCTGTTTTTTTACGACTAAATGATGATACGGTAACCAATCAGAGCGAAAGCAAAATTGCAGATGCAGTTATTGTAATCGATCATGATAATATTAAATTATCAAGTATTCATCTCATTGAAAATGAGCACGGTGCGAAACTAAATAATTTACTAGTCGATAAACTTGAAGAAAAAAAGGATGCCATTTTTAATGAAAGTAATGGCATTATTATTGATAATAATGCAACTCTTCAATTAAACATTTCTTCATTTAATTTATCATTAGATGTTGATAAAGCTGCTTTTTCGCCAAAAGAACATGCGCGGCAATCTGTACTAGGAAATTCTTCAGTTAATTCATTTTCAGCAGTAGCTAACTATGATTTAGGGGTATTTCAGAGCCGTGTTAAAGATTCAAAAGATACATCCAGTAGTTATTTCAATTTAGATACATTATTCGCAGCTGCAGAACATCACTTTAATGTAAATGCATCAGCATATAGCATTGGAAAATCTAATTCTAATGTTGAACTGTATCGTGCAATGTATGAGCGTGATTTCAACGGATTCCGTTTTGCGCTTGGGCTAATGAGTACGTGGAATTTGCAGTCTATTGCCAGCTTAACTGCCCTTAGCAGCAGTAAAATTTATGCGGCATCAATAGGGAACAATTCCTCAAGTATGGTGACAAATAAGCAGCAATCACTCACACCGATTTATGCTTTTTTAAATAGCCCAGGTGAAGTACGTATTTATCGACAAGGTAAGTTATTAAATATTCAAAATTTTCCCATGGGTAATTTTGAAATTGATACAAGTGTACTGCCCTATGGCATTTACGACGTCACTATTGAGACGGTTGTCGATGGCAAAATTGTCACAACACAGCACCAAACAATTAATAAATCCTTCGGCGCGATAACTGGCGGTTTTGATAAACTCAATTGGGAAATTTATGGTGGTTATATTGACTTTGATAAGCGTCATTATGTAAGAAATGAAGGCTCAACAAGCCAAACTCCGGGTAAAAGCCATTTAATCGGAGCCTCTTTCGCTTATAACTTCCCTGTGTTGTCTGGCGTGCGTTTTCAAATGTCAAATTATGGGTTTGATAAATTTGTTGTACAAGAAACGAGTATCAATGCGGCTTTAAATAACTATATCTCAGTTAACTGGCAAGGCATGCTAGAAAACCATGGCAGTTATCGTAACATTGCGACTCTTTCTGTCAATATACCAGAAGGTTACGGTTCTTTATGGGCATCAAAAGAAAAAACTGTCGTGAGCGGTGATTTACCACTTTATGATGCTGACAGCTATTCTTATGGCGGAACCATTAACTTTGACAAAATAATTGATAGAACTGGGTCACTGACTATTAGTAATACTAAAGATCGTCGTATTGGCAGTGATTCAATTAACTATGAATATGCAAATACATTATTCTCTGGCCGTTATGGAACCGTGGGGCTAAGAGCAGGTGTACAACGTTATCATTATGATAATCAAAATAGTACCAACGAAAAATATATTAACCTCGATTTTTCCTTACCTTTATCAACATGGTTGAGTACAGGTGTTTCCTCAACAAATGGTAATGTGAAAGCGAATATTTATGCGAATAAAAATTTTGAAGATTCGGTGATTACTAATGCAGGGGTTTCTGTCTCCAAATTAGTCCGAGATAAAGATAATGGTGAATCCAATTTTTCAACATTAGGCTATGCTTCCTATGATACTAAATATAATTCAGGTACCGTGACGATTAATCGCCCCGATAATAACAGGCTTAATGGCAACTTAACCTCTCGTGGCTCAGTGGCATATAGCGACGGCATGATCATGCCAAGTGGGCAGCAAGGTAAATCAGGCGTTATTATTAATTCCGATATAAAAGGTAGCGGCAGCATGGTCGCAAAAGTAAATGGGCAGAATTACCCAATTAGCGGAAAAAATACCTTTATTCCACTATCCCCTTATTCGGATTATGACATTCAATTAATGAATGACGGAAAATCAAAAGACAGCTTTGATATTGTCTCAGGGCGAAATAAATCCGTCACATTATACCCAGGAAACATTGCTCTTTATCAACCAGAGGTAAGGCAATTAGTTACGGTATTTGGCCGTCTGAAATCACCAAATGGTGAATATATAAAATATGCCTCAATTCGAAATCATATTGGTCGCACAAAAACAGATCAAAATGGTGAGTTTTCCATGGATGTTGACGTCCGATATCCAGTGATATCGTTATTACAAGATGATCAGCAAACAATTTGTGAAGCAGATTTAAACCTTCAAGGTGCACGTGGTGCATTGTGGGTCGGTGAGGTGACATGTGAACCTCAAGAAGCATTTGCTAAACGTTAATTATCACTTTAAAGGCTAATTTAATATGCGATTATTATCGATAACAGCACTTTTTATTTCATTTTCGGCTCTAATACCGAATTCGTTTTCTGCAACAGCACCATTACAAGAGTATGTCATTGTCGAAAACCAAGTTGATAACGAATTCTTTATTGTTGCTAATAGAGTTGACCCACGCTTCTCGGGCTCAAATGTATTCACAAAATACCAGCGCAATAGGCAATACAGCTTAGGTTATATGGGATATACAGGAACACCTTTTAGCTCAACTTATAATACAGGTGATATTTGGTTAGAAAATTCTCCCGTAAGCCAACCTTTTATCGGGAATCGTTGCATGACAAATAACCGAAATTGCCCAGCGACGTCTTATTGGTCAGCTCAGCAGTTACGAGATAATGGTGCGTATAAAATCCAACAAACAGGAACACCTGGTGAGTCTGGATATTCAAGACCGATATTTTCTGAATCTTTTTATCGCTGGTTAGCCGAAATACCACCAGGAACAGAATATACTTTTGATTTAAGAACCTGTACAAGCCGCGATGATTATGATTTAAGTAACGCAACCTGTATGACGAGTGGCGGAAGAACAACAACACAACAACATTACATTCCAACCAATAAAAAAGGCAATATTATCCTAAAAGGAACGGGAGCCTTACAAGAAGTCTTTGTGGATAGCAATGGCAATCCAACTATTGGACTTGGTTCTAACTTTTGCTCGACAGGAATTGTTGGAAATGCATCTGGAATTATTTGTAAGTTAGTTGAATTAGAAACCCAAGGGCAATCTATCGGCGGTACATTTACAGTTCGTATGTATATTGATAGTGCAAAATTAGGCTTAGCTAGGGACCCTCGAGCTGCACTTATTCAATATAAAGGGAGTAACAGCACACGCTGGACGAATTGGTCCTCAACAACAAATATGTCAGAGATCTTTAATAATGGTTCGCAAAATATTGAGGTTTTTCTCTCAAATGAGTATCTAAAGTCAATTGTTGATGCTTCACCTAATTCAACCGTTACACTCGCTGATAGCGTGTATACTTTTGGTTTTCAATCGCCACTTCCTCAATCGGGATTTTATGAATTTACGCCTTCAAATTTCTTAATAATTAAACCGAGGGATTATGGAATCAGCATTATTCCTGCAGACTTTAACCCAAACCAATCGAAAACGGGCAAAGTCGGCAATGATGAACCACCAATAGAATTTAATTATATCGTCACAACCAGTGGCCCAAGGCAAGCGGATTCTATTACAGCAAAAGTTGAAGGACCAAACACAACATTAAAAGGACAATCATACTGTTTATTTACCTCGAGCGATAATAAACTTAATGTCCCTTTTTCCGCTTATCTTTCATTTAAAAATGAAAATGGCGCTAAAGAATCACACCGAGCAAGTTGTGATAGCAATGAAGTTTCATTAAAAAATGCATTATGGTCTGAAACACCATGGGATAGGCCTAATGAGGATTTAGGATCTTTTTATCGGACTAACTTAGATTTATCATTCCCAATGAATGACTCTGAATCATTTTTTACATTAGATGGCATTGATTGGTTAGGAACCGTTTCTGCAAGTGGCACAATAACTGTCAAAGCAATTTGGACTGGACCCGATATTCAATAATATCTAGTGACGACTAATAGGGCGACTTGTAAAAGCTCAAGTGGCCCTTTTATTGAACCTCATATACACTTAAACTTTGGCTTGAATTTTTAATATGAAACCATTTTATTTACTTAAAATCCTATTCTTGATTGTGCTATCAATGCTTTGCAATAGTGCTGTTGCTTTATATATCAATGCAGATATTTCTTCGATGGAGTCAGGACAAGAGTTTTTTTCTAAGCCATACATCAATGACACAGATAAAACTAATTTATATAATTTTAGTGCCTACAAAATTGATAAACCAGGTAACCAAGAACATGGAACACCTCTCCATAATGGCGAGATTATTTTTACTCCATTGAAGAAAATTTTATTACCTGGAGAACAAGAGTTTTTTAAAATTTTTTATCGAGGAGAAACCGATGAGACTGAGCGCTATTATAAAATCATCATTAGCGAAACGCCTCTTGATATGCGTAATGATGATGAACAAAAAAAGCGACCTTTATTTTACCCAACGGTTAGCCTAGAAACCTATTTCGTTGTAAGACCCAAAAAACCAGACTTCAAATATGACCTTAATCCAAGTACTCGTATTCTAAAAAATACGGGGAATACCTATTTTAGAGTGCTCTTACATGAAAACTGTGATGCTAATGATGATTCCGAACCTTATGTATTTTACTTATTACCAGGCCAAGAGTCTAAAGATGAGCGTCTTAAAAAGAAAAGTCGTAAATATATTGTAATCTTTGATAAATATTACCCAATTGGTAATTGCACATAAGAACCAATGATATCAATCAATTAAAAAGACTATCAAATTTAACTATGCTACTGTTTAAATAAAAATTGAATTATCTAATCATAATTCGATAGGTACTCTGTATCTATAATTACTTAAAGGTATTAAAAATTCATAAAACTCAGTTATGAAAAATTGTTTCAGCTTATTAAAAATAGCAAATTAATTTAGATACCTATGACTTGAAATAGTGATTAATACTGTTTTTTGCCTACATATAAAACATCAAAACAAAAAATGTCAGTTTCATTAATACGATACACTGAAATTTTTCACCATTACATATATAACCAATAATTATAAACAAAAATTTATTTTCATATTTTCTTCTCAAAAAAAGAGTAGTATATTACACTGATATAATTACTTTAAAATCAATGACTATCATGTTAGCTAAAAGTGACCAAATTAAGCACATATTTTAATAACTAAATAAGAGTCATGTATGATATATATACTGAATAACATAATAAAATATAATTCTGACTTAAGTGAAATATTTAGGGTTGACACAGAACTCAGTGTAATGAAATTAACCCCCGTATTGAACTATATCTTTATAATACTAATTCAAAATAACAAAACGACTATCACTCGCGAAGAGATACTAAAAAAAATACTAAATAAATATGACTTAAAAGTTTCGATAAACACCCTTAACCAATACATTAGTACATTAAGGAAAGTATTACATCAACAGCTTTTAGTTGAAAATGCGATTCTAAGCATATCAAAAAAAGGCCTTGTTATCTCTTCTGAAATCCAAATTGAAGAATCGATTGCCAAGTTCAATAACAAAATAGAGAAAAGCCTAGCTAACCCTCCCACTTCAAGCAGTAAATCTGCCAAATCACTAGTACTTAGTAATAAAAATCATATTATTAAAAAAACATTATTGATAATTAGTGTTTTTTTACTTTTGGTGATTATTTACCTTGTAAATCAAATTTATGCAGTAAAATACCCATATACATCAATACAATCATACAAAATTAGCACAATTGGCGATTGTCCCGTTTATGGGTTCAAAGATAACTATGAAAAAAACATAAGTGATACAATAGGCAAACAAGCAATTGATTTTAACTTAACCTGTGAAGATTCTGATATCTTTTATTATTACAACAACATACAAAACTTAGGAAAAAACAAACATAGCTTATTAGTAAAATGCAAAAAAAACAAAGATTGCATTTCAACAAGAATAAACTGGCAGGAAAAAAATGACTAATAAAACACTATACTCATTGATACTATTATTTTCATTAATCATCATTTTCTTGTTGTTTAATTTGAATTTAGAAAAAAACAAAGCGCAATATTGCGAAGCAACTGTTTCCTCTAATTTCATATTGGCTAATAATAAATCATCATATTCGCTAGATATGAAATTAGTAAAAAACAATGATAACAGTGGGTATATTAAATTATTAGGAACAATTACAACTGATAAGATGTATACTGTCAATCGAGTTGTTCATTTCAATCAATCATCAAGAAAATATATAAAAGACTTAAAATTAACCATAAGTTATGACAGAAAATCCACAAATGATAATGTTCCTGATGATATATTCGAAAAATATTTCAAAGCATTCAACCTAAATTCAATTGCATATGTAGAAATTGATGAAATAACACCTGATTGGTACCTTTTTTCAAGTTCGTTTGGCCCTTATTTTGTCTGTAGCAGACAAGCCAAATTAAATACAATTTAATATATAGCGTTCCAATTATAAAGTTTAGAGAATAGCAAGTATTGCATCTTTGCTTCTTATTATCATTTCTATTTCTCTCCAACTAATTAGGTTTGATTATACTTTTATCTAGAATTAAATTTATATGCTACCTATCGATAAGTACTAGCTCAACCCTTAATAAGTCACCATTTCAACTTAATCTATAAATACTTTCTGTAATTTTATGTAAAAATATAAATAATTACTTTTATATGACTATAAATGCATTTTTTTCATTTATTATTTATTATATCTCTACTTTTAAGCCACCCCTTCAAGTTAACATAACGCATTGTTTTTATTGAATTATAAAAACCTATATTTTAGTTTAATAGCTTATAGTCATTATTAATACCTATATTGATAGTCAGAGTCTATTAAATAAACTATTTTTGATTCATTAAAACAATTTCACATTAGTAACTAAAAAATATAATCTATCCTTCATTGAGAAAGCCAAAAAATTTAAAGTAATGCTATCATTAATAGCTAACTTTTAGATAATAAATTTATAATAGAGAGAATATAAAATGAAACATATCAATACTAAAGAATTGAATATAAATAACGACCTAGATATTGTTATGGCCACCGCAAAATACTTAAAATCTGCACGTATTGAAAGATCATTAACGGGTACAGAGGTAGGAAAACTATTAAATTTGAGCCAACAACAAATATCAAGATATGAGAATGGCCAATCTGCTATTTCTATTGATAGCCTTCATACATATCTTAAAGTATTAGGAAAAGATTGGTTAGATTACTTCAGATCTGTTATCTTAGTTAGAGTTCATGCGAATTACTATTAATATAGTAATAAAAAATTCAAATCAATTATTTTAAATAAGAAATTAATTTTAAGGTAAGTGCTCAAAATCATATATCAATAACAACATGAAAAAATTTTAAAATAGTTAATATGATTGAAAGAAATTTGAATTATTCTCGCAAGTTTACTATTTATAAATCTCATTATATCAAAACTTAACTCGAAGAAGTTATTAGAAGCAAAAAATGATATCTATAGAAAGGAACTTTTAGTGCAGTTAAATACAGTCATACAAAAAAGAAAACGCCACGCTAATAAATTAGCGTGGCGTTATAATTTGGCGGAACGGACGGGACTCGAACCCGCGACCCCCTGCGTGACAGGCAGGTATTCTAACCAACTGAACTACCGCTCCTGATGTTCCCTGCTGGGAACGCCATGCATATTACGAATACTTGAGGACCCCGTCAACACTTTTTCTTGTTAAATCGCGCAGTTGAACAGTTTTTAGCCTTGAGAGGCTTTTCTATCCATTTTCCTAAACAAGTATAAATAATGAAATCAATTATTAGTGTAAATTTTCAGCTTCATCAGAAGATTGCCGCCAAAGACAGGGTTTACCACCCTTTTTATCAACAATATCCAACCGAGCTTCATGAGCAATCATTTCTTCATCAGAAGCAAAAATCACTCTAAGACCGCTTTGAGGACGCTCAATCCTTTGAATTTCATACTCTTGCTCATTATTAGCTGACTCCGAATCCATCGAAAATGATAATGAAGTTTGCCCGCCAGTCATTGCCAAATAGACATCAGACAGGATTTCAGCATCGAGTAAAGCCCCGTGCAGCGTTCGTTTAGCGTTATCAATTAAATAACGGTCACATAACGCATCCAAGTTATTCCGTTTACCAGGAAAAAGTTTGCGAGCCAATACTAAGCTATCAGTGATAGTACAAAATTCTTGCGTAGGCGGAATACCTTTATTGAGCTTACGGAATTCATAGTCCATAAAACCGATATCAAAGGGGGCATTATGGATGACCAGTTCTGCACCTCGAATAAATTCAAGGAATTCATCCGCAATTTCAGCAAAAACAGGTTTATCTTGTAAAAATTCATCACTTATCCCATGCACTTCAAATGCCTCAGGATCCACTAAACGGTCAGGTTTAATGTACACATGAAAATTACGCCCCGTGAGTCGGCGGTTAATCACTTCAACCGCTCCAATCTCAATTATGTTGTGCCCTTCATAATGAACACCGAGTTTATTCATACCGGTTGTTTCAGTATCAAGGACAATTTGTCTGGTTATCACCGTGCTCATAATGTTTTTTTGTGTCAAACTAGAAAGGAACGAATAATATAGAGTGTAACAGAAATGACAAAGCAGGTAGAAATTTTCACGGATGGTTCCTGTTTGGGCAATCCTGGCCCGGGTGGATATGGCGTTGTTCTACGCTACCAACAACATGAAAAAACATTGAGTGATGGATATTTTTTAACCACGAATAACCGCATGGAACTACTTGCAGCCATCGTTGCATTAGAATCACTAACAAGGCCTTGTGATATTATTTTAACCACTGATAGCCAATACGTACGACAAGGAATCACACAATGGATCCATGGCTGGAAACGAAAACAATGGCGAAAGGCAGATAAATCCCCTGTCGTTAATGTGGATTTATGGAAGCGCCTTGATGATGCCATCCAACGACATACGATTGATTGGCGCTGGGTTAAAGGCCACGCAGGCCACCCTGAAAATGAGAAATGTGATGAACTGGCTCGAGCTGCCGCTTCAGCGCCGACTAAAGAAGATACAGGTTACCAGCCTGCACAAAACTAAGAAGGGTCGTCTATCTTCATTGATTTACTGATCTCCTTCGCCGCACCGAGTGCTGTTCCAATCTTAACCTTCGGTTGCTTGAATTTTAGTGGCGTCGGAGTCAGCGGATAAGTCCGTTTCCGCGCCACAATCACGCTTAGAGCCCCAATTCCCCCACAGTTTTTATTCACTCGTCTCTGTGCGCTCAACCAAGGAAATATTTGGCAATTACGATGATACAAAACTTCATAGTTTAATAAACTTAACCAATCAAATACCCTAACTGAAGGGAAAAAACGGCTACAATAAGGCTGCCGTTTACGTAAAACAGGCACGAGTTTCGCCATTCCGACGAGACTGAAAGGATTAAAACCTGAAATGATTAGCCAGCCATCGTCGATTAACACCCGGTCAACCTCCCGTAAAAGCCAATGAGGATCATGACTATATGCCAAACAATGAGTCATTAGACAAGCATCTATTGATTTTTGGGTTAATGGTAACGCTTCAGGCTTAGCAATAAGATTAAAACGAGGGTCACCAGTACCAACATTGAATTGATGAGAGATTAAGCAGCCTTCGGTATGGATTTCAGTGCTTAAATGACCTAACTTAAGCAAATGAAAGCCAAATATCTTCGGCCACCAAGGGCTAAGTTGATTTTCTATGGCTTGACGATATTGTTCTCCAAAAGGAATGTCAGACCAACTAACTGGCATTTGAATTTTTTTATCAATACGCGCAGGCTTCATGAAATTCCCCTATTAACTATTAACAAGTATCGAGGTCATTATGGAGTTAATTCGAGTACCAGCTTTAAACGATAACTACATTTGGGTTTTAGTCGATGGCCACCGACAGTGTATCATCGTTGACCCTGCAGAGGCAGAGCCTGTGCTTGAAATAATTACAGCTAAACAGTTGACGCCTGTCGCCATCCTATTAACTCACCACCATAATGACCATACCGGTGGCGTCAAAGGGATTTTAAGCAAATTTACAACTCTTCCTGTTTTTGGCCCAAAAGAAACCCAATCTAAAGGGGCAACAGAAATAGTCGAAAACGGTGATAAGGTCATAATTAACGAGTTCAACCTACAGGTTATTGCATTATCAGGCCATACCTCTGAACACATCGGCTTTTACCAAGCTCCTTATCTATTCTGTGGTGACACGCTGTTCTCTGCAGGTTGCGGACGGATATTTGAAGGAACACCGGAACAAATGTTCGAATCTATCCAAAAAATTGCTGAGCTTCCTGATGAAACCTTAATTTGCTGTGCACATGAATATACTTTATCTAATCTCAAATTTGCACACCATGTATGGCCTGAAAATGAAGCGATTACACAATATTTACAAAAAATAACGCAAATACGTGACAAACATCAACCAACGGTACCTACCACATTGAAAAAAGAGAAAAAAATAAATGTTTTTCTACAATGCGATAACCTTCAATTACAGAAAAAGCTCAATATTAATATACAAAATCCACCTTTAAGAGCAGTTTTCACCCTGTTGCGTCAATTAAAAGATCAATATTAAAGTTTAATGATTGTCATATCGGGGTGGGATAAGTATTATTGTTCGACTTTTAAACATCAAAATGAAGAACAATAGAAAAGAATGAAGATAATCGCGACGCTTATCGCCATTGTTCTGTTGGCCGGATGCCAAACTGCCCCGAAAAAAATTAAGCAGAACAAAACTCCAACTAATCATACTATTGAAACTGTTGCATCACATAACCAAGCAGCCAGTCGACAATTACCTAAAGCCGACTATGACCTATGGGGTTATATTAGTGATGAACTAAAAATGGATGTCCCTGATAAACCTCAAATTAGGGAACTCGCAAATAGTTATTTAGATAAACAACGTTTTGTCTACGATGTGGCATTAAGAGCTGAGCCATATATGTACCTCATCGTAGACGAAATTAATGAGCGCAATTTACCCATGGAGTTAGCGTTAATTCCTATTATTGAAAGCTCTTTTAATCCTAAAGCGACTTCTCCAGCACAAGCTGCAGGCCTATGGCAAATTGTTCCTATCACTGCACGTTCATATGGACTAAAACAAACACAATGGGTTGATGAACGCAGAGATGTGGTTTCTTCAACTAAAGCAGCTTTTGATCTTCTCGAAAACTTAAATGTTATGTTTGGCCACGATTGGGAACTCACCCTTGCTGCCTATAACTGTGGGGAAGGCTGTGTTCAAAATGCTATCAAGAAAAACGAAGCTGCTGGGCTACCTACTGATTTTTGGTCACTCTCTTTACCGAAAGAAACCAAACAATATGTACCAAAAATCTTAGCACTTAGCCAAGTATTGAAAAATCCCGAAAAGTACCAAGTTAATTTACCAACAAGTAATAAAAATCGAGCACTCACGCAAATCGATGTTGGTCAACAAATCACGTTATCTCAAGCCGCTGAGTTGGCAGGGTTAACTGTTGAATCGGTAAAAACGTATAATTCTGGTTATACACGCGGCATAACATCGCCAAGTGGCCCTCATTATATTATGTTACCTACAGCAAAAGCTGAACAATTCAAAACATCACTCTCAGATGAAGATGTTTTAAACACGATTCGTTTAGCCGCACAACAAAATCAACAGGTAAAAACAGCCCAACCCACTGCAATTTCTAGCGCGCGTCAAAATCGAGCTAAAATAGCTACATATAAAGTACGCAAAGGCGAATCTGTCGCAAGTATTGCAAAAAAATTCAATACTACCGCCAAGAATATTCAAAAGCTAAATGGGTTAAAAACTGCGAGTGTTATCAAGCCAGGACAAGTATTAAAAGTTACGAGCTCAGTGCCTGCTGCAAGTAGCCGTAAGGTGAAAACCTATAAAGTAAGAAAAGGCGACTCCTATTATAGTATTGCGAAACGTCATGGCATAAAGCTCAATGATTTAATGACTTGGAATTCAGGTGTTAAAATGGCCGACCTGAAACCAGGGGTAACCTTAAACCTCTATCTTTAAGTTAGTCTCATCAAAAAAGCTTTTGTCTATTTAAGGCAAAAGCTTTTTTATTTTTAATTCTCTTATTAGTAAAAATAAATTATTTGAATGAATTAAATAGGAAAATAATTTTTATAACATCTTTTGTATAAACACTTCATATTCACTGTACTAAAATAACCGATGGTTAAACTATAATTTAAATACTTCATAAAATTGAGTTTAAGCAGAACATACGCGACTCAGCCCCCAACAACTTGCTAATAAACTAGAAAAAAGTAGTTTATTGCTGGTGACATATGTGATAATAATGCTATTATTATATCGCGGCTAGTTTAGTCCGAGCTGCCAGTCCGTATTCGAATATCGCTTATGTATTATATTAATAATCTTCGAAAGTTTAACGAACTAGCAATAATCTTATATTTTTCAATATATTAACATGCAACCTTTTATATTGAACATAGGTGCTTTAATTAGTTAACATGACATTATTGATAAAAAATACACACAGCAAAAGTCAGATTCGCCTGCGGAGGTGATTATGGATGAATACTCACCCAAAAGACACGATATAGCAGAACTAAAATACTTATGTAATAGCCTCAATAGAGACGCTATTTTAAGCTTACAAAAAACAAATACACACTGGATTAATGATTTAAGCTCCCCGCAAAGCGCAGCCTTGAATGAACTCATTGAACATATCGCTGCATTTGTATGGCGGTTTAAGATCAAATATCCAAAAGAAAATCTTGTTATATCACTTATCGAAGAGTATCTCGATGAGACCTATGATTTATTCGGCAGCCCAGTCATCACACTCAGTGAAATTATAGACTGGGAAGCAATGAATCAGAGTCTTGTCACTGTGTTGGATGATGACCTAAAGTGTCTAACCAGCAAAACCTAAAGATATTATTTATCTTTAGTTCAACTACAAAACCGTATATCAATAAGTAATTTTGCACAAAAGAAAGGGTATTATGACCAAATCTGATTATCTGATGCGTTTAAGAAAATGCACAACAATTGAAACTCTTGAGCGTGTCATTGAAAAAAATAAGTATGAATTATCTGATGATGAGCTAGAGCTATTCTATTCAGCTGCAGATCACCGCTTAGCTGAGCTCACAATGAATAAGCTTTATGATAAAATTCCAGCTTCTGTTTGGAAATTTGTTAGGTAATATCTTATTAACACGCACAGATAGTGAATGGTTGTAGCCGGTAAATCCCCTTATCGGCTGGACGCAATGTAATTATCGTTTTATTATTGGCATTATAATTATGCTAATGGAAATTTATTGCTTTTAATTTTAGCATATCAATTTTTCTTATTATAATAGTCAACAATTAATGTTGTATTCTTAACCTTTCTTTTTTAACTTTAGAATTTATTTGAGATTTAGAATTTAATTAACAATTATAAAATATAATTAAATAACATACTTATAATAAATTAGAATATATAGATGAGAGGAAAGGCAAAGATGCTGAGTTGGGTGGGAGCCCTGCCAGCGACATCCCGGCACACACGACCCCTGCTATGGCTGCTTCCTTCCGGACCTGACCAAGTTAACAAGTTAGCGTTGCGGGAGAACCAACAGAGCCCCCATTGAATGCTTCTTTCAAAGCAGGGGCATTATGCTTGATAGTCATTGAAATAGCAAGAAACCCCTGACCAAGTGACGATTTATTACACAGGTGCATATAAGAATAGCGACTCAACTAAAAAGTCACTTATTGACTAATTCGCAGGTACCATCAACAATTCAACATTTTTTGTGACACCATTATTGATAACCTCTACAACGCTATCACTAATGTATAAAAGTTTCCCATTCGCGTTCACGGTTGCATTAACAACTAGCGAGCCTTCCTGCCTAACTTCATTTTTTTGGTAAGTTAGTTCAAAAGGAATGGTTGGGCGATTATTCACTGAATTGTAATATTTTTGAGATAATATTAGTGCGGGTAAGTCCGCAACCGTTGTATCCGCCAAAGTAATTGTAACAACCGCGTCTTCAGGTAAAACAGTATCCTGTAAAATCACCACACGCCCCTCGATTTTCCCTGAATCGACCGTCTGGTTATTATTACTATTTTGAGCATTAAGTGCTTTTTCGCTGGGCTTGGTGCTATTCCCTTCACAGCTAACCAACGTTAAAAGCACTAATAAGCTAACAATGTAGCGAAAAAACTTCATAGTTATTACCTATAACACAATGTTTAATAAAACATTTTTAAATAGTCGGAATAGACAAATCATTTTCTGACGAGGGAATGATAAAAAGTATAACTAATATTGGTAGAATAATACATTTATATTTCCAAATGTAACAATACGTAACCTCAATTTATTCGATAGTAATTAATCTACCTATTCAGGGTAAATAATGGGAAAATACCAGTATCTCATTTACGTATAACAGAACTAAGATGACTATGAGCCCAGAATTACAGAATTTAATTAGCCTAATTGAACTCGAAAAAATTGAAGAAGGTATTTTTCGAGGACAAAGTGAAGACCTTGGTTTACCTCAAGTTTTTGGTGGACAAGTTGTTGGACAAGCCATGTATGCAGCGAAGCAAACCATACCTGAAGAAAGAGCAATTAATTCTTTTCATAGTTATTTTTTACGCCCTGGCGATAGCTCACGCCCTATTATTTATGACGTCGAAATTTTACGCGATGGCGGAAGCTTTAGCGCACGCCGAGTAAGTGCCATTCAAAATGGCAAACCTATCTTCTTTATGACTGCATCATTTCAATCGCAAGAAGAAGGTTATAGCCATCAAAACTTAATGCCAGATGTACCACCACCTACAAAATTAATTTCTCAAGATGATATTGTTCAAAGTTTGGCTGATAAATTACCGGAAGCAGTTAAAAAATATGCTCTTCGGCCAACCCCTTTTGAATTTCGTCCCGTTGAATTTTACAGCCCATTCGATGCCGCACCTCAAGAACCATTTCGTTATATTTGGTTCAAAGCGAAAGGGCAACTGCCTGATATACCTTCACTACACCACTATTTATTAGGTTATGCCTCTGATTACAATTTCCTTCCTGCCGCATTACAGCCGCATGGTAGGGGATTTATGGAACGCGACTTACAGGTTGCAACTATTGACCATTCAATGTGGTTCCATCGCCCATTTAAAATTGATGATTGGTTACTGTACGCTGTAGAAAGCCCTTCAGCATCAGGAGGGAGGGGTTTCGTGAAAGGACAAATCTATAATTTACAAGGTGATCTTGTTGCAACTGCAGTTCAAGAAGGCGTAATTCGCCAACGACAATCCCGTAAATAACCGACATTTAAAGTAAGTGATTACTTACTTAGAGAAATAAATTAGTCAGTTTAAAAAGGTAATGGCAGCCAGCAATAAGCTGCCATTATCAATTTACATAAAACACAGTATTATCCTGTAATTATCTTTACATGAAGGTTAATTGTAGGCACTCTCACCATGAGAAGTGATATCTAAGCCTTCCCTTTCTTTTTCAACATTAATTCGTAAGCCTGATGTTTTCGCTGCGATTTTAAATGCGATATAAGCAACAATTGCAGTCCAAACAACACAAACTAGGATGCTAACGGCTTGAATTCCTACTTGTTTCATCATCGTAATACCTTCCACATAGCCACTTCCTCCTAATGCAGTTGAGGTAAATACCCCCGTGAGTAAACAACCTAAAATGCCACAGACTCCGTGAACGCCAAAAACATCGCAAACATCATCAACTTTTAACCGACGTTTTAAAATTACTACCCCCCATAAACCCGCCAACCCAGAAAGTAGCCCAATAATTAATGCCCCGCCAACACCCACAGTACCCGCTGCAGGTGTAACACCAACCAACCCAGCCAAACATCCAGAGCAAGCCCCTAATAATGAAGGTTTCTCCCTGAAAAGCCATTCCGCTAAAGTCCACGATAAGATAGCACCAGCTGCAGCTGCGATAGTGTTCACAAACGCCAGTGCAGCGATACTATTTGCACTTCCGGCCGAACCTGCATTGAAACCAAACCAGCCAATGAATAATATAGACGTTCCCATAAATACCATAGGTAGGTTATGAGGTTTAATGGCTTCTTTCCCTAAGCCGGTACGATGCCCAAGTAAGTAAGCACCAACTAAGCCTGCAACAGCCGCATTAATATGAACAACCGTACCTCCAGCAAAATCTAATGCGCCATCTTGCGATAAAATACCGCCTCCCCACACCATATGTGCCATTGGCAAATAAGCAAATGTAGTCCAAATAAGGGTAAAAATTAAAATTGCAGAAAATTTAATTCGCTCCCCTAATGCACCAATCACTAATGCAACCGTTAAGCATGCAAATGCACCTTGAAACACGACGTGAATAAATTGAGGGATCGGCCCAGATAAGCTTTCCACAGTAATATCTTTCAACATAATCTGGCTAAAACCACCGATAAAATCATTTCCCTCACTAAAAGCTAAACTGTATCCATAAACAATCCAAATAACAGACACCAAAGCAAAAATAACGGCAGTTTGAGCCATCAAAGAAAGAACATTTTTACTTCTTAGTAACCCGCCATAAAATAATGCGATACCTGGTAGTATCATAAAAATAACTAAAGCAGTCGCTATCATCATGAATGCGTTATCCGCTTTATCCAGAGTTTCCTCTGCAGCAAACACGGTTATTGGAAAACCACCCATTAATAACAATAAGAATAAGTATTGGAACCCTTTGCGCATAGTTGCTCTCCTACAGTGCTTCGTCTTGTTTTTCACCTGTACGAATACGTACTGCTTGCTCTAATGACAAAATAAATATTTTTCCATCCCCAACTTGGCCCGTATAAGCTTTTTTTTCAATTGTTTCAATTACCTGCTCCACCAACTCATCAGAAACGGCTATTTCCATACGTACTTTAGGTAAAAAATCAACAGTATATTCAGCACCTCTGTACAATTCGGCATGTCCTTTTTGCCTCCCAAAGCCTCGAACTTCAGTAATGGTAAGCCCTTGAACTCCAATATCTGATAACGCTTCTCGAACTTCATCTAATTTAAATGGCTTAATGATCGCGATGATATATTTCATGTTCACTCCTATAAGTCAGGTGAATAAACTGCTCAATACTTTGAACAGCACTGACGTTATAGCAAACCGTGTGCCAAAATATATTTACTCATATAATTCAATAAGAAAGGACAAAATAAAAAACCACTCGGATGAGTGGCTTTAGAGGATGCATTATAAGAGTGCAGAATAATTAACTAGGTATAGCCTCAACTTCAGCATCACTATGGGCATTCAGTGATTCCCCAACTTGTTGCAACTGGTACATTTGATAATAACGTCCTTTTTGTTGCAAAAGCTGTGAATGTTTGCCTTGCTCAACAATTGCACCACGATGTAACACAACGACCTGATCAGCATCGACGATCGTCGATAAACGGTGAGCTATCACCACTAACGTAGTATGTTGGCGGATCACACGTAATGCTTTTTGTATCGCTTGCTCTGTTCCTGAGTCAATATTCGCGGTTGCTTCATCCAAAATTAAAATTTTAGGTGTCACCACAAGTACTCGGGCCATCGCTAGTAATTGCCTTTGCCCAACAGATAACGTATTTCCTTGTTCACCGAGCACGGTATCTAACCCATCAGGTAACCCACGAACCAATTCCGCAAGCTGAACAGTTTCAAGAACTTCCCAGACTTTATCTTGGCTAATTTCACGTCCTAATGCGACGTTATCAAAAAAAGAAGCGGCGAGAACAACAGGGTCTTGTTGCACCATTGCAATACCATTACGTAATACTTGATGAGATAGTGAACTTAAATGACGTCCATCAAGTAAAATATCCCCTTCTTGCCATGGGTAATATCCCATAATTAAATTTGCAATGGTACTTTTACCACTTCCTGTATGGCCGACCAATGCAATAAAATTATTATCAGGCACTTGTAAATTAATATCTTTAAGCACAATGTTGTTATCACGATAGGCAAAGGATAAATGGTTAATTGAGATTGAACCACCTTGTAACGGCTCCATACTTTCGCCATAGCCTTGTTGCGGGCTATCCATTAATTCAAAAACACGCTCACCAGAAACAACGGCTTGCTGCAACATTGACTGCTGAGAAGTTAATTCAATGAGCGGTTCATTCAAGCGGCCTAAATAATTAATAAAAGCATATAAAACACCAACACCAATAGTGGTCGTTCCTTCGAATCCAAATAGCAATAGTAAGCCACATAATACTGAAGCAGAAAGTAAGCTCAGCAATGGCCTTAACAATAAGCCATCAAGTTTTAATGCTTTCATTCTTGCAAAATAATGGTCTTGGCTAATACTTTGCATTTTTTCGCCAAACCTAGCTTGCTGGATAAATTGCTGAATAACCGTCATGCCATTAATAACTTCATTAAAACCGTTATTAATATCAGCAAGATAAGATCTTACACGACGTACAATCGGTGTGCTTAAGCGCTGATAAACAAGCATTACCACAAATACGGCAGGAAAAATCATCACTGCAATTGATGCCATACGCCATTCCAATGAAAACATGGCAACCAGCATGGCACAGATCAGCGCTAAGCTTCGAAAAACGGTTGGTACAACCATTACAAATAGATCTTTAATAACTTCAGTATCATTTGTAACTCGTGAAATTAACTGACCAACTGGCTGTTTATCAAATGCACTTAGAGGCTGCCTAAGAGCGGCATTCATCACATCTGTTCGCAATGTTTGCACTACCCCCACAGAAGCTTTATTAAATAAAATAATTTGATAGTAATGTAATAGTGCAGCAATAACTTGGAGCAATATAAAACCAACAGCCATATATAAAGCCAGTGGCATGATAATTTGTTTTTTCGCTATCATGTTATCAATAAAATAACTGATTAGCAGAGGCCCACTAACTTCTGCAATAGCAGCTAACCATAGCATTGCAATGGCAATACCCATGGTTCCTCGGTACGCTTTTCCGTAAGCAAGTAAACGCTTAAGTGCTGGCCATAGCGGTTTCTTTTGGCTCATAGATCACCATCCAAAGCTGCTTCAATCTGTTGATATTGATACATATCTTTATACCAACCCGATTGCTCAATAAGCGTGTCATGTCTACCTCGGCTAACAATAGTACCTTGAGATAGCACTAGAATATTGTCCGCTTCTACCAATGCAGATAGACGATGGGCGCTGATAATCATGGTTCTATCTTCTCGCCAATGACTTAAATTTTGTAAAATTGTAAACTCAGTCTGCCCATCAACGGCAGAAAGTGCGTCATCTAGCACTAAGATTTCCGCATTCTGCAAGATAGCCCTTGCAATAGAAATTCGTTGTTTCTGCCCGCCTGATAACATGACGCCACGCTCACCAACCTGAGTAGAATAGCCTTCAGGTAAACGTAAAATATCATCATGTACACAAGCGATAGACGCAGCCTGTTCAATTTCTTCTTGAGTGGCGTCAGGCCGCCCAAGCGCGATATTCCCTGCGACTGTATCTGAAAACAAAAATGGAGACTGATTTACGATAGATAACCGAGCACGCCATTCATCTAAACGAATTTCAGGTAGCGGCAAACCTTGATAGCAAATAACCCCTTCCGTAATATCAAACTGACGTTGTAATAACGTCAACAATGTTGATTTTCCAGATCCTGTTGGCCCACATATCCCTAAAAATTGCCCAGGTTTTAGGTCAAAATTAATATCATGCAATGCTGTTCTTGTGGTTTCTGGATAACAAAAGTTGATGATATTCACATTCAAATTTCCCTTTTCAGGCTGTAATGAATGCGAACCATCCTGAATAACTAACGGTTCATTGAGCAAACTTAGAATACGGCTATAAGCCGCACTACCTCGTTCAACGATATTAAACATCCATGCGAGAGCTAACATCGGCCAAATCATTAACCCTAGATACATTACAAAGCTCGTTAATTCGCCTAGCGTCAATGTGTCGTTTAATACCATCCAGCTTCCCCCTGCAATAGCGAGTAAGTTGGCCATACCAATCGCCATAAAAATAGTGGGGTCAAAACGCGCATCAACTTTAGCAACGTGCATATTGCGACGCCCTGCCTCAGTAGCTACCTGTTCAAATTGATTTGATTGATGATCTTCAAGGCCAAAAGCTTTAATCATACGGATACTTGTTAAACTTTCTTGTGCATGATTATTTAAAGACGAAAATGCCCCTTGGGCATGCTTGAAACGCTGATGAAGCTGATCCCCATAACGTTTAATGATTAATGCCATAATTGGCATTGGAATAAGTGCAAGTAAAGTAAGCTGCCAACTAATTTCAACGCTCATCATGATGAGCACCGCACACCCCATCACTAATGAGTCAACTAATGTTAAAACCCCTTCACCTGCAGCAAACACAACTCGGTCAACATCATTTGTTGTACGTGCAATTAAATCCCCTGTTCGATATCTAAGGTAAAATGCTTGGTTTTGCAGACTTAATTGCCGATAAAATTTTTGTCGTAGTTGTACGGCTAACTTATAAGAAGCACCAAATAGCCACAAACGCCAAACATAGCGCAAACCATACACAACTAATGCAATCAACAGCATGACTAAAACATAAGTGATCAATTGCTTTGTCGACATTGTTCCTTTACTTATTCCATCAACAACAACACCAACAATGCGTGGGGGAACTAATTGTAAGATTGCAATGATAATTAAAAAGCAAACAGCGCCGAGATAGCGCCGCCATTCACTCAAAAAATACCAACTTAGTTGTGAAAATAATCGCACGTAATACTGCCTTGAATATATTGATTTATTGGTGCCTAAGAATGAGAGCCCGTAATTATCTAAGTTATTACAGGGTTAATCAGGAATAGGCAATACTGTCGTATACTTGATTTTTTCCATTGCAAAGCTTGAAGTTACATCGATTAAACCATGAACACCATTAACTAACTTTTTATAAAATAAGTCATATGATTTCATATCATGTACTTCTACTTGCATAAGATAATCATACTCCCCAGCCATACGATAAAACATCAGAACTTCAGGAAGTTGACTAACAAAAGAAACAAATTGCTCATACCACTCACTATTATGATGCTGTGTTTTAATTGTCACAATCACCGTTAAACCTAAACCTAACTTCTCACCGTCGAGTAAAGTGACTCGCCCTCGAATATAACCTTCATCTTCAAGCCTTTTTAACCTTTTCCAGCACGGAGTAGATGTTAAATTAACAGCTTCAGCAAGGGTATTTAAGGATAGGCTGCTGTCATTTTGCAATAAACAAAGCAGTTTTTTGTCTATTTTATCTAACATGGTTGCTCTCTTGACTTGGGTGTAAGTGCTTTTATCATTATTTTATTAGCCGTATAACTATATTATGCAATAATTGAACAATTAAAAAACAATAAAAATGTCACCAAATGCCATGATTATAGAATATTTTTATACAAATGACCAAATCGACATATAAATAGTACTTCAATCAAACTAATTTGATAAAAATAGAACTATGAATTACATCCCAGTATCGCTAACATGCTTTACTCTCTTCCCATCACATTTTAACAATGATATATCACCAAGGAGTACCTATGAAACGCGCAGTTGTGGTTTTTAGCGGAGGCCAAGACTCAACAACCTGTCTTATTCAAGCTTTGCAAAACTATGATGAAGTTCATTGTGTTACTTTCGATTACGGCCAGCGCCACCGTTTTGAAATCGAAGTCGCACAGAAATTGAGCGTGTCTTTAGGTGCTACAGCACATAAAGTGTTAGATGTCACATTACTCAATGAATTAGCAATCAGCAGCTTAACTCGAGATAACATCCCAGTTCCTGATTTTGCAGAAAGCGAGTCCAGTACTTTACCCAGCACTTTTGTTCCTGGACGCAACATTTTATTCCTCACACTAGCCGCAATTTATGCCTACCAAGTACAGGCAGAAGCAGTAATAACCGGTGTTTGTGAAACTGATTTTTCAGGTTACCCAGATTGCCGAGATGAATTTGTCAAAGCCCTTAATCATGCTGTAGGCCTCGGTCTTGCCAAAAATATTCGCTTTGAAACCCCGTTAATGTGGTTGAATAAAGCCCAAACATGGGCTCTTGCCGACAGCTATGGCCACCTTGAAACCATCAGGCAACAAACACTGACTTGTTATAATGGTATTCAAGGTGATGGTTGCGGTGAATGTGCTGCCTGCCATTTAAGGAGCAAGGGCTTAAATGAATATTTAAATGATAAAGAAGCCATCATGCTCTCATTAAAACAAAAACCATAATGAATTAATCAAACACACAGCCTACCATTAGCTTATTCGTAATATTCAAGCTAAGTAGGCTAGTTTTGAATAAAATCTTCAGAGCTCACCTTGAATGACTCTAACTTCTCACGCAGCTGTTCATCGATGACAATCGCTTTATTTTCTATATTATCAATAAAAACAAATGTCACATATGCATCTGAAACAACCTCTTGGATTCCTGCTTTAGTGCGAATTATTTGTTGGTAACATACTGCGCTTTTACTGCCTATTTTGTCCATACGGGTCACCACAGTCAGCTCATCACCGAGTAAGACGCCTTGGATATAATTTACATTAATATTCACCGCAGCCATTGTTAAATTGTTTTTTATGGCCCAACTAATAAAATTGCGTTTGTTCATCCACTCCCAACGGTCTGCTTCATAGAATTCTAAGTAGCGTGCATTATTAACATGCTGAAAAACATCTATATGATAACCATGAACTTTAATGTGTGTTGTCATAACTACTCCGACCAGTTTATTCTTTAGTAACATAAAAATAACAAATGTACGGAAAATGTGCTGAATGATTATCAATAATAAGACTTAGCTCGCAAATTATTTACAAAAGGCTTAGTTTTCTGATTAATTATCAACCTTTCAATATATTCCCCCATACTCTGTATGGGGGGATTTAGTTACAAAGTTAACTTATTTTTATTCTTTTCTAAAAATGCAGGACCTATCCCCTGAACTTCTAAAATATTTTCAATGGAATTAAAAGCACCATACTTTTGCCTATACTCAACGATGGCTTTAGCTTTCTGCCGACCTATACCTGTAAGTTTTTCGGCAAGTTCCTCTTCACCCGCTAAGTTAATATTTACTTTGTCAGATTGCTCATGATTAGTTGATGGTGAGTTATTACTTACTTGTTTCTCTTGAATGGCAGCCGCAGTGGTTTTTTCTGGCTCAATTTTCTTAGCCAAAGAAAAAGAAGAAAATGAGCATAATAAAGAAAGGAGCAGAACAATACCTAATCTGCATTTATTGACTGAATTCCATAACATATTTGTTCTCCTGTGTATGTTGAGACATAACTATGCCATAGAAAAATATGGAACTCTTTTCAATAAAATTAAAAATACGAAAGGCCACCCAAAGGTGGCCTTCTGTTCATAACGTTGCAATTTTACTTGCGAAGCTGCTCGCAATTATTCAATATTCAGCACTTCAATTTTTGCATTTTCACGCAAGTTAAGCATCAAAGCTTCGTTAACCGCAGAACTCATAGCACCTTGGTATTCACGAGTTAGTTGTTTTAACTCGTCATCTGTTGGTTGGCCTAATGTGACTTTATCTAGCTGAATAACCACATAGTTATCAGACTCGTCACGCGCAAGTGCGTAGCTTGGTTTACCATCAACAGGTTGTGGCATTTCCATTGTCGCATTGATAACCGCTGTTTGTGGCATTAAACGAGAAACGGTTTGAGCATCAGAGAATTTAACCCCCGTAGCACTTAGAGCTTCAGCCCCTTTACCCACTTTTAACTCAGTAAGTAATTTATCGCCCGTAGCTTTCAACTCTGCTTCGGCTTTTTGGCGTTTAACCAGTGTTTCAATTTCTGACTTAACCTGTTCAAAAGGTTCAACACTTTCAGGTTTGTACTCTGTAACACGCACAACAAATGCACGGTCACCTTCCACGTTAATAACGTCTGAGTTGATTCCTTTAGAACCATTTTTATCCACTAAACGGTCGCTAAATACTTCACTGACCACTTTAGGGAAATTAAGTGCAGCAGGTGGGTTTGTTCTATCAAACCAATCCGTTGTCACAGCTTTCAAACCAGATACAGATTCAACTGAGACTAATGATTCCATATCACTAGTAGCCGCTTCACTGACTTTTTGCTGTAAATCATAGAATTGCTTAATGTTTTTATCTTGAAGTAAGCTAGTTTTAATACTTTCTTCAACTTGCTCAAATGGTTTAATCGATTCTGGTTTAATATCATCTAAACGAAAAATAACATAGCTATTTTGTGATTTAACAGGTGCCGAAAGTTGCCCTTTTTCTGTTAATTTAGCATCCACAATCTCGCTTGGCGTTGATGCAGCTTCCATCCAGCCAATCAAGCCTTTTTGCCCTGCACTGAACTTATCCGTTGATTTTTCAGCGGCTAACGTTGCAAAATCTGCACCTTGTTTTAATTCACTCAGAATATCATTCGCTTCTTTTTCAGAAGCCACCTGAATCATACTGTACTGCTTTTGCTCTGCTTGAGTATAATTTTTCAGGTTTTGCTCATAATAGGCTTTTACTTCTTCATCAGACACTGTTGCTGGTGCCATCGATGCTGCATCCATTTCAACATAGCTTACTTGCACCTTCTCAGGTGAGATAAAGCTATTTTGGTTAGCATCATAATAAGCTTTTAATTCTTCTTCAGAGGCTGTTTGTTTTGCTTGAACCTCTGTTAAATCTAAAGTTGCAGTGCGAATTTCACGCTCTTGCATAAATAATTCAGCATACGCTTTGACTTCAGATGGTAAAGCGAAATCGGTTCCAGTAAAGGTTTTGGCTAGCTGAGCACGTGTAAGATCTTGGCGAATTTGAGCCGCAAGGCTATCTGCATTAATGTTGTTACGACTTAAGATCTCACGATATTTTTCGCTATCAAACCGGCCATCTGTTTGAAAAACAGGCATTGAGAAAATATATTGCTCAATTTGCTGATCGCTTGCTGAGAGTTGTAGTTCATTAGCATACTGATTAATCAATTCATTGTTAATCAAGTTATCAAGAGCTTGGCGGCGCAGTAAATTCATGCTTTCTTCATTACTAGCGACTTCTGAAAATTTATCCCCCAGATACTCTTGTAATGATTGGCGCTCTTGTTGAAAAGCTTGCTGTAGCTGCTCTCGGCTTATTGACTGCCCGTTAACTTCAGCGGCATTATTTGCACTGTTACCACCAAGGCCACCCATCATAACGCCACCCAACACGAATGAAAGGATAATCAGCGCCAGTATTATTTTGAGCAAAGGACTATTCGCCTTTGTGCGTAAATTTTCCATCATAAAAAGGCTTAACTCCGCTTTGTTGAATTCAATTTCCTGATAATACGCTAATCTTAACTCAGAAAGAAAAAAAAGCGCACCATTTCAATGGTGCGCTTATATATTAGCTGATTAAAGACATTCCGTCAGTTTGAGTTTTCGCAAAAATACGAGAAAGACAAACTTAAATACCTAATTAGCTATTTACAGCGTCTTTAAGACCCTTGCCTGGACGGAAAGCAGGAACTTTTGCCGCAGCTATTTTAATTTCTTTACCCGTTTGAGGGTTACGGCCTGTACGTGCTGCACGCTCACGAACAGAGAAAGTCCCAAAGCCAACTAGAGCAACATCGTCCCCTTTACTCAAAGAACCCGTTACAGTAGCAACGAACGCGTCAACAACACGACCTGCTGCAGCTTTAGAAATATTCGCATCAGAAGCGATTTGATCAATCAGTTGAGCTTTATTCACTCTTATCATCCCCATATTAGTTGGACTATAAATCTCTTAATTAACTATAGCAGTTATTAGTATAGTTAATTAATGATGCAGCCGTTATATCAATCCTGATTACCAATGGCAAGAGAACAGATTGCATACAAACAATTATCAGAATCATCGTTAAATTAGCGATGAAAAAAAAGGCTGACAAGCCCTAAATTAGCTGTCAGCCTTAATTTTATACAAACTTCTTGATTCAGCTCACTCTTTTAGCTTTCTTTTTAACTACTTCAGCGCCAAAAGGAGGATTAACTAAAGCCAAAGATAAGACTTCTTCAATCGTTTTCACAGGGTGAATTTCAAGATCTGCGATCACATTTTGAGGAATTTCTTCTAAATCACGTTCGTTTTCTTTAGGAATTAATACTGTTTTAATCCCTCCACGGTGTGCCGCCAATAATTTCTCTTTTAAGCCACCAATTGGGAAAACTAACCCTCTTAATGTAATTTCACCCGTCATAGCAACATCTGCTCTCACTGGATTACCCGTTAGGCAAGAAACTAATGCTGTAGACATCGCAATACCTGCACTTGGACCATCTTTTGGCGTTGCCCCTTCAGGTACGTGCACATGGATATCGCGTTTTTCATAAAAATCACCATTAATACCCAGTTTTTCCGCTCGAGCCCTAACAACCGTTAATGCAGTTTGAATAGACTCTTGCATCACTTCACCTAAAGAACCGGTATAAGTTAGTTTGCCTTTACCGGGCACACAAGCAGTTTCAATAGTGAGTAAGTCACCACCAACTTCAGTCCAAGCAAGGCCTGTAACTTGCCCAACACGGTTTTCTGTGTCTGCTTGGCCGTAATCAAAACGACGAACGCCCAGATAATCTTTCAGGTTGTCAGCATTGATTTCAATGTGCTTGAGCTTTTTGTCCATAAGTAGCGCTTTAACCGCTTTACGGCACAATTTAGAGATTTCACGCTCTAAACCACGAACTCCAGCTTCACGAGTGTAATAACGAATGATGCTCATTAAAGCACTATCATCGATAGTTAACTCATTCTTTTTCAACGCATTACGTTCAATCTGCTTAGACAGCAAATGTTTTTTCGCAATATTCAGTTTTTCATCTTCTGTATAACCAGAAAGACGAATCACTTCCATACGATCTAACAATGGCGCAGGGATGTTCATTGAGTTCGATGTTGCAACGAACATCACATCAGACAAATCGTAATCCACTTCTAAGTAGTGGTCGTTAAAGGCAATATTTTGCTCTGGATCAAGCACCTCTAGCAACGCAGAAGCTGGGTCGCCACGCATATCAGATGACATTTTGTCAATTTCATCCAGTAAAAATAGTGGGTTTTTGACCCCTACTTTTGCCATCTTTTGGATCAGCTTACCTGGCATTGAACCAATATAAGTACGACGGTGGCCACGGATTTCAGCTTCATCGCGCACCCCACCTAATGCCATACGTGTATATTGGCGCCCCGTAGCCTTAGCAATAGATTGCCCCAAAGAGGTTTTACCTACACCCGGAGGCCCAACCAAACAAAGGATTGGCCCTTTAATTTTACTGACGCGGCTTTGCACTGCCAGATACTCTAAAATACGGTCTTTCACACGCTCTAAACCGTAGTGATCGGTATCTAACACTTCTTGTGCTTTAACTAAGTCTTTTTTGACTTTGCTACGTTTATGCCATGGAACCTGTACCATCCAATCAATATAGCTACGGACAACAGTAGCTTCTGCTGACATCGGAGACATCATTTTCAGCTTCTGCAATTCTGCTTCGGCTTTTTCTTGTGCCTCTTTTGGCATTTTCGCTTCTTCGATTTTACGTTTTAGCGATTCATATTCGTCTGGCGCATCGTCCATTTCACCCAGCTCTTTCTGAATAGCTTTCATTTGCTCATTCAGATAATACTCGCGCTGGCTTTTTTCCATCTGTTTTTTAACGCGGTTGCGGATGCGTTTTTCCACTTGCAGCAACTCAGTTTCTGACTCCATCATGGCCATCAAAAACTCTACGCGTTCAGCAATATTTGCCATTTCTAAAACGCGTTGTTTATCTGCTAATTTTAATGGCATATGTGAGGCAATGGTATCTGCTAGTTTATCTAGCTGATCTTGCTCAATTGCATGTAACGCGGTTAATACTTCAGGTGGAATTTTTTTATTCAGTTTTATATAGCTTTCAAACTGACTAACGATAGTGCGATACAACACTTCGTTTTCTTTTTCATCGAGTGTATCTGATGATTGAGAACCCGCTGCTGTTTCATCATACGCTGCGTGTTCAGATTCATTATTTTGTTCTGTTGCCAAATACTCTGCTTGCGCTAAGAAATATTCGCCATTATCTGTCAAACTGGTAATACGTGCGCGTCGTAGGCCTTCAACAAGGACTTTAACGGTACCATCAGGCAGTTTTAGCATCTGGATAACGGATGCAACTGTACCGACAGCAAATAAATCATTCACCCCTGGCTCATCAGTCGAGGCTTCTTTTTGCGCAACCAGCATTACCTGCTTGTCATGATCCATCGCTGCTTCCAGACTGTGAATGGATTTTTCACGTCCAACAAACAGTGGGATCACCATATGTGGGTATACCACTACATCACGCAGAGGCAATACTGGTATTTCAATGCGTTCGGAACGCTCAGGATTCATAAAGCTCTCTCTTCGTTTAGCTCACGCTAGTTTAAGGGTTTCTGTCTCTTGCTTTAAAATTGCTTTCTAAAACAAGGAAACCACACCTCAGAATATAAACTATATGGGGACAAGATTTTAGCATTCAATGGCTAGTTGAACATAAAAAACAAAATGAGGGAAACCCCTCATTTCGTTTGATTAACTATTGAACGTTTTATATGGGATTAGTTATCGCCGGAAGCTTGAGCATCAGGTTTGCTATATATCAATAGCGGCTCTGATTGCTCATTAATGACGTTTTCATCAACGACAACTTTTTCAACATTACTCATTGAAGGAAGGTCATACATCGTATTTAACAATGCGGCTTCAACAATAGAACGTAAACCACGAGCTCCGGTTTTACGTGCCATGGCTTTCTTAGCGATGGCTTTTAATGCTTCCTCACGGAACTCAAGTTCTGTATTTTCAAGACTAAATAAAGCTTGGTATTGCTTAGTTAATGCATTTTTAGGCTCTTTCAGAATCTGAATTAATGCTTCTTCACTTAATTCAGTTAATGTTGCAACAACAGGCAAACGGCCAATAAACTCAGGGATTAAACCAAATTTAATTAAATCTTCTGGTTCTGCCTGCGTTAATAGTTCGCCTTCCGTTGCTTTATCTGATTCACCTTTCACTTCTGCAGCAAAACCGATACCTGAACGGGTATTTAAACGCTGACCGATCACTTTATCGAGTCCTGCAAATGCCCCGCCACAAATGAAGAGGATCTTTGAGGTATCAACCTGCAAAAATTCTTGCTGAGGGTGTTTACGTCCCCCTTGTGGTGGTACTGCCGCAACAGTTCCTTCAATTAGTTTTAGAAGCGCTTGTTGCACACCCTCACCGGAAACGTCACGGGTAATTGATGGGTTATCTGATTTACGTGAAATTTTATCAATTTCATCAATGTATACGATACCACGTTGCGCTTTTTCAACATCGTAATCGCATTTTTGCAATAATTTTTGAATAATATTTTCAACGTCTTCACCAACATAACCAGCTTCAGTTAATGTCGTTGCATCAGCCATTGTAAATGGAACATCCAAATAACGTGCTAAAGTTTCAGCTAAAAGTGTTTTACCACTCCCTGTTGGACCAATTAGCAAAATATTACTTTTACCTAATTCAACACCATCACTGGTTTTATCACCATTACGTAAGCGCTTGTAATGGTTATATACCGCAACAGCTAAAACTTTTTTCGCTTTTTCTTGACCGATCACATAGTCGTCAAGATGCTGCCGAATTTCATGTGGTGTAGGCAGTTCACTACGCTCACGATGCGGCGTAAGTTCTTTGATTTCTTCACGGATGATATCGAGACATAAATCTACGCATTCATCACAAATATAGACTGACGGACCGGCAATCAGCTTACGTACTTCATGCTGACTTTTTCCGCAGAAAGAGCAGTAAAGCAGTTTTCCTGTCCCCTCTTTGCGTTTATCTGTCATCAGTTGACCTCACTTTTATCCATATTGTTTTGTTTTCGTTGATTAAAAAACAAAACAACGATTTTCTTTAAAATAGTTTATGGTATGAACTAATTATACCAAAAGTTAACCCATTAACGGCTACTATAAATTTGGTCGACTAAACCATACTCTTTTGCTTCATTTGCAGATAAGAAACGGTCACGCTCTGTGTCTCGAGTAATTTCTTCAATGGATTTTCCCGTATGCAGAGCCATTAACTCGTTCATTCGAGATTTCACTTTAAGAATCTCTTGGGCATGGATTTCGATATCTGACGCTTGGCCTTGATAACCCCCTAACGGTTGGTGGATCATCACGCGTGAATTTGGTAAGCAGAAACGTTTACCTTTGGTACCCGCCGTCAATAAAAAAGCCCCCATGGAACAAGCTTGCCCCATACAGATAGTGCTTACATCAGGCTTGATAAACTGCATCGTATCGTAAATTGACATTCCTGCGGTAATAACACCACCTGGTGAATTAATATACAAATGAATGTCTTTTTCAGGGTTTTCTGCTTCAAGAAATAACATCTGAGCGACGATTAAATTCGCCATATGGTCTTCCACTTGACCAGTCAGGAAGATAATACGTTCTTTTAATAGACGTGAGTAAATATCATACGAGCGCTCACCACGAGAAGTTTGCTCTATGACCATAGGCACAAGGGCCATTTGAGATGCTAATTGTTCCTGACTGCCAAAATGTGACATCGAAATCTCCTATTAAAAACGTTCTGGTGCTTGCGCCTAATTTGCTGTCTGCCTGCTATTTTGAGCAGAGATCATGCCACAAACAACGGTTTTAAAAAATTCCTGTGTCTGCAGGCTCTTTCAATTCTCTTATTTTTCTAGTTTAGCTAATATTTAACCAAATAACCGCAGAAATAAGAAGAAAATGCAGCTAAGTATGCTGCAGTAAATAAGACGCTCTTTAAAAGAGTTTAACACAAGTCTATTGGGTTACATGGAATTATACCATTAGAAAACCATACTTGATTTTCAAGGGAAACAAAATAACTCAGTTGGTTAATATCACCGTTTTCGACAATGTTAAGCTATTCAAAATAGTTTAAAGTGCAATTAAAGCCCCAGTTAGACTACTTGAAGTATAGATAATATAATTAGGGTTTAAATGTGTTTTTCAAGGGTATCCTAATTAAATTCGCTAAAGTGATAATTTAAAGGCTTTAATTGACAAAAAACCCGTAGCAGTACACCACGGGTTTCATTATTTTATACAGCAAGAAAAAATTAACCTGCTTGAACTTGGTTCATCAGTTCAGTGAAGTTAGTTTCTTTTTCTGTCACTTTAGCAACTGCCAATACAGTTTCAACAGCTTGTTCTTCTAAAGCTAAATTACGAACGCTGTTCATCAGCTCTTCGTTTTTGCTGTAGTATTCGATAACTTCAGCTGGATCTTCATACGCAGAAGCCATTTCTTCGATCAGCGCTTTAACACGATCTTCGTCAGCTTTCAGTTCGTTTTTGTTGATCACTTCGCCTAACAGCAGACCAATCACTACGCGACGTTTTGCTTGTTCTTCAAACAGTTCACGAGGTAATTCCATCGCTTGTTTTTCGTCGCCACCAAAGCGTTGTGCCGCTTGACGACGCAGAACATCAATTTCACCATCAACAACTGCAGCTGGAACTTCGATGTCATTCGCTTTGATTAAGCCATCAAGAACTTGTGCTTTAACACGGTTACGCACGGCATTTTTCAGCTCACGTTCCATGTTTTTACGTACTTCTGCACGCAGGCCATCTAAAGAACCATCAGCGATACCAAAACGCTTGATGAATTCTTCAGTGAATTCAGGCAGTTCACGTTGTTCTACTTTCTTCAGAACGATAGCAAATTTCGCAGCTTTACCTTTCAGGTTTTCAGCATGGTAGTCTTCTGGGAAGTTAACTTCGATATCGAATTCTTCGCCCGCTTTATGACCAACAACACCTTCTTCGAAACCTGGGATCATACGACCTTCGCCCATAACCAGAGCGAAATCTTCTGCTTTGCCGCCTTCGAATTCTTCACCATCGATAGAACCGGTAAAGTTGATAGTGATGCGAGAGTCAGCTTCTGCTGCCGCTTCAACTTCTTTCCACTGCGCTTGTTGCTTACGCAGAGTTTCTAACATGTTTTCCAGATCTTCGTCTTTTACAGAAACGGCTGGTTTTTCAACTTCAATAGTTTCTAAACCTGCTAATTCGATTTCTGGGTAAACTTCGAATTCAACTGAATAAACAAAATCTTTACCATCTTCGAGTTGCTCAGGCTTGTAGCTAGGCGCACCCGCTGGATTGATTTTTTGTTCAATAATTGCATTGATGAAGTTACGTTGCATTACATCGCCCAGAACGTCTTGCATAACAGACGCGCCATAACGCTGTTTAACGATGTTCATTGGTACTTTTCCTTTACGGAAACCATCAACACGTACTTTTTTAGCAACACTAACTAATTCGCTATTAACTGCTTTTTCAATATCAGTGGCAGGAACGGTGATTGTTACACGACGCCCAAGGCCTTGAGTCGTTTCAACAGAAACTTGCATCTTCTTACCTCAAAATAAATCTTAGTGATCGGTCTACTCCAGAGTTATGCCATTAAATCATAATGGCTGTCTCCCTTCCAGAACCGGGGGCGTTACTTTCGTAACGGTCAATCCCTGATATCAGAAGCGTCCCGAAACCTTACTGAAAATTAGACGCAGCATTATACCGATGCATGCGCCCTGAGTCGAGAAAAGCTGAGAAAAGAAGCGTTTTTTCCTCATTATTTGTGACTTTTCTGACTAAATTTTTTGTTTTTTCACCCAAAATGAAGAAAAAACATTCGCCAAGCTCATCATCGAGCATGGCTGATTATGTAAAGCATAGTCTCAGTGTATTAACTGAAACGAAAAATTACCGATTAACACCGCCAACACCACGACAAGCTGGTGATTTTAACGCGGTGTCAGCAAGCTCATTCCACTCTTGTTGTGTATATGTATGCAAAGCAAGGGCATGGATCCCTCCCGATAATTCGTCCGCTAAAATAGCATAAATTTCGCGGTGACGGGCAAGCATTCGTTTATTTTCAAATTTATCACTCACTAAAATAACTTTGAAATGGCTTTCAGACCCCGGTAACACGTTGTGTTGGTGGCTTTCATTAATGACCTCCAAATGTGTAGGTTCAAAAGCAGCGTGTAACTTTTGGTTCACGAGAGATTGCATACTTTGAGCTGCATTAGCGACCATAAAATGCTCCTTAATTAAAAATTATGCTCAGAGGCAATTATTTTTATTGTACGCATTGATTATTGCTATCTTCTTATTATAGAAATATCCGATAATAACTTACCAATGGTATGATAGCGGCACATTGATGCGAATTTTTTCAAAAATTGTTGTCTAATAGTTCAGGATAAATAAGCCGCTAAGCTTTATATTGTATGACGGCTACCCGCACCATAACGAAACATTGTCAATTAGGAAAGATGAACTGGAAAAAATTATGTTAAGAAAACTGTGTTTTCCACTTTTAGGGGTATTTCTTCTTGCGGGCTGTGCAACCAGCAGCAATACATTATCACTTGAGCCTAAGATAGCTTTACCTGCAAAAAACCCCACATTGAATGCAACTTCAATTAGTGTCAGCAGTGTCGATAACCGTACGAATAAATCCTTAGCAGAAGTGAATCGTAATGGTAGTTTAGTTGTACTGAACCCTTCACGCGATCCTCGTTATCTGATGCAAGAAGCCGTCGAAAAGCAAATGGCTGCACGTGGGTTTATGGTGACATCACCGGCCAATGTGAATTTAGTCGTTCAATTGAATAAACTCGATACCAAAGTAAGTGAAGGCAGCCTGCGCCATAATATTACCGTAAACTCCAGTGTCAGTATTATTGCAACGGCTCCAAATGGCTCGACAAAAACACGCTCATTTACCCGTAATTTTAATACACAAGAATTATTGGCTGCCAATAATGCCAAGATAGAAACGGCTATCAATAGCGCATTAACTGATTTAATTGCAGATATGGCAACAGACCAAGAAATCACCGATTTTATCAGACAAAATTCACGCTATTAATTGAGCAATCATTATCATTAAGTATTAAGCTACCTAAGCTCTCATTGATTGAGCTTGGGTAGCATAGCGCAGCCAATACCTCTGCAGCGCAATGTATTGCAGCAATATCACACTGGCTTAGAGGGAATAATGCCTCGTTTTACTCTACCGAATAACATCACTTTAATCCTTTTAGGCTTTGTTTCTGGTCTACCTTTAGCTTTAACTGCGGGTACATTACAAGCTTGGCTAACAGTTGAAAATGTCGATATTAAAACCATTGGTTTCTTTTCATTAGTCGGACAGGCTTATGTGTTGAAATTTCTTTGGTCTCCAATGATGGACCGCTATACCCCACCCTTTCTTGGTCGCCGAAGAGGATGGCTATTAACCACTCAAATTCTGTTGATTATCAGTATTGCCGCTATGGGCTTTATGAATCCGTCAGAACATTTGTGGTATCTTGCTGCGCTGGCGGTCACTGTTGCATTTTGTTCAGCCTCGCAAGACATTGTTTTTGATGCTTATAAAACCGACTTGCTGAGTGCAGAAGAACGTGGAATTGGTGCTGCAACCTCAGTTATGGGTTACCGGATCAGTATGTTAGTCTCCGGCGGGCTTGCACTTTGGTTAGCGGATAAGTTTTTAACGTGGAAACAACTTTATTTAGTCATGGCAGGGCTAATGATTATCGGTGTTATCGCTACATTACTTGCGAAAGAACCCGAAGAGAGTTGTGCCGCGCCAACGTCACTAAAAAAAGCGATTTACGAACCACTCGCTGAATTCTTTAGCCGGAACAATGCTTGGCTAATCTTACTATTGTTAGTTTTTTACAAACTTGGTGACGCCTTTGTTATGGCGCTCAACACCAATTTTCTATTAAATGCCCTTGGTTTTAGTTTAAGTGAAGTCGGTACTGTCAATAAAACTGTCGGTATGGCCGCAACCATTATTGGGGCGTTACTTGGTGGTTACTTAATGAAAAACATGAGCTTATTTAAAGCTCTGTTTATTTTTGGGATTCTACAAGGTGGCTCTAATATAGGCTATTGGTTCTTAGCGATAACACCACCTCATATCTTAACCATGGGGTCGATTATATTTCTAGAGAATATCTTCTCTGGTATGGGGACCGCTGCTTTTGTCGCCCTATTAATGACACTATGTAATAAATCGTTATCCGCAACGCAATTTGCACTTCTTTCCGCTCTTTCGGCTGTTGGCCGTGTTTACATTGGCCCAATTGCGAGTATTTTCGTCAGTAATTATGGCTGGCCACTATTCTACCTTATTTCAATCGCAGTTGCGGTTCCGGGTGTTTTGCTTTTATTAGCTTGCCGGACATCCCTAATATACACACAATCAACAGGGTTATTTCAACGGCGCCAGCTGTTTGCAAAAGGCTATCGCATTGCCGTATATGCACTTATTACTGCCGTTAGCTTCCTTGCTATTTGGTTACTTTCATTACTTGTATTTTCATTTAGTGGTATGAAAGTTTATCTATTTACGACACAAATTGAATTTTGGCTGAGCTTACCTCACTACCAAAATCTTATTTTTAATACTGGCATTAGTATTGGAGCTATCAGCCTAGTTATTGGTGGTAGTTTAGACTTCCTCGCCGTTCGCAAGACAGTACAACAATAACCCTTTCTATACTTTTCTCATTTATCCCACAATTACCTAAATAAAGTTTATTTATTTAGGTAATTTGATCTTTTTTATAAATTAGATCCAAATAACAAAACAAAGCGACAACATCTAAATATCGTGATTTCGATCACTTCATGCGTGTAAAATATTTCTTAATTACAACTTTTAAGTCTAATATATCACAAGTTACAAATTGGTTAGCTAAAATGTTAATAACTAACGCTTTACTAAACTTCATTAATCAATAAGTGAAAATAATCTATATATGAAAAAAATCATTTACATTGCCACCTTAATTTCTCTCGCAGGTACGGCATATTCTGACGATATTGTTGGCTATAAAAATGGCTTTGCTGATGTCAATGTAAACTATTTAGATTGGTCACATCGTACTGAAAATAAAACAGAAAATACGACACGTAAAAAAGACTTTGCCTATATTGAACTTGAAGGAGGTGCCAATTTTAATTGGGGGGAGCTATATGGCTTTTTTGATCTCGAAAACCCATTCCACAGCCAACACACCGATTCAGGACGAAATAAACGTTATACCATTAAAACGACAGGCCGTTTTTATTTAGGTGATACTGGTTTCAACCTATATGGCCACGTTTATGGCACTTGGTCATTACCTGGTGCCAAATATGGTGGTAATTTCCACGATGTGAACACTTTATATGGTATTGGCTATAACACGACATTCGGTGACTTATGGTTTAAACCTTTTATTGCTCTTAATTACACCGACCAAACATTCTATTCAGGTAATAATGGATATGTCGCAGGTTGGGTAGCCGGTTATAATTTCAACGTATTTGACGAAAATTTCATGATAACGAACTGGCATGAAATGGAGTTTGCAAGGAATAAACGCTATAACGGTGGCAAGAGTAATGGCATAAATGGCGCTCTTGCTTTTTGGTGGAATGCCACAAACCATGTTTCTGCAGGGGTACAATACCGCTATGCTGATAATAAATTAGGCGATACTTTCTACCAAGATGCAATCATTTATACATTAAAGTATACCTTTTAGCATGCGCTAGAAAATTGTATCAGAGTTAATAGTTTTCTTTTTTTTATCAGTAAAATAAGAAATTTTCTTTATGATTTGGCCGATAAAGCAACCAAAATAGCTTTATCGGCAATAAAAACTGTAACTTTCCTTAGCATATTGCTAACCATTTATATCAGTTTCACTATTTTTTCATTTCTTTTGTATATATTTTTCTTTGAAAAATTACTAAGATAATTTACTATTAATTGAGTTTTATCAATGCATACTTATAAATCGCATTAATTTTAACGTTTTCTTTATAAGTTCTTTACATGTGATCATATTAACATAAAGAGCTAACAATTCCGTTTCTTTGCCTTACAATCATTTACACTCGCATAACCTTACCGTAAAATGCCCGCACTGATGAAACGACAATTAGATTCTTGTCATTTGGGGTCGTGGATGAGACTTATGAACTACAAAAAAAGCATCGGAGCAATCTCACTAGCTGTAGCAGCCTTATTACTAGGCGGTTGCGATATGGTGTTGATGGATCCAAAAGGCGCCGTTGGCGTTAAACAAAAAGAGCTAATTCTTATTGCAATTGGCTTAATGCTACTTGTTGTTATTCCTGTTATTTTCATGACGATTATCTTCGCAAGAAAATACCGTGAATCCAACACGTCAGCAACCTACCGTCCTAACTGGGCTCACTCAAATAAAATTGAGTTAGTCTGCTGGACTGTTCCTATCATCATTATCATTATTCTGGGTGCTATCACTTGGAAGACGACACATGAGCTGGACCCGTATCAGCCATTAGTGAGTGATCAGGAACCTGTCACGATTGAAGTTATTTCTGCTGACTGGAAATGGATATTCATTTATCCGGAGCAAGGAATTGCAACAGTTAATGAAATCGCATTCCCTACAGGTGTGCCAGTTAACTTCAAAATTACGTCAGATTCGGTGATGAACTCCTTCTTCATTCCATCTTTAGGTGGCCAAATCTACGCGATGGCAGGTATGCAAACAAAGCTTCATTTAATCGCTAACGAACCAGGTACTTATAAGGGCTTCTCTGCAAGCTACAGTGGCCACGGTTTCTCTGATATGAAGTTTAATGCGATTGCAACACCTGACCGCCAAGGTTTTGATGAGTGGGTACAAAAGGTAAAAGCTTCTCCTAAAACAATGGATACCATGCAGGCATTCGACGAAGTCGCTAAGCCAAGCACAAATGTTCCTGTTACCTACTTCTCTAGCGTGAAACCTAATCTTTATAACGACATCGTTCTGAAGTTTGGTCATGAGCACCATAAAGGTCACGCTCCTGTAGAAACCAAAGAAGAATCTACAGGTCATTCTATGCATATGAGCCATAACGCTCATGCAGCAGGCGCTGAGGAATAAGGGCATGTTCGGAAAATTAACACTAGATGCAGTTCCACTCCATGAGCCGATCATCGTTGTCACACTGATTGCTATTGTCCTTGGTGGGCTTGGCTTAGTCGGTGTGATCTCCTACTTCGGTAAGTGGAAATGGCTGTGGAAAGAATGGTTAACCTCTGTTGACCATAAGAAAATTGGTGTCATGTACATCATTGTGGCGATGGTCATGTTATTCCGTGGCTTCGCGGATGCTATCATGATGCGTGGGCAGCAAGTTCTCGCTTCTGCTGGCCAAGAGGGTTTCTTAAATCCTCATCACTATGACCAAATTTTTACCGCGCACGGCGTTATCATGATTTTCTTCATGGCAACTCCATTCGTTGTTGGTCTGATGAACTTAGTTGTACCTCTGCAAATTGGTGCACGTGACGTTGCCTTCCCATTCCTTAACTCATTGAGCTTCTGGTTCTTTGTAGTCGGTGTTGTCTTAATCAACATATCTTTAGGGGTAGGTGAATTCGCACAAACAGGTTGGTTAGCATATCCACCATTATCGGGCTTGGAGTACAACCCTGGGGTCGGGGTCGATTACTGGCTCTGGAGTCTCCAGATATCCGGTATTGGTACACTATTAACAGGGGTTAACTTCATCGCCACCATTATCCGTATGCGTACTCCGGGTATGTCGATGATGAAAATGCCTGTATTCAGCTGGGCTGCGTTATGTACTAACGTATTGATTGTTGCTGCTTTCCCTATTTTAACTGTTACTCTGACGCTTCTGACGTTAGACCGTTATTTAGGTACCCATTTCTTCACTAACGATATGGGCGGCAACATGATGATGTACATCAACCTGATTTGGGCATGGGGTCACCCTGAGGTGTATATCCTTGTTCTGCCAGTGTTCGGTGTGTTCTCTGAAGTCGCAGCAACCTTCTCGAAAAAACGTTTATTCGGTTATACCTCATTAGTTTGGGCGACAATCGTTATCACCGTTATGTCCTTCATCGTATGGCTGCACCACTTCTTTACGATGGGTTCTGGCGCGAACGTGAACGCCTTCTTCGGTATCGCCACTATGATTATCGCAATCCCAACAGGGGTTAAGATCTTCAACTGGCTATTTACCATGTACCAAGGCCGCATCGAGTTTAAATCACCGATGCTATGGACTATCGGTTTCATCATCACCTTCTCTGTAGGTGGTATGACGGGTGTTCTGTTAGCCGTACCAGGTGCGAACTTCGTTCTGCACAACAGCTTATTCCTGATTGCTCACTTCCATAACGTTATCATTGGTGGTGTGGTATTCGGATGTTTCGCTGGTATGACTTACTGGTTCCCGAAAGCTTACGGCTTTACGCTGAATGAGAAATGGGGTGTCCGTGCATTCTGGTTCTGGATCATCGGTTTCTTCTTAGCATTCATGCCGTTATATATTCTGGGCTTTATGGGTATGACCCGTCGTTTAAGCCAGAATATTGACCCTGCTTATCACTCAATGTTAGTTGCGGCTGCATTCGGTGCTGCGTTAATCGCAATCGGTATTGCATGCCAAGTTATCCAAATCATTGTGAGTATCCGTGACCGTCATGAAAACCGTGATTTAACGGGTGACCCATGGGGTGGACGTACTCTTGAGTGGGCAACTTCTTCACCACCACCATTCTATAACTTTGCGATTGAACCACACGTTCAAACTCGTGATGCTTGGTGGGATCTGAAAGAAAAAGGGCTTGCTCATAAGAAACCAGCTTCATATGAAGAAATTCATATGCCGAAAAATACCGGCGCTGGCGTTATCATCGCTGCATTTAGCTTGGTTTTAGGTTTCGCAATGATCTGGCACATCTGGTGGCTCGCAATCGTTGGTTTCGGTGGAATGATCGTCACTTGGATTGCAAAAAGCTTCGACGAAGATGTTGATTACTACGTACCTGTGGCTGAAATCGAAGAAATCGAGAATAAGCACTTTGAAGAATTACGTAAGGCAGGTGTGAACGATGTCAACTAATACAATGACTAACCAAAATATCGCCCATGCAGAGCATGGGCACCACGATGCAGGTGGCACTAAAGTATTCGGTTTCTGGCTCTATATCATGAGCGACTTGATCCTGTTTGCTTGTTTGTTTGCTACCTATGTTGTTTTGGCCGATGGAACTGCCGGCGGTCCTGCTGGTAAAGATATCTTCAGTCTGAAGTTCGTATTAGGCGAAACTTTCTTACTGTTAGTGAGTAGTATCACCTACGGCTTCGCAATGATTGCGATGCACAAAGGAAAAATCGGTGCAGTTAACTTATGGCTGTTCGCGACATTCCTGCTAGGTCTTGGCTTCGTTATCATGGAAGTCTATGAGTTCCATGAACTGATTGCTGAAGGCTTTGGCCCTGACCGTAGTGGTTTCTTATCTGGCTTCTTTGCACTAGTTGCAACCCACGGTCTACACGTATCTGCGGGTCTGATTTGGATTGTTATCATGATGATTCAAGTGACTCGTCGTGGTCTGACTGATGTCAACAAAACACGTTTGAACTGCCTAAGCCTGTTCTGGCACTTCTTAGATGTGGTTTGGATTTGTGTATTTACCGTTGTTTATCTTCTGGGGGCTATTTAAATGAGTCATGCAAAAGATGCTCACACTGGAGCAAGCCACGGTAGCGTTAAGACATACCTGATTGGCTTTATTCTGTCAGTCATCCTAACGGTCATTCCGTTCTGGATGGTGATGGAAGGCACAGCGTCAACCTCAACCATTCTTTGGACTGTTGTTGGCATGGCAGTCGTGCAAATCCTAGTTCACTTAGTATGTTTCTTACATATGAATACCTCATCTGATGAGCGTTGGAACTTGGTTGCATTTCTGTTCACCATGCTAATTGTCGGCATTGTTGTTGTCGGCTCGCTGTGGATTATGTACAACCTGAACATCAATATGATGCTCGACTAAAGAGTTGCCGATATGTTTAAGCAATACCTGCAAGTGACCAAACCAGGAATTATATTCGGAAACTTGATATCTGTGATCGGTGGTTTTTTATTGGCTTCAAAAGGGTCAATTGATTACCCACTGTTCGTTGCGACTTTGCTGGGTGTATCACTGGTCGTGGCTTCTGGTTGTGTTTTTAACAACTACATCGACCGTGATATCGACCGTATCATGGAAAGAACGAAGAATCGCCCTTTAGTTAAAGGGTTGATTGATCCGAAAGTTAGCCTGATTTACGCTGCTGCATTGGGTATTGCTGGTATGGTGCTGCTACTTGTAGCAGCCAATGCGCTGGCAATGCTGCTTGCAGTTATCGGTTTCATTGTTTATGTAGGTGTTTATAGCCTATATATGAAACGTAAATCCGTTTATGGCACGCTGATTGGCAGCCTTTCAGGCGCAGCACCACCGGTTATCGGTTACTGCGCTGTTACAAATGAATTTGATGCAGGTGCGTTGATCCTGTTATTAATTTTCAGCTTGTGGCAGATGCCTCACTCGTATGCCATTGCTATCTTCCGTTTTAAGGATTACAAAGCCGCAAACATTCCTGTGTTACCGGTTATTAAAGGAATTTCCGTCGCGAAAACGCACATCTTCCTGTATATCCTAGCGTTTATGGTCGCAACATTAATGTTAGCTATCAGTGGATACGCGGGCTATAAGTACCTCATTGTAGGTGCAGCAGTCAGCTTATGGTGGCTAGGTATGGCAATTTCGGGTTTCAAAACCGAAAATGACGACCGAGTCTGGGCAAGAAAACTGTTTATCTTCTCAATCGTAGCAATTACTTCATTGAGCGTAATGATGTCAGTTGACCCTATAGTTTCAAGCGATACTGTTATAGCTCTCGTCAGATAACTTATCTGTTTACTGATGATAACAATGTCTAAACGGCGGGCCTTCCCCGCCGTTTTTATTTGTCTCTAACTGCTTTTACAACTCACTTTTACTTATTCTGCCTATCCTTATGAATCTATTTTATGGTTAAATAGCCGCTTGCCATTGATAAGCTAGATATTAAATGCACTATTAAAATGCTAATAGATTGATACTAAAAATATAACACCATAGCGTAATCCATATTTATTCAACTTGTTGTATTTACTAGTATGTGATCTAGGTAGCTGAGAGAAGCCAACACCGCTACAGCACGAAACACAAGTAATTTGATTTAAATAATTTTGCTACAACATAAAACGAATTTATTCAAAATAGTTCGAGTTGTAGCAAGGCGGCAAACGAAGATATCCTAGGGAGCATACATAAGTATGTGACCTAGGTAGCTGAGAGAAGCCAACACCGCTACAGCACGAAATATGAAGAATAAAAATGAATGATAACAAAATGACATCCACAGAGCTTAGATCCACTTGGGGATTAGGCTCTGTTTTCTCCTTGCGAATGCTTGGAATGTTTATGGTATTACCTATTTTGACCAGCTATGGGATGCATTTACAGGGAGCTAACGAGTTCTTAGTGGGTGTCGCTATTGGTATCTATGGTCTTAGCCAAGCTATTTTCCAGATCCCTTTTGGTTTGATGTCAGACAAAATTGGAAGAAAGCCTTTAATTATTATTGGGTTATTCGTTTTTATTATCGGAAGTATCGTTGCGGCATTAAGTGATTCAATTTGGGGAATTATTATTGGGCGTGCTTTACAAGGCGCCGGTGCCATTTCTGCTGCCGTCATGGCACTACTTTCTGACCTAACTCGAGAACAAAATCGGACTAAAGCTATGGCCTTTTTAGGTATTAGTTTTGGTTTAACTTTTGCCATTGCCCTAGTGCTTGGTCCCATTCTCACTAACGTGGTTGGTCTAAGTGGTTTATTTTGGGGAATTGCACTACTTGCAGTTGGTGCTATTGCAGTGACTGTTTTTATTGTTCCTAATACCAATACTCATGTTTTAAACCGTGAGTCTGCATTTGTACAAGGTAATTTAAAAACAGTTTTAATGCACCCTCAACTACTCAAGTTAAATATAGGTATCCTTAGTTTACATACCCTACTGATGTCTAGTTTTGTTGCTTTACCTCTTATTATGACTGATTCTGGTTTTTTAGCGAAAGACCATTGGAAAGCCTATTTAATCACGATGTTAATCGCCTTTGTCACTGTACTTCCTTTCATAATTTATGCGGAAAAATACCGCAAAATGAAGCAGGTCTTCTTATTTTGTATTGTCGTTTTAGCATTGGCTGAAATTACCTTATGGCTTTCTGATAATCACTTATGGGTGATTTTCTTAGGTATTCAACTATTTTTTATTGCTTTCAATATTATGGAAGCCATTTTACCGTCGCTCATAAGCAAAGAGGCGCCTGCGGGCTACAAAGGAACAGCCATGGGCGTTTACTCCACCAGTCAGTTTTTAGGTGTTGCCATTGGCGGTATTGTCGGTGGGTGGCTGTATAACTTTGAAGGCGCGAGTACAGTCTTTATTGGTGGCTTAATTTTAACGATTATCTGGTTTATCGTTAGCTTAACCATGCAACAGCCGCCTTATGTCAGCAGTATTCGTATCGAGTTGCCTAAACACGTTAAGAATACCCGAGCTCTTGAACAGAGGTTGCAGGCGCAACATGGTGTCATGGAAGCGTTAGTTGTAGACGAAGAATTAAGTGCTTACGTTAAAGTAGATAGGAAAATTATCAATCGAGAGCAGCTTGAAGCGATCATTAATCAATAAGTCAGAATTAGCCCGTCAAAACGGGCTAACAATTTAATATCGAAATTATTAATCACGAAAATTATTAAACTGGAAAGGTTGGCCTAAGTTACCGCCGCGCACTAATGCCATGACAGATTGTAAGTCATCACGCGCTTTTCCCGTTACACGTACTTGGTCGCCTTGCACCTGAGCTTGAACTTTCAATTTGCTGTCTTTAATTAGTTTCACAATTTTCTTAGCAATGGCGCTATCAATACCTTGTTTGAAAGTTACTTCAACACTGTAAGTTTTTCCACTGTGAACGATATCTTCAGGAACATTCAACACCGCCCCATCAATACCACGCTTCGCCATTTTTTCTCTTAAAATATCAACTAATTGAAGTACTTGGAAATCAGATTCGCTAGTGATTTTAACCGACTCATTTTTGTCATTAAGCTCAAAACTGGCTTCGACATTTTTAAAATCCCAACGGCTGGTTAACTCACGCTGCGCATTTTCTACCGCATTACGCACTTCATTCATTTCAACTTCAGATACAATATCAAATGATGGCATAGCTAAAACCTCTACCAATAATTTTTTAAGTTATATGCATGATAACGTCTTTACTTGCCTCACTTCAAGTTATCAGGGATATGCGCAGCTTCACTAACTACAATTACACTGATTAAAAGGTTATACTGAAAAGAAATCACTTCCGCCTTGCTGAATAAGACGTTAGAGATTATTTCAAAGGGGAAACAATGAAAATAACCCTAATTGGTTGCGGTGCGATAGGTAAACTGTGGCTGGCTTCACTCACGTTACAAGGGCATGACACCCAAGGCTGGTTGCGTGTTGCTCAACCAGATTTATTTGTTGATGTGAATGAGCCCGATGGTCGTAATTTCCGAGAGCTAATCCCTTGTAATAACATTCACCACTTACAAACGAGTGAACTCATTATTATTTGCTTGAAGGCATGGCAAGTTTCTGATGCGCTGCTGCCTTTGCTGGGTAATATCCCAGAAAACACCCCTATTTTATTACTGCATAATGGCATGGGAACGATTGAAGAGCTGGCGCCTTTACGCCACCCTATCTTAGCGGGCGTCACAACCCATGCGGCTTGGCAAGAAAATAACCAAGTATTTCATGTCGCAAATGGAATCACGCATATCGGTGCTATCAATTCCCATGCACAAGCTTACTACCCAATAGCGGATATCTTGCATGAAGCCTTACCTGATGTGGCTTGGCATAATAATATTTTAACCACTTGCTGGCGTAAATTGATTGTAAACTGTGTCATTAACCCCCTAACTGTCGAACATAACTGTAAGAATGGTGAATTAATCCAGCATTCCACGCAAATATCTCGGATCATTGATGAGATATGTCATGTTATGGCGGCAGAAGGGCTGCATACGGATAAAGCAGAGCTGACTGAGTATATTTACGGCATTATCAATAATACCGCTGATAACTATTCCTCTATGTTACAAGATATGCGAAATAATCGCCGTACAGAGATTGATTACATCACTGGCTTTTTAATCAAACAAGCACGAGCTCATGGGATCAGTACGCCTGAAAACGATCGCCTTTACCATTTAGTCAAAAATAGAGAACAACAATATGACGACTTCCGTTCTAATCTGCATCGCTCATGGTAGTGAAGAAATTGAATTTACCACTACTGCTGATTTATTAGTTAGAGCAGGCATTGATGTGACTTTAGCGAGCGTGACGGAAGATGGTTCTTTAACCATTACCGCTTCACGAGGCCTAAAAATTATTGCCGATACCCCGTTGATTAAAGTTGCTGATGAACCTTTTGATGCCATTGTACTGCCTGGTGGTATGACTGGAGCGGAAACATTTCGTGATAGCCCACTGGTTGTGGAAAAAGTTCGCCGAATGCATCTTGATGGTAAAATTGTGGCGGCTATTTGTGCGGCGCCAGCGCTTGTACTTGAATATCACCAATTGTTTCCGCTAGGTAATATGACTGGTTTTCCATCAATGAAAGATAAAATTCCAGCCCATAAATGGGTCGACCGCCGAGTCTACTTTGATGAGCGAGTTAACTTATTAACCAGCCAAGGACCCGCTACTTCCTTTGATTTTGCGTTAAAATTAATTGAGTTGTTGGTCGGGCGCGAAATTGCAGGCCAAGTGGCAGCTCAGTTAGTTTTACCGAATGGGATCAACGATTATTTAGAAGATTAAGTGCGAAAGTATAAGCATAAAAAATGAGTTTAAAAACTATATTAACCAATTGAATTAAAAGAAATTAAAAACAAAAACAGCAGTAAAAAAACTTTGTTAGCCCCCATTTTTTGCTATTATCAGCTACGGGTGCTTGGATCAGTTTGGTTCAAGCATTTGTGAGAGCCAAAAAGACGAAAGCCCCGAATTTAGATGTTAATCTTAATCCGAGGCAGTTTCCAAATCTCAACAATTTGATTCTGTCTCCTTTTAGAAAAGGAGTCAAGAGGAATGGCCAAAATTGCCCTTCTGGGGCTAGTTACCGTGTGTCTTACGGTGTTGTGTTTTTCGTTATTGATGCAAGAAAGGCTATGCTCTTTCAGTATCAGCAGCGGAAGCACGCTGGTTCAAGCTACGTTATCCTGCGATAAGTAGTCTGGTGGGGGAAATTTCCCCCACATTTCTCTTTGTTGATGAGTTGGTGATACAAGCACCCTGTTTTACGTTACGGGCGATAAACCTTTATATTTTCATAACCTTGCTCTTTTAGGTATAGCGCTTGCAAGCGGCTCATTACCCCACGGTCACAATATAATAAATAGGTTTTATCTTTTGGTAAGTCACCAAACTGTGTACTGAGTTTATAAAATGGGATATGTTTAATTTCCATACCTTCAACAGACAACGGCTTATCTTCAAATTCATCAATTGAACGGATATCTAAAATCACTTCATTTTCAATTGAAAGCTCACTCACCATTTCAATTTCAGGGACTTTTTCTAAGCTTTCTTGCACAATTTGGCGAATATCAATATTTTGCGCTTGTTCAACAACAGACTCTAAAATACCAAAATCAAAATTGTCTTCCTCTGCTTCAATACGTGCCTTCACTGCTTTAACTGTTGGGCTTTTTGAAATCACACCGCAATATTCGGGCATGGTTTTTGCGAAATCTTCAGTGCCAATTTGGCGAGCTAGTTTGATAATGTGTTCTTTATCATGGGAAATTAATGGCCTTAATACTAAGGTATCAGACGCATTATCAATCAAACGTAAGTTTGTTAGGGTTTGGCTGGAAACTTGCCCAAGTGCTTCACCCGTGACAATCGCCTGCACGCCATAACGCTCTGCGACTTTAGATGCGGCTCTTACCATCATACGTTTGAGCACAACCCCCATTTGGCCATCATCAACTTTTTCTAAAATTTCAGCGACAACGGGCTCAAAGTTTACAGCAATAAAACGGACTTTATGGGAGCTACCAAAACGATTCCACAGATAATGTGCGATTTGCTTCACACCAATTTCATGAGCTGCACCGCCTAAATTAAAGAAACAGTAGTGAACACGGCAACCACGGCGCATTAACATATAGCTCGATACACCTGAATCAAAACCACCCGAAATGAGTGATAACACATCTTCTTGAGTCCCAATAGGGAAACCACCGATACCTTCAATGCGTGCTTTAACTAAAATAAGTTTATCATCTTCGATTTCTAAGTGAATCGTGGTATCAGGGTCTTTAAGCTTAACTTTTGCAGAGGCAATGTGTTGATTTAACCCACCACCGATATACCGTTCAGCGTCGATAGATGAAAATTCATGTTTACCGCGACGTTTTACCCGCACACAGAATGTTTTATTTTCTAATGATTCACCATAAGCTTCGTGTGTCATTTCGTAAATATGATGTAGACTGGTAAATGGTTTTTCTTCCACTTCAAGAATATGGTGAATACCTGGAATGCGCCCTAGCATGTCACAAATTTCGTCGTGTTTTGTTTCTCCCTTCACACGCACTTCAATGTTATCCCAATTACGGACAACCGAAATCTCTTCGCCAAGTGGTTTAAGCACGTTACGGATATTACTGGTCAAAATTTTAATAAAACGTAGCCTAACAGTTTGGCTTTTAATGGTAATTTCTGGGAATAACTTAATGATAAACTTCATAATAGCTGCATGTTCATGGTGGTTGAGGGCAAATGAATGTGCCTTAACAGAGACACATGACACGTTACCAATTGTCAATAAAGAGGCGTATTATAACACTATCTTGCGGGTTGAATCTAAAAACCCCAATAATAAATTGTAACCGTAGCAAGACTGCGTTAGTCTGCTGAATATTTAAAATCCCTCGAATTAACTGATTTCACATTAGTGGCTAAAGACTATGGCTAAAGAAAAAACTCAGCAAGTTCCGACTGTTAGTTTTGAAAACTCGCTTCAAGAGCTAGAGCAGATCGTCGCTCGCCTAGAATCCGGTGAACTTCCCTTAGAAGATGCCCTTAATGAGTTTGAACGTGGTGTTCAAATTGCTAAACAAGGTCAAAAAGTATTACAGCAAGCAGAGCAACGTGTACAAATTTTGCTAAACGATGACGAAAATAAACCTCTAGCCGATTTTTCACCTGATACTGAATAAATTATGTCTGAACAACATTTAGATAGCTTTACGCAGCAACAAAAGCAAGCCTACGACAGAGTCAATCAATACCTATTAGATGCCTTAAATACGCTGCCGTTTGCAGACCTTCCACTTGCTCAGGCGATGCGCTATGGCACATTATTGGGTGGAAAACGTTTACGTCCATTTTTAACTTATGCCATCGGTTCTATGTTTGGTGTTAGCCAAGAAAATCTTGATGCCCCAGCTGCCGCAGTCGAATGTATTCATGCTTATTCATTAATCCATGATGATTTACCTGCAATGGATGATGATGATCTGCGTCGTGGCCAACCAACTTGCCACATTAAATACGGTGAAGGCAATGCAGTGCTTGCTGGAGATGCATTACAAACATTGGCATTCCAATTGTTGTCATCTGCACCAATGCCAGATGTGACAGACAAAGACCGCATAGCAATGATTGCAGAGTTATCATATGCAAGTGGCTTAGCAGGAATGTGTGGCGGGCAAGCTCTTGATTTAGATGCAGAAGGAAAGCAAGTTGACCTTGAATCTCTCGAGCGCATTCATCAACATAAAACAGGGGCATTAATTCGTGCAGCAATCCGTCTTGGTGCTTTCGCTGCAGGTGAAAAAGGTCAAAAATTACTGCCTGTTTTAGACAAATATGCACAATCCATCGGTCTTGCCTTTCAAGTACAGGACGATATTCTAGATGTTATCGGTGATAGCGAAGTCACGGGTAAACGCCAAGGAACGGATGCTGAACATGAAAAAAGCACCTATCCATCGCTATTAGGGCTTGAAGCAGCTCAAAAAAAAGCACGTGAGCTATATCATGATGCGATAGACGCTTTAGAGACTCTCCAGTCCCATGGATATAATATAGAAATGCTAAGCGCTTTAGCTAATTTCATTATTGAACGTAAAAGCTGACAATATGCTTTGCCTTTTGGCTACAAGAAGATCGATAATTACGGCAATTTATTACCCTAATGCATCTTCGAATCATTCCTATAACCAAAAAAATAGATGGATTACTTCTTAATCACTCGAGTTATAGGCAGACGATAAACGAAGGCAACCCAACAGCAGATAGAAGCTTTATGCTGCTAAATACTGAGAATAGTCATTTTACTGTGGCTAGGTAAGTTGGGTTTTTTATTAATTATAAGTGAGCAACTAATGAGTATTGATATCGCTAAATATCCCACGCTAGCCTTGGCAGAGACACCAGATGAGCTTCGTCTGTTGCCTAAAGAAAGTTTGCCTAAGCTTTGTGATGAACTCAGACAATTCTTACTGAGTAGCGTGGGTCGCTCTAGCGGTCACTTTGCTTCTGGCCTCGGTGCTGTTGAACTCACCGTTGCATTACATTATGTCTATAAAACCCCATTTGATAATCTTGTTTGGGATGTCGGCCACCAAGCCTACCCACATAAGATATTAACGGGTCGCCGTGACCGTATTGATACCATCCGTCAAAAAGATGGCCTACATCCCTTTCCATGGCGCGAAGAAAGTGAATATGACATTTTAAGTGTTGGCCATTCCTCAACATCCATTAGTGCCGGTTTAGGTATGGCCATTGCTGCAGAAAAAGAGCAACAAAGCCGTAAAACAGTTTGTGTGATTGGTGATGGCGCCATCACCGCTGGAATGGCATTTGAAGCAATGAACCATGCAGGAGATGCCGCACCTGACATGTTGGTTATCTTAAACGATAACGAAATGTCTATTTCAGAAAATGTTGGCGCACTAAACAATCACTTAGCTCACTTACTTTCTGGAAAGCTCTATACAACATTACGTGAAGGTGGGAAAAAAGTTTTTTCTAACATGCCACCTATCAAAGAATTACTGAAAAAGACTGAAGAACACATTAAAGGCATGGTCGTACCGGGGACCATGTTTGAAGAATTAGGTTTTAACTATATTGGCCCTGTTGACGGCCATGATGTTGTTGCCTTAGTTCAAACGTTAAAAAATATGCGTGACTTAAAAGGACCGCAATTTTTACATATCATGACCAAGAAAGGTCGCGGCTATGAGCCGGCAGAAAAAGACCCAATTAGCTGGCATGCAGTCCCTAAATTTGACCCAAGTACATTCACTTTGCCCAAAAGCAAAGAGACGGGGCCGACATTCTCTAAAATTTTTGGTGATTGGCTGTGTGAAGAGGCTAAAGATGATAGCAAGTTGATGGCTATCACCCCTGCGATGCGAGAAGGCTCTGGTATGGTTCGGTTTTCTAAAGAATTCCCTGATCAATACTTCGATGTCGCAATTGCCGAGCAACATGCTGTCACCTTTGCCGCTGGCCTTGCTATTGGTGGCTATAAGCCTATCGTTGCTATCTATTCGACTTTCTTACAACGCGGTTACGACCAAGTCATTCATGATGTGGCTATCCAAAAGGTGCCTGTTATGTTTGCGATCGACCGAGCCGGTATTGTGGGGGCTGATGGGCAAACTCACCAAGGTTCTTTTGATATTTCATTCCTGCGCTGTATACCAACCATGGTTATTATGGCTCCAAGTGATGAAAATGAGTGCCGCCAAATGCTACATACTGGCTATCATTACCAAGATGGTCCATGTGCTGTACGTTACCCTCGAGGCACAGGAACAGGCGCTGAGTTACAGCCGTTATCATTGCTGCCTATTGGTAAGGGGATTGTTCGTCGTCAAGGTGAAAAAGTCGCTATCTTATGCTTTGGTACCTTATTAAGCCACGCATTGGTCGCCGCCGAGCAACTTAATGCAACTGTTGTTGATATGCGTTTTGTAAAGCCTTTAGACGAAGCGCTTATCCTTGAAATGGCCAATACTCATGATGTACTTGTCACTCTCGAAGAGAATGCCATCATGGGTGGGGCTGGTAGCGGAGTGAATGAATTCTTAATGCATGAGAAAAAAATCATTCCAACCTTAAACCTTGGTTTGCCTGACTATTTTATTTCTCAAGGTACCCAAGAAGAACTTATTGCTGAACTGGGCTTAGATTCCACAGGTATTGTTAATTCTATTAATAACTACTTAGCCAAATAATTTTTATCTCTAGGAGGGCATTGCATCAACATGCAATGCTCTATTCAATTGCAAAGCCAATCACTCTTATTCTCTTTCTTAATATATTAGAAAATTATTTAACTCTTTGTTATTGCTTACTCGCTAATGTTCAATTAAAAAAAATCACCCATGTCACATTTTTATTATATTTCAAGATCATTACAATCAAATATAAAACCAAATATAATCAGTTTATCTACAACGATATTCAGTTATTTACCTAAAATCAGAATATAAACAAAACTTTTGTCTTGAATGTAAATTTTCACAATAAAGGCATGCAAATCATTTTGAAATCCATTAATATGAAGTTTGTCACTGTATGACGGCGTAATTTAGGCTCTGAATTATATTCGAAACCTATCATTATGAAATATAAGTTTTTTATATTAAAATAATGATAATTAACATTAAAAACGAATATATTATTTTAACAATTTTAACCAGAAGTTAATAATTAATTATTTTGTTTTCTTAATTAACAAACCAGGAAACAAATAAACGCTATTCCAACTACAATTTGCATATAGTTTCTTTTTATTTAGCCAATTTTAATAAATAGATTTGGGAGCGCTTATGTGTGGACAATATATTAATGAACCCTTGTATTTATCTATCGCAAACTGGGTAATGAAACAAGGCCATTGGACTACGGCTAGAGAAATATCTAATCACTTTGATATTCCGCATCCTAATGCTGTCAATATTGTTTCTTATATTTTATCTGATGTTGCTGAAATTCAGTGTGAAGTAAAAATGATCCCCAATAAATTATCGGGACGAGGCTGTCAATGTCAGCGGCTTATTAAAGTTAAGAAAATTGATAACCAGCTTTATGCTCGTTTAAGAAGCCATCAAACTGAAAAAGTCACTATCGATTCCCCAATGAAAGCGGCGTCTATGCCACCAAGTGAATTAAATCGAGAACAAAAATGGCAATGGATGCTATCAAAAGCACAGCGTCGTTAAACTTATTTTTCAGTTTTATACCAATAAAAAACGCAGACTTCACCATCTGCGTTTTTTATTTTACGGCCTTTTAGTGAATTACTGCCCCTTAGGTTTTACATCCGTTGTACCAAATAATTTGGGGCGATTAACTTCAAGCTCTGTCAGCGGTTGGGTTTCCTGTAATTGTTGCTGATATCGGCCTGCTAAATCTTGATATTCTTTCGTATTTAACCGCTTCCAATGCAGTTCTTCATCAGTCACTGAGCGTAAAAAACGAGCAGGACTTCCGACCAACATCTGACGATTTTCGCCTTGAAAACCGGCCTTAACAAAACTCATCGCAGCAACAATACTTTCCTCACCAATCACAGCGCCATCCATAACAACACTGTTCATTCCTACCAAAGCATCACGGCCAATAATGCATCCATGTAAAATAGCTCCGTGACCTATATGCCCACATTCATGGACAATGGTCTCGACATCACTATAGCCATGCATAATGCAGCAGTCCTGAATATTCGCCCCTTTTTCTATGATCAAGCGGCCATAATCCCCACGTAAAGAGGCATTCGGCCCAACGAAAACCCCTTCACCAATAATCACATCACCAATCACTACCGCTGATGGGTGTACATATGCGGTAGGATGAACAACTGGGATAACCCCTTCAAAAGCGTAAAAACTCAAAATTCACCTCGCTGCTAGCTTAACTAGCGCCCTTTCCAACTTGGTGAACGTTTTTCGGAGAATGCCAGTGGGCCTTCTGTTGCATCTTCGGAATGTAAAACTGCAGGGTAGTTTGTCAGTACACCACTGCGCATTAATTTATAACCCTCTTCGACAGTGAGCTCCGCTGTCGCGCGGAAAATTTCTTTTAGGGCAGAGACTGCTAATGGCGCACTTTGCGTAATTTGTTCTGCAAGTTCACGAGCTTTATCCATCAGACTCTCAATAGGCACCACATCGTTAGCAATTCCCCAACGTAAAGCTTCTTGTGCATCCATTCTTCTGCCAGTCATCACCATTTCATTCACGATTGGTGCAGGTAAAATTTTAGGTAAACGTAAAACCCCCCCGCTATCTGGAACAATCCCAAGCTGGGCCTCAGGTAATGCAAAGCTGGCATTTTCAGAACAAATTATCATATCTGCCGCTAAAGCCAGTTCAAAACCGCCACCAAATGCATATCCATTCACCGCCGCAATAACAGGTTTGTTTAGATTAAAAATTTCAGTCAAACCGGCAAAACCACCTGGACCAAAGTCAGCATCAGGGGCTTCACCTTCTGCCGCCGATTTTAAGTCCCAGCCGGCAGAGAAAAATCGCTCTCCTGCCCCTGTAATAATTGCAATACGCAACGAAGGGTCATCGCGAAAGTTAAGGAAAACTTCCCCCATTTTGAAACTGGTTTTTGCATCTATTGCATTGGCTTTAGGTCTATCGAGTATGATTTCTAAAATAGCGCCATTTCGGGTAATTTTTAATGATTCGCTCATAATATAATCCTTTCTTCGTCGTGCAGTGATGCTTCAGGTTGCAGGTATGCAACCCGAAAATGTATGCAAAATTAATCAAGTTTGTCGATTATTGCAGATGTTTTTTCAATACTTTTCCAGAGCAGTTACGCGGTAAATCTTTACGTACCTCAACACATGTTGGCACCTTAAATTTCGCCATTTGTTTTTCACAAAAAGCAAAGAACTCTTCCTGAGTTAAAGTCTCCCCTTCTTCAAGCACAATAAAGGCTTTAATCGCTTCATCTCGGATATCATCCGCAACGCCGATCACTGCTACATCCACAATGGCAGGGTGTGAGGCGATAATATTTTCGATTTCACTGCAAGAAACATTTTCCCCACCGCGTTTGATCATATTGCTGCTTCTATCGACAAAATAGAAAAAGCCGTCTTCGTCTTGGTAGGCAAAGTCCCCCGTGTGCATCCATCCCGCTTCATCAAAGGTTTTTGCTGTCGCCTCAGGGTTGTTGTAATACTCTTTAAAAAGGGTTTTACCACGCTCACCTTTCACACAGAGCTCACCAATAACCCCCGTAGCAACACGTTGGTTATTTCTGTCCCGAATTTGTGCCTGATAACAAAAACCCGGGCGACCAATGGACGGCCAGCGACGCATATCACCAGGCCGGTCACCAATCAAACCAACAATAGTCTCCGTCATCCCATACGAAGTTAAAAACCGCTTCACCCCAAACCGGGCCATAAACTGGTCGCGTTCCTCTTCACTTAAATTGAGGTAAAACATCGCTTCTCGTAAACAATGCTCTTTTTCGTTATCCGCCAGCGGCTGGCTTAACAATGTGCGGATCATCATGGGGATAAGTTCGATGACAGTCGCTTTGTATTTCACCACTTGTTGCCAAAAACGGCGTGCGCTGTATTTCTCTAATAACACAAACGTCGCACCGACAGAGAATGCAGCCATAGAAGCTGTACATTGGCAGTCAATATGAAAAGCAGGCATGACCGTTAAATAAATATCATCAGAACGTAAGCTGTTTTGCCAAGAAGAGTAATAACCGGCAAAGCGGAGGTTATAGTGGGTAATAATTACCCCTTTAGGCTTCGAGGTGGTTCCAGAGGTAAATAAAATCTCGGCCGTATCATCGACACTCAATTCAACAAATTGAGTCAATTGCGTATGTTGTTGTGACTGTTCAAACCAAAAGTCAGAAATATGCTCTACGGGTTCAATTTGCGTATCTGCAATCAAAAAAATATGTTCTAAGCTTGTCGCTTCATCAGCGAATACTTGTTGATAAATATCTAAGAAAGAGGAACGAGTGACTACCATTTTGGGTTGGCAGTTCTGCATGATCCAAGCACTTTCATTGTATTTATAACGCGCATTAATCGGGACCATAATCGCCCCAATTTTAGCCAAGCCAAACCAGCAAAAGAAAAATTCCGGGCAATTATCTAAATGTAAAGCCACTTTATCGCCTTTTTGAATGCCATAGGCTAAAAAGAGATTGGCGGTGCGATTAATGTGCTGATTCATTTCTAAATAGCTGAACTTGCTAGTCTTTCCATCGCAGGATTCAAAGATAAGCGCCTGGCTGTTTCCATGGGTTAACGCTAAGTCATCCCACATTTGACGCAAATTTTGTTTACCGATTACATCCATTAATTGTTACCCATCATTTCCCTGATGAATACTCAGCTCAATAGTCATCATTGACCTGAGTACCCATTCAATTAATCAACTATTTTGGCTAGCCCTTTATCGACTAACCCCCGAATATCAGTTTCGCTGTATCCAATATTTTTTAAGATATCTGTCGTGTCCATACCGTGTGATGGCATGCCTCGCCAAATTTGTCCGGGGTTATTTTTGAATTTAGGCATGACGTTAGGACCACGGCAGGTTTTTCCTTCCATTGTTTGCCAACTGGTAATAGATTCGCGTGCAATGTATTGAGGATTGGTTTCTAACTCAGGAATAGTAAGGACTTTGGCGCTAGCAATATTCAATTCCGCGAGTCTTGCTAACACTTCATCAATCGAACGTGAACCTAGCCATTCATCGAGTTTTTCTTCAACTAAAGGCCCATAAGGGCATTCCACACGGTGAATTAGCTGTGTGCCTTCCGGTATTTCTGGTGTACCTAACAGATGCGCCAACCCAATATCTTTAAAAATTTCCTGAATTTGCGTGATACCAACAATTTCCATCACGATATAGCCATCATTACAACTATATAGGCCACACCCTGCGTAATAGGGGTCTTTCCCTTTTGTCATACGTGGGCAGACCTCCCCACCATTGAAGTAGTCCATCATGAAGTATTGCCCCATACGCAACATCACTTCATACATGGCAACGTCAATACTTTCACCTTTTCCAGTCTCACGGGCTTTATACAGTGCTGCCAGTGCGGCAGTTGTCGCCGTCATGCCAGAAAAATAGTCTGCTGTGTAGGGGAAAGCCGGCATTGGCTGGTCTTTATCACCGTTTTGAATCAGATAACCACTGAAGGCTTGAGCAATAGTGTTATACGCTGCGAGGTTGGTATATTGCGGGTCTCCGTACTGCCCAAAACCGGATAAGTGTGCAATGACCAGTTTAGGGTTATGTTCCCAAAGTACTTCGTCCGTGATACCACGACGAGCAAATGCAGGGCCTTTACTCGCTTCAATAAAGATATCGGTTGTTTCCATCAGTTTTAGAAACGCGTCACGTCCTTCATCTTTGAAAATATTCAATGATAACGCACGTAAGTTACGCCGTGACAGCTGTGGGTAGTTGGGTTGAACGCGAATAGTGTCTGCCCAAGCGACATTTTCTATCCAGATCACTTCAGCGCCCCATTCTGCAAACATTTGCCCTGCAAATGGGCCAGCAATTTCAATTCCTGAAAATACCACTCTAACCCCAGCTAGAGGGCCAAATTCTGGCATAGGTAGATGCTCTGCCATGTTCTTATCTCCTGTGAAACAGGGTTGGCCTTCTCTTGAAAGCCATCCCATTACGTTCAGTTATTAGCGGTATTGTTTCAGTACGCTACGGCCTAATGTCAGTATTTGCATTTCATCTGAACCACCTGATACGCGATCCACACGAAGGTCACGCCAGAAACGGGCAATCCGGTGCTCACCTGCAATTCCTACACCACCGAGTACTTGCATCGCAGAGTCCACGACTTCAAATGCCGCATTTGCACAGAAGTATTTACACATTGCTGCATCACCAGAGGTGATCAATCCGTTGTCACTCTTCCATGCAGTTTCATATAACATGTTGCGCATTGAATTGAGCTTGATCGCCATATGTGCAAATTTTTCTTGAATTAACTGAAAACGACCAATAGCTTCACCGAATTGAACACGCTGATTAGCGTAACGAGCCGCATCTTCGAACGCACACATCGCTGTACCATAGTTAGTTAATGCCACTAAGAAACGCTCATGGTCGAACTCTTCTTTTACACGGTTAAAACCGTTACCTTCGCGGCCAAACATGTCTTTTTCATCCAGCTCGACATTATCAAAGGTAATTTCACAACAGCTATCCATGCGTAAACCCAGTTTTTCAAGTTTGTTCACCTTGATACCTGGTTTGCTCATATCTAAGAACCATTCGGTGAAAACAGGTTTGTCTGGTGAATCCGCATCGCGACTCATCACCACAATGTATGGGGTGTAAGCACTACTGGTGATAAAACATTTGCTACCGTTCAAATACACTTTGCCATTACGGCGTTGGTAAGTCGTTTGTAAGCTCCCCACGTCAGAGCCCGCACCCGGTTCAGTGATCGCCGAGTTCCACATTTGTTTGCCCGTACCACGGAATGCCATGATTTTGTCAATTTGCTCTTGAGTCCCTTCTCTAAGTACCGTATTAAAACCGCCCGGTAATTGGTATAACACATAGGTTGGTGCTCCAAGGCGACCAAGCTCCATCCATACCGCAGCAACGGTGATAAACCCTGCATTTAAGCCGCCATGTTCTTCTGGGATCAGCAGGTTATCGATTTCCATATCCGCTAAGGCTTTGACAAAGCGTTCAGGATATTTACTGTCGCGGTCACATTCGGCGAAATAGCTTTCCCAGTTTTCACTGGCCATCAGTTCACGGATCCCTGCGACAAACAGCTCCTGTTCATCATTCAATCTAAAGTCCATATCAATAACCTCTTACATGTTGTTTTTGAATAAATTAGTCATTTTTCCAATGCACTTTGGCATCTTTAATAAAGGAGAGCGTTACCATGATGTTGACGAAAAAAAGTGGGCATCCTCCGGCAATTATCGCGGTTTGAATTGGTTTTAATCCGCCTAAAGCCAGCAAGACAATACCGATAACACCGACTAAGACAGACCAACCAATACGCACTAATAACGGTGGCTCATCGCCATCTTTCACTGCACGGCAAGTTGACATCGCGAGTGTATAAGAACACGCGTTGATCAGTGTCACGGTGGCGATAAAGCAGAGGATGAAGAAGCCCCAAATTGTTGCAGTGCTCAAAGGTAAAGCTGCCCATGTCTCAATGATGGCGCGTGCGACGCCGAACTCTTCAATCAGCTTTGGGATATTAATAATGTTTTGGTCTACCAGTTGTAGGGTATTACTGCCTAATATTGTCCAAATTAGCGTAGTTCCTGCCGTCAAGCCTGCTACCATGCCGATACACAGCTCACGGACGGTACGGCCTTTAGAGATACGTGCAAGGAAAATACACATTTGGATGGCATAAATTACCCACCACGCCCAATAGAATACGGTCCAACCTTGTGGGAAACCGCCTTTGCCGACTGCATCTGTATAGAACAACATGCGTGGCATATACATCATTAGAACCCCGATAGAATCGGTAAAATAGTTCACAATGAAGCTAGCTCCGCCAACAATAAATACCCATCCCAGCATCAAGAAACTCAGGTAGCTACGGACGTCACTGGCGATTTTCACCCCTTTTTGCAAACCAAAAGCCACACAAATTGCATTCAGGATAATCCAGCAGAAAATAATGATGGCATCGAGCTCAAGGGTATGAGGAATTCCAAACAGGTATTGAATACATTCGGTAACCAGTGGTGTCGCTAGCCCTAAACTCGTTCCCATTGCTAAAATCAATGCGACCAAGTAGAAGTTATCAATAATGGTTCCAAACCAACCATTTACGTGTTTCTCACCCACTAATGGAACCAGCGTACTACTTGGGCGAATAACATCCATTTTACGAACGAAGAAAAAGTAACCAAATGCGACAGATAAGAAGCTGTAAGTCGCCCATGGGAGCGGTCCCCAGTGGAATAAGCTATAGGCTAACCCGATATTTTTCGCTTCATTTGAATAAGGCTCAAAACCAAATGGAGGCGCAGATACATAGTAGAATATTTCAATCGAACCCCAGAAAAGTACAGCGGCTGAAGTACAAGATGCGAACATCATGAAAATCCAGCTTGCTCGGCTAAACTCAGGTTTTTCTTCCCCTAAGCGCTTCTTCGCATAAGGCCCTAAAATCAACCAAAACCAGCCACCAAACATGACAACCATATACCACTCAAATGCCCAGCCCCACACATTGGTGACATAGCTGAAAACTTGGTTGATAACTTCATTTGACGCATCTAAATCACGAACAGTTAACCAACACAGTAGTCCAACAATGATCAACGGTGGAAAAAAAACCTTCGGTTCTATTCCACCTTTTTTATTTTCTTTGCTCATAGTTCGATCCCAATTTATTATTTAATATATAAGCTTTAAAATAAATATTATTCTCAACACCTAACACTTACATTCATTTAAAACTTATATTTATTATTAAATCCCAATAAACCTAATTAAGTATTAATTCAAATTCTATCCAAATCATGTCTAGTCCCCATAAACAATTCTGTTATAAAGGTCACAATATTATTCGTGATAAATAATTGTTATTAACTTTAATAATTAAAACACCAATAAATACATAGAGATAAAATATTGTGTAACGTTAATGTTATTAAATACCTTCAGTATTGGTGATTCCAGTAGCAATATTGAACATTTCATTGATAACTAGATGATTTTTACAATATTGGTGAGTAGGGTATCAGTATGAATATTTAAACCCACTTTAATTTAAGGTTTTCAATATTGGTGACTTAGGTTTTATTTTTAAATATCCAGTTCATGATAATTATATAATCCGAAACCGAAACGGATCATATTTATTAATATTATTTTAGGAGATGTAATGAATATTATTACATGCTATAAATCTGTTCCTGATGAACAAGATATTATTGTAAATAGCGCAGATGGTTCTTTAGATTTTTCACGTGCCGATACCAAAATCAGTCAATATGATTTAAATGCAATTGAAACCGCTAATCAAATAAAAGCGCAGCAAGCTGACAGCAAAGTGATTGCGTTAAGTATTGGTGGTAAAGCGCTCACAAATATGAAAGCACGTAAAGATGTGCTATCGCGAGGCCCAGATGAGCTTGTTGTTGTGATTGATGACCAACTTGAGCATGCACTTCCCCATCAAACTGCCATTACCCTTGGTGCAGCAGCACAGAAAGTGGGCTTTGATTTAATTATTTGCGGTGATGGCTCCGCGGATCTCAATGCACAACAAGTGAGCATTTTATTAGGTGAAACGCTGCAAATTCCTGCCATTAATGGTGTGAAAAAAATTGTTTCTATCACAGCTGATACGGTCATTGTAGAACGTGAGCTAGAAGATGAAATTGAAACGCTATCCATGCCATTACCGGCCATTATCGCTGTAACCTCCGACATTAACGTTCCTGTTATTCCTTCAATGAAAGCCATTTTAGGTGCGGCTAAGAAACCTGTTCAAGCTTGGACGATGGCAGATATTGGCTTAGATAACGTTGCCGCATTATCGTCTCAATCTATCGCCGCACCGAAACAAAAAGTCCGCCAGCGGGTCATCATTGAAGGTGATGGCGATGACCAAATTGCGCAATTTGCTGAACATTTAAGAAAAATCATTTAATTGGAGGAGTTATGAGCAAATTATCAACCGTTTGGGTATTTAGTGATATGACTTCTCGCTTACCTGAACTTATCGGTGGTGCCCTCTCGCTTGGTGAGCAAGTGAATGTTTTCGCCCTTGATGAAGCACAAAGCTTACAAGCTTTCCAACTTGGCGCTTCACACGTTTTTCTATTAACAGGTAAACCCGATGACCGCATTATTGAAGACTACGCGGACACGATGGTTTCCACCATCAAACAACAAGGCGACAACGGTTTACTATTATTACCAAACACCCGCAGAGGAAAATTACTCGCAGCACGCTTAGGTGCCAAACTACAAGCGGCTGTTTCCAATGATGCTGCTGCAATCACAATTGAATCTGGAAAACCACTGATTAAACATATGGTTTATGGCGGCTTAGCCTTCGGCCAAGAAACCCTAGATAGCACATTTTCAATTACAACCCTTACCTCTGGTACATTTGAAGCGGCACCGAGTGATGCATCACGTAACGGCGCAGCTCAAGCTACACAATGGGTCGAACCAAAACAATCTATTGTACGTACCTCGATTCAGAAAAAAGCAGGTAGCTCAGTTGAATTAGATAAAGCACGCTTAGTTGTCAGTGTCGGGCGAGGTATTGGTAGCCAAGAAAACATTGCTATCGCCAAAACGCTTGCCGATACCATCGGTGCTGAAATCGCTTGTTCTCGCCCAGTCGCAGAAAATGAAAAATGGATGGAACATGAGCGCTATGTGGGTATTTCTAACTTAATGCTCAAACCTGAACTTTATCTTGCCATCGGCATTTCAGGGCAGATTCAACATATGGTCGGTGCGAATGGCGCACAAACGATCGTCGCTATCAATAAAGATAAAAACGCCCCTATTTTCCAATTTGCAGACTACGGGATCGTTGGCGATTTGTTCAAAATCTTACCTGCGTTAACGCAACAACTGGCGAAATAAACTTAATAACAGTGAGGCATTTTCCTCACTGTTTTAGTGACCTTGGAGAAACTATGTCCGATGATATTTTTGATGCAATCATTGTAGGCGCAGGTCTAGCTGGCTCTGTAGCTGCATTGGTGCTTGCCCGTGAAGGTGCGCAAGTTCTCCTAATCGAAAGAGGAAACTACGCGGGCGGCAAAAACGTAACAGGTGGGCGAATGTATGCCCATAGCTTAGAACGCATTATTCCAGGCTTTACCCAAGAAGCACCGCTCGAGCGTATGATCACACGCGAAAAACTGTCATTTATGACCGAAACTGGCGCTGTTACGGTTGATTTCCAAAATGGCTCAGAACAAAGCCCAGATGAAACGTCTTGGTCTGTACTACGCGGTAAATTAGATCCATGGCTAGTTGAACAAGCCGAAAATGCCGGAGCCCAGTGTATTACAGGTATTCGGGTTGATAAGTTAGTAGAACGCGATGGCAAGGTAGTTGGTGTTGAGGCTGATGGTGATGTACTTGAAGCTAAAGTGGTCATTTTAGCGGATGGCGTCAATTCACTGCTGGCTGAACAACTTGGCATGACTAAACGCGTCAATGCAGAACATGTTGCTGTTGGTGTAAAAGAGCTCATTGAGCTACCAAAAGATGTCCTAGCTAACCGTTTTAACCTTAAAGAAAAAGAGGGTGTTGCTTGGCTATTTGCTGGCTCACCAACCGATGGCTTGATGGGCGGTGGGTTCCTCTATACCAATGAAGACACGATTTCACTCGGCTTAGTTTGTGGCCTACACCACATTAAAGAGGCTAAAAAATCTGTTCCGCAAATGCTTGAAGACTTTAAACAACATCCGGCTGTTGCACCTTTGATTGAAGGTGGAAAAATGGTCGAATATGCCGCGCACGTCGTCCCTGAAGCGGGTTTAAAAATGCAATCAGAACTGGTTCGCGATGGTGTGTTAATCGCGGGCGATGCTGCGGGTATGTGTATGAATTTAGGTTTTACTATTCGTGGTATGGACTTAGCCGTTGCTTCAGGTGAAGCCGCAGCAAAAGCGGTACTTAGCGCAATGAAAACTGACGATTTCAGCAAACAAAATTTAAATCAATACCTCGCACTGCTCAACGAAGGCCCATTACGGGACATGAAAATGTACCAAAAAATGCCTGAGTTTTTGGATAACCCGCGGATGTTTTCTGCTTATCCAGAAATGGCGGTTGGTATTGCAAAAAAACTCTTCACTATTTCAGATGAAGCACCTGTTCCTTTACGTAAGACCATGTTACAACACGCGAAAAAAGTGGGCTTTATGAACTTGCTCAAGGATGGAATTAAAGGAGTCAGAGCAATATGAGTAATCCAGTCAACGTTGATGTCAAACTCGGTATTAATAAATTTAATGTCGATGAAGAAAACCCGCATATTGTGATAAAAGAGCATCCAGATATGAATGTGCTCGATACATTAACTAAAGCTTGCCCTGCGGGATTATATAAAAAACAAGAAGATGGCTCAGTACGTTTCGATTATGCCGGCTGTCTCGAATGTGGAACCTGCCGCATTCTTGGCTTAGATAGTGCATTAGAAAAATGGGAATACCCACGCGGCACTTTTGGTATTGAATTTCGTTACGGCTGAGTTATTTAGCATCGCTCTCGAAGCTAATAACTTCGAGAGTTTTCAAGCGTTTATTTGCGCTGATCAGGGATACATCCATAATGAAACCAAAAAGTTTTGATGATATTCAATTTTCCTCCGTTCACCGACGGATCATGCTGTGGGGTAGCGGTGGGCCTTTTCTGGATGGTTATGTATTAGTCCTGATCGGCGTTGCCTTAGAACAACTCACCCCCGTATTAAGTTTAAGTAGTGACTGGATTGGCTTATTGGGCGCTGCAACCTTGGCGGGCCTGTTCATCGGTACTTCTCTATTTGGCTATATTTGCGACCAAGTCGGTCGTCGTAAAATGTTTTTAATTGATATTGTTGCCATTGGTGCCATTTCAGTCGCGACCATGTTTGTCTCAACACCGATGGAGCTGCTTATCATGCGGTTCTTAATCGGGATTGTAATAGGTGCAGATTACCCAATTGCAACATCAATGATCACCGAATTTTCCAATACCAAACAACGCGCATTTGCTGTCGGGTTTATTGCAGCAATGTGGTATGTCGGTGCCACCTGTGCCAATCTCGTTGGCTATATACTATATGATGTAGAAGATGGCTGGCGCTGGATGCTTGGTAGCTCAGTGATCCCTTGTATTATTATTTTGATTGGTCGTTTTGATTTACCTGAATCACCTCTTTGGCTTATTCGCAAAGGGCGCGTTAAAGAATGTGAAAAAATGATGGAAAAGTTGTTTGGTCAACCCGTGATATTCGAAGCTGAAGAACAACAAAAAACACACTTTCTTCAATTATTCACTAAAAGGCATTTTTCCTTCGTCCTATTCACCGCCATTATTTGGACCTGCCAAGTGATCCCAATGTTTGCAATTTACACTTTTGGACCACAAATTGTTGGGCAGTTGGGGTGGGATCAAGGAAAAAACGCTGCACTCGGTAACGTAGTTATCAGCTTATTCTTTATGCTAGGCTGCTTACCTGCGATGTATTGGCTGAATAAAATGGGACGGCGACCATTATTGATTGGTAGCTTTGCCATTATGACCCTTGCACTTGCCATTCTTGGGTTATTCTCAAACCTTGGTATTTGCCTTGTGATTATCATGTTTGGGATTTACGCTTTTTTCTCAGGGGGACCCGGTATTTTACAATGGCTCTACCCTAACGAACTGTTTCCAACCGATATTCGTGCCTCTGCCGTTGGGGTCATTATGTCCATCAGCCGTATTGGAACCATTTTTTCAACATGGGCATTACCGCTATTTATCACTAAATATGGTGTCAGTTCGGTGGTCTTGATGGGTGCAGGCGTTTCTTTGCTTGGACTGATTGTTTCGATTTTATTTGCCCCAGAAACCAAAGGGTTAACCCTAGCACAAACCTCAGTGATGGGTATCCGGCGTGGAAAGAAGTAAAAGAAGCAAAAGAAGTTACTACGATAAACAATCACATCAAATACGCTAAATAATTCGTGCAGCACCAAGGCAGCAAGAGAAACTAATCCCTAGGAGCATACATAAA
>NZ_JAMPOT010000012.1:0-31201 GCF_028480685.1 Providencia sp. PROV174
CCCTAGGAGCATACACAAGTATGTGACTAGGGCGAATAAGCGTAGCCAACACCCCTACAATTTGAAATATGACGCGTATTTAATTGGTTGAGAACGGCATAACCTCATACCAAACCAACAACCAAATAGTCACATAAGCAAAAATCGCCGCAATAATATCGTCTATCATGATGCCAAAACCGCCGCTGACTTTTCGGTCAAAAATCCTTATCGGCCATGGCTTCCACATGTCATATATGCGGAAAATAAAGAAGGCAGTGATAACCCATTCATAATCAACAACTGGGATCGCCATGAGAGTAATCCACATCCCGATAAATTCATCCCAAACAATACTGCCATGGTCATGAATTCTCATATCATCGGAAGTGCGCTGGCAAATTAGGCAACCAATCCAAAAGCCTGCGACAATGAGTACCCACACACTCCAAATTGGCATGTTGGCCATTAATAACCAGAAAGGTATCGCAGCAAGAGAGCCCATTGTGCCTGGCACAATAGGTGAAAGGCCACTACCAAATCCTGTGGCCAATAAGTGCCAAGGATTACGCATATTCAGCCGTTTTTTTGCTTCTGCTTTTTCTTGGCGACTAGCCATTCTATGCACCTTCCGAAACAAAATGATCGAAACCTTTTAGGTTTACATCAACTTCTTGGTTATTGCAAAAGTAGCTAATCCCTTCAGACTGCGGCTTAATTTGCCCAATACACGTAAAGCCTGAGCCTGTATGTGCAAGTGCCATCTCTAGCGCCCCGCGGTTAATTTCAGGAACGGTAAAGCAAAGTTCGTAGTCTTCACCACCACTCAAAGACCATAAACGCCCTTGTTCGATACTACAACTTTGTTTCAACGCTTCTGATTGAGGCAATGCATCTAAATTAATGCGCGCACCACAACTACTCGCTTTCAAGATGTGGTTGAGATCAGAAACTAAACCATCCGAAATATCAATCGCAGAAGAAGCCAGGTTTCTCAACGCTTGGCCTTGTAAAATTCGTGGCTGTGGACGTAAATGGCGCGCAATTAGCCATTCTTGATGTTCTAAATTTTTAACATTCAGTTTATCTTGCAAAATAGCAAGGCCAGCAGCGCTATCACCGAGAGTCCCCGTGACATAAATCCAATCGCCATTACGCGCTCCAGCACGGGACATCGCTTTGCCGTTTGGCACTAAGCCATGAACCGTGTAGGTCAAGCTCATCGGGCCGCGGGTTGTATCACCACCAATTAATTGCATGCCATAATAGTTAAGCTGTTCAAACAAACTATCACTAAAAGATTGTAACCAATCACAATCAACACAAGGCAATGTAATTGCCAAAGAAACCCATGCTGGGTCTGCGCCCATCGCTGCGAGGTCACTTAAATTAGATGCTAATGATTTATAAGCAAGATCAGCTGGTGAAATGGTTGGTAGGAAATGAATACCAGAAACGAGAGTGTCAGTGCTTACAGCAAGTTGCTGTTTTTCTGGAATGGTCATCAACGCACAGTCATCCCCAATACCGATATTAACATCACGTCGGTTAGTGGTTTGACGGTTAAAATAACGCGCGATGAGGTCAAATTCGCCATATAACATGGTAGATTTTCCGTTTTCGCTATATCTATTTTCGTTTAAGACGAAGCAAATAATTTACACCCTAATAATTCAATAATAGGTAAATAGCACCGAATTGCTAACCTGAAGATTCTATCTAATTGGTTGCAATTATTCTTCGCTCACCGGCCATTGAAATATCGCGAGCATATAAACACAAAGGTAGACTGGAACCCAGCCTACCTATTTATTACCGTAGTGCTACAGGAGGGAACCCTGATATTATTATTTTTTACGGCGAACCGCAGGTGCAGCTTTGTCTAATACACCGTTAACGAATTTATGGCTATCTTCTGCGCCAAAAACTTTCGCTAATTCAATACCTTCGTTGATTGCGACTTTATAAGGTACATCTTGACGGAAACTTAATTCAAACATGGAGACGCGTAAAATCGCTTTTTCTACCTGCCCTAACTCTTCGAGCTGACGAGATAAATAAGGCGCCATCTGTTGATCTAGTTTTGTTGCGTTAGTCGCAACACCTGATAACAGTTCACGAAAATAGTTTACGTCGACGTCTGACATGTCCTGTTCAGCAATAAACTCATATTCGACTTCAGCAATTGGATTGCCAGATAATTGCCATGAATAAATGGCTTGTACAGCACACTCACGAGCGCGGCGACGAGCAGCAGGTTTCACAAGATTCCCCTTAAATTTAAAAACTGTACACAATAAACACTTGTTGCATTGCGTAATCTACACCGTGATGGCGAAAAAACAGCAACATAGAGCAAATTGTGTATTATTTGCCTTTGATGGCTTTAATTACATTAATCATTTCAAGTGCTGTCAGTGCAGCTTCAGCACCTTTATTACCTGCTTTAGTACCCGCACGTTCAATAGCTTGTTCAATATTTTCAGTGGTTAACACACCAAAAGTCACTGGTACTTCACTGTTCATCGCAACATGAGATAAACCGGAGCTACATTCACCTGCAACGTATTCAAAGTGAGCAGTACCACCACGAATAACGGTACCTAATGCAATCACTGCATCATATTTATTCGTTTCAACCAATGCTTTTGTGGTCAATGGCAGCTCATAAGCGCCTGGAACCCACACAATTGTAATATTGTCATTTGAAACCTGACCAATGCGTTCTAACGCATCAACAGCACCTTCCAGCAGACTATCATTAATAAAGTTGTTAAAACGAGCGATAGCGATAGCAACACGCGCTTGTGGAGCAGCAACAACACCTTTAATTACGTTCATAGCCTTCCTCTAATATTAATTATAACCCGCGGGGCGCGGATTTTATCACATTCTTTCGTGTATCGTACGTATGATTTTCAAAAAAACCATTTACCATACGGGACGAAGCCTGACACGTAGGTCTGGCCCGACTTGCTTCACTTCTGTAAATTCAAATTTTGGCGCATCAACAAGGCCGTTAAGCGGCGGAAAGTCCACCAAACCTCGAGCGCTGTCACCTAGTAATTTAGGTGCAATATAGACAATCAGTTCGTCAACTAAACCTAATTTAAGCAATGAGCCTGCGAGTTTTGCCCCCGCCTCAACCCAAATACTATTCACATTACGTTTAGCCAGTTGCATCATTAAAATAACCAGATCGGTGCCGTTTTCATCTGCTGGAATAGCGATTTGCTCAACTTTTCCTTGCCATACTGCATTTTCATCTGGGTTTGAGCGCACTAACCAACATTCACCATCTAATTGAGTAACTTTATGGTCAGGAGTCACTCGATTGTGGTTATCTAGCACAATACGAATGGGTTGGCGTACTTGGCTTTCTGGATACACTTGTTGGATATCTGATGGGAGCTCGTTCCAACGCACCGTTAAAGAAGGGTCATCAGCAACTACCGTGCTGCTCGTACTTAAAATAGCACTAGCCTCGGCTCGAAGAGCTTGTACATCTTTGCGAGCTGCGGAGCTGGTAATCCATTTGCTTTCCCCTGATTCAAGGGCGGTCTTGCCATCAAGCGAAGCAGCAAGTTTCAACTGGATATAGGGAAACCCGGTACGCATACGTTTTAAAAAGCCACGGTTCGCCGCTTCAGCATCGTCTAATAAAACATTACTACGTGTTTCAATTCCTGCTTGCGACAACATATACAGACCACGGCCTGCAACCTGAGGATTGGGGTCTTGCATGGCGGCAACGACTCGGCTTACACCTGCAGTAATCAGTGCTTCTGCACAAGGTGGAGTGCGGCCGTGATGACTGCAAGGCTCAAGGGTGACATAGGCCGTTGCCCCTTGCGCTTTTTCCCTTGCCATACGCAATGCGTGAACCTCAGCGTGGGGTTCCCCTGCTTTCTGATGATACCCCTCACCGACAATGGCACCATCACGCACAATCACACACCCGACATTTGGATTAGGTGATGTAGTAAAACGCCCTTTTCGTGCCAATTCAAAAGCACGAGCCATATACATGTTGTCTTGTTCAATCATTAGCGTTAATCCTGTAATTTAGCGATTTCTTCGCCAAATTCGCGCACATCTTCAAAGCTGCGGTAAACAGAAGCAAAACGGATATAGGCAACTTTATCGAGCTTTCTCAGTTCTTCCATTACCAAGCTCCCAATCAGTTTAGATGGAACTTCACGCTCCCCCGTGGCTCGCAGTTGGGATTTGATTGATATAATGGCTTGCTCGATGTCATCTGAGCTAACAGGGCGTTTTTCTAATGCTTTTTGCATACCTCGGTTAAGCTTTTCTTCATCAAATGGCTCGCGAACGTCATCACTCTTAATGACACGAGGCATTACCAGCTCTGCAACCTCGAAAGTGGTAAATCGTTCATGGCAAAGCAAACATTGGCGGCGCCTGCGTACTTGAGAGCCTTCACCAACCAGACGCGAGTCGATGACTTTCGTATCTACAGCTGAGCAGAATGGGCAGTGCATAGCGTTTCCTGAATCTATTTACGGAGAACTAGTTTACCCTACTATGCAAGAAAAAACACCCAAGAAGATGCCTCCTAGGGTGCTTGTAACTCTTCATATTTCGCGCTGCAGGAGGGGGTGGCATCATTTATTAACCCTAGTCACATACTTTGTATGCTCCTAGGGATTAATTGCATTTGTCGCCTACCTACAACACAAACTAGTTTGAGTATTAATTATCTTAGCTATTTTCAAATCTAAGGCAGTAATGACTCTTGGTCAGCACCTTCTTTTTCAACTTTCGCTTGCATCAAGTGTTCACGCTTCATACCCATCTTCAATGCTAATGCAGAAGCAACATAAATAGATGAGATAGTACCGATAGTTACACCGATTAACATAACCAACGAGAAGCCTTCTAACATTGCGCCACCGAACAGGTATAGCATCAGAACCACTAACAATGTGGTGGCTGATGTCATGATGGTACGGCTCAATGTTTGCGTCAAAGAGACGTTCATGATTTCGTACGGTGTACCACGGCGTATTTTACGGAAGTTTTCACGGATACGGTCTGATACAACGATACTGTCGTTCAGTGAGTAACCAATAACTGACATCAATGATGCTACTATAGTCATATCTATCTCTATATGGAACAAAGACAGAATACCTAAAGTGATCACCACGTCATGCGCAAGAGATAACACGGCACCCGCAGCCAAACGCCATTCAAAACGGAAACCAACATAGATAAGGATACAAATCAACGCAGTTAACAGAGCCAAAGCCCCTGTTTGTGCTAATTCAGCCCCAACACTAGGCCCCACGAATTCAATACGTTTTACGGTTGCTTTATCATCCACATTTTGGTTGATAATCGTGATAATTTCTTTACCGACTTCTTGACCAGCAGTGCCTTCAATTGGCGGAATACGGATCATGATATCGCGGCTGCTACCAAAGTTTTGGATTAGTGGATCTTTATGATTCGAGTTAGACAAGCTATCACGAATTTTATCCAAATCAGCTGGCTGACTTAAGTTGATTTCAATTACCGTACCACCGGTGAAATCTAAGCCCCAGTTAAAACCTTTGACGCCAATAATCACAAAAGAAGCTATCAGTAATACGATAGAAATGCTAAAGGCAACGTTGTCCCAGCGCATAAAGTCATAAACTTTACGGCCATAGTTCAATTGTTCAACAGTATAATCCTGTGCCACAACGTGCTCCTTAAATTGACAGCTTGTTAATACGTTTACCGCCGTAAAGCAGGTTCACGATAGCACGTGTACCAACGATAGCTGTAAACATAGAGGTTGCGACACCAATCGCTGTCGTAATCGCAAAGCCTTTAATAGACCCAGTACCCACTGCATATAGAATAATCGCAGTGATCAGTGTCGTTAAGTTTGCGTCTGTAATACTTGAGAAGGCGCCTTTATACCCTTCATGAATTGCTTGCTGAACAGATCGACCGTTCTTGAGCTCTTCCTTAATCCGTTCGTTAATTAGAACGTTCGCATCGACGGCAACCGCAAGAGTTAACACGATACCAGCAATACCAGGCATAGTCAGAGTTGCGCCCGGTAATAAGGACATCACCCCAACAATTAACACCAAGTTTGCCAACAGCGCGCTACTCGCAATCAGACCAAATTTACGATAGTAAATAATCATAAACAGGATAGAAGCTAACAGACCTGCGATACATGCTTTCAGCCCTTGCTCGATATTTTGCATACCTAGTGTTGGACCAATGGTACGTTCTTCAACAATTTGGATTGGCGCAATCAATGCACCTGCACGTAACAGTAATGAAAGCTGGCGAGCTTCAGTGCCGTTAGTAATACCAGTAATACGGAATTTGCTACCAAAACGTGCAGAAATACGTGCCGCATTGATGACTTTTTCATCTTTCACCAAAATTGAACGGCCTGTTGCATCTTTCTTGCCACTGTCTTTGTATTCAACAAACAGCGTTGCCATCAGCTTGTCTTGGTTATCACGTGTAAAGTCAGACATGATAGAACCACCAGAACTATCAAGACTGATACTCACTTGTGGTTGACCGTTTTCATCCGCATCAGATGTTGAGTCGGTAATATGGTCACCCGTTAAGATCACACGCTTATATAAGACATAAGGCATGCCTTCACGGTCATATTTAACTTCTGAATCACCTGGTACACGGCCACTTTCCGCTGCAGAAGAATCCACGGCGGTATTCACTAGACGGAATTCTAATGTCGCAGTCGCACCTAAAATCTCTTTTGCGCGCGCAGTATCTTGAATACCCGGTAATTCAACCACAATTCGGTCAGCGCCTTGGCGTTGAACGAGTGGCTCCGCAACACCTAATTGGTTTACACGGTTGCGAATAATAGTAATGTTCTGAGAAACCGCATAGTTACGTGCTTCACGTAAACGCTCGTCAGTCATAACAGCAATCATCGTGTTATCGCTGCCATCACTAAAGACTAAGTCTGGGTATTTACGAGACAATGCTTTTTCAGCTTGGCTACGATCATCCGCGTTACGGAAACGAACTTCCACGCTGTAATCATTGCCTTTACGAATAGAAGAGTACGCAATGCCTTCTTGACGCAGGTCATTACGCAAACCATCCATGTTTTGTTCCTGCAATTTACCTAATGCAGTGTCCATATCAACTTCCATCAGGAAGTGAACCCCACCACGCAGATCAAGACCCAGCTTCATCGGTTCACCACCGACAGCTTCGAGCCACTTAGGCGTTGCAGGTGCAAGGTTTAGTGCAACAACATACTGGTCACCCAGTGCATTCATGATCACTTCACGTGCACGTAACTGAACATCAGAGTTGTTGAATCGGGCTAAAATGGCCCCATTTTCTAGAGAGATAGATTTACTCTCAATTTTATCGTCTTTTAACGATTTCTGGACTTGGATCAGCGTTTGTTCATTGGCGGCGGTTCCCCGCACGCCAGTGATCTGAACAGCCGGATCCTCACCATATAGGTTTGGAAGTGCATAAAGCAAACCGATGAGGATCGCGAAGATCAACATCAGATACTTCCACAAAGGATAACGGTTTAGCACGGCAGTTCCCTTCGGGAGAATCAGAATTAAATTGCTTTCATTGTGCCTTTAGGTAAAACAGCAGCAACGAAATCACGTTTGATGGTTACTTCTGTGTTCTCACTCAGCTCAAGAACCACATAACCGGTTTCAGACACTTTAGTTACACGTCCGATTAAACCGCCAGTTGTTAAAACTTCATCACCTTTAGTGATAGATTCCATCAATTTACGGTGTTCTTTCGCACGTTTTTGCTGTGGACGCAAAATCATGAAATAGAAGATCAGCGCGAAAACAACAAGCATGATAACCATAGTGTACGGGCTACCTTGCGCTGGTGCACCTGCTGACGCCGCTGCTTCAGAAATAAAAAAACTCATTCAACTTTCCTCATTGTTTTATTGAAAGCAATTTTACATACAAAAAAGCTAAGTTTGATATGCTACACAGATTAATGGCATTTCGCACTTAAATTCATTCGATATTTAATGAAGGTTCAGGTTTACCAATCTTTTGGTAAAAATCTTTAGCAAACTCTTCAAAATTCCCATTTTCAATGGCTTGGCGAATACCGGCCATCAAGCGCTGGTAATAACGTAAATTATGGATGGTATTGAGCCTTGCACCAAGAATTTCATTACATCTATCAAGGTGATGCAGATAAGCACGGCTATAATGACGACAAGTATAGCAGTCACAATCAGCATCCAGCGTCGATGTGTCTGATTTATACTTAGCATTACGAATTTTTACCACGCCATTTGTCACAAATAAATGCCCATTTCGTGCATTTCGTGTTGGCATCACACAATCGAACATATCAATACCGCGACGAACCCCTTCCACTAAATCTTCAGGCTTACCAACCCCCATTAAGTAACGAGGTTTATCCGCTGGAATTTGCGGGCAGACATGTTCTAAGATTCGGTGCATATCTTCTTTCGGTTCGCCAACGGCTAAGCCGCCTACAGCGTACCCATCAAAGCCGATTTCCACCAGCCCCTTAACTGAAATATCACGTAAATCTTCGTAAACACTACCTTGAATAATACCGAATAAGGCATTTTTATTGTTTAGTTCGTCAAAACGTTGGCGGCTACGTGCAGCCCAACGCAGTGACATTTCCATTGATGTCTTTGCATAGTCCCAATCTGCTGGATATGGCGTACACTCGTCAAAAATCATGACAATGTCTGAGCCAAGGTCATACTGAATTTCCATCGACTTTTCAGGACTTAGGAAAACTTTTTCACCGTTGATTGGGTTGCGAAAATGCACACCTTCTTCTTTAATTTTGCGCATCGCACCAAGACTAAAGACCTGAAAACCACCTGAATCGGTTAAAATTGGGCCTTGCCATTGCATAAAGTCATGGAGATCGCCATGTAACTTCATGATTTCTTGCCCTGGGCGCAACCACAAGTGGAAAGTATTCCCTAATAAGATTTGAGCGCCGGTTTCTTTGACTTCTTCCGGTGTCATACCCTTAACTGTACCGTAGGTTCCTACTGGCATAAATGCAGGGGTTTCCACCACACCACGCTCAAAGACTAAGCGACCACGGCGTGCATTGCCATCGGTCGTTTGTAATTCATATTTCACGTTTGCCTCCTAGCAGCAGAAAAACAGTCTGTTGCTATCGATAATATTAATTTGCTAAGCAAGCAGCCGATGCCACCGCTTCAAACTGATTACTCACCAATTTTCTCAAATCGAGCTTTTGTATTGGGGGTAATAAACATAGCATCACCATAACTAAAGAAACGGTATTTTTGTTCAACGGCTTCTTTATATGCATTCATGGTGTTTTTGTATCCAGCAAACGCAGAAACCAACATAATTAATGTCGATTCTGGTAAGTGGAAGTTGGTGATCAGTGCATCTATCACCTGATATTCATACCCTGGATAAATAAAGATTTGGGTATCATCAAAAAATGGAGCTATTAATGCATCTTGGCTCGCTTTTGCGGCACTTTCTAGCGACCGAACCGACGTCGTTCCAACAGCGATAACACGATTACCTCGTGCTTTACAGGCTAAAACAGCGTTTACGACCTCTTGTGGCACTTCTGCATATTCAGAATGCATAATGTGATCTTCGATAGTATCAACCCGTACAGGTTGAAAGGTACCGGCTCCCACATGCAATGTCACAAACGCCATTTCTACGCCTTTTTGGCGCAATGCTTCAAGTAACGGCTCATCAAAGTGTAAACCTGCCGTTGGTGCCGCAACAGCACCTGGTTTTTCGCTATACACGGTTTGATAAAGTTCTTTATCAGACTCTTCATCAGGACGGTCAATATAAGGCGGCAGAGGCATATGACCAATTTGGTTTAGAATGCTTAATACATCACGTTCATCGTCAAAACGCAGCTCAAACAATGCACCATGACGCGCGACCATCGTCGCTTTCACGCTTTCATCTTCGCCTAGCAGTAATTCAGCCCCTTCCTTTGGTGCTTTTGATGCCCTAACATGAGCGAGTACGCGGTGTTCATCCAACATACGCTCAATCAGAACTTCAATTTTACCACCGCTAACTTTGCGTCCAAATAACCGTGCAGGGATCACGCGAGTGTTATTGAACACCAGCAAGTCACCATGCTCCAATTTTTCTAGAATATCGGTAAAAACACCATGCGTGAGCTGCCCTGAGCCGCCATCTAGGTTTAATAAACGGCAAGCACTACGCTCAGCCTGCGGATAATGGGCAATCAGTTCTTCAGGTAATTCAAAAGTAAAATCGGAAACACGCATTGTATTGACATCAATCTAAAAAAACAGGCGACTAGTCTAGTGCCGCACTGACTTTGGCGCAAGAAATAAGCGCAAAATCGCACAAAAAAGCACCATTATTTAACAAATATTTTGTTAGCAAAAAATTCTGCGTACTATTTATCCATTCAAAGAATGAATTATTTCAATCTTACTCACTTTTCATGACAGATTTATTTCTATTGTTTTTCTTCATTTCTCAATGTTCATACACCATGAATTTCGGATTCAAAGCAATTACTGCTATAGTTTGAGCAATCAAAAAGTTAGCTAAGCTGCGCTGCATGTCCTATGGATTTCGAATCACAGGTAGGCAGCAAGTAAAGATATCCCGATGAGCATACATGAGTATGTGATTCGGGTGGCTTTACGAAGCTAACACCCCTGTGGTTTGAAAGACGACGGACATTTTATGTGAACTATTTAGCGCACCTCCATTTGGCCCACCTCGCTGACAGCTCCTTACTCGGCAACATCATGGCTGACTACGTCCGCGGCAACCCTACGGGCCTTTATTCGCCCGAAATTGTCTCTGGTATCTTTATGCATCGAACTGTCGACCGCGTTACAGATACTCACCCTTTAGTCAAAGAAGCTAAATTGTTGTTTCGTGATGAGTATCGCCGTGTTGCACCTATAACCTTAGATTTAGTTTGGGATCATTTTTTATCTTTGCATTGGTCAACTATTGAACCATCAATACCGCTAGTAGACTTTGTACGTGACTGCCGAAAAATTATTGAGCCGCAGCTTTGTCATACCCCTGAAAAATTCCAGGAGTTAAATGAATACCTCTGGCCTCAGCGATGGTTAATTTGCTATGCAGATAAAAATTATATTGGAAAATCACTGAATGGTATGGCAAGAAGACGGCCAAAGCTTAGCGCACTAAGTGGTTCATTTGACGACTTTTTATTACAATATGATGCATTAGAAACTATTTTCTTTCAATTTTATCCACAAATGATGGCTAATGCGCTGCAACATTTTTTTGTACAGACTGTCACAATTAACACAAAGGAATAAATTAAAGCTTGCACTTTAGTGGAATAAAACTATCTTATTGATATTAGTTTGATAAACCAGTACTATTGATAGCCAAAACCTATCACAATAATTGGTTTAAATGTCTTTATTATCAAAAGATATTTTTCTATTCTTTTGGAAGTCTATGTCCATACTATTTATCAGTGATTAAATAGACAGGACAACAAACTTTAATTCAAACTCATAGGAGTAAATTATGGTTCTGGTAACACGTCAAGCCCCTGACTTTACTGCTGCAGCTGTTTTAGGTAATGGTGAAATCGTTGATAACTTCAACCTGAAAACCCACCTGAACGGCCGTCCAGCTGTGATCTTCTTCTGGCCAATGGACTTTACTTTTGTTTGTCCTTCAGAGCTTATCGCATTTGACCACCGCTACGAAGAATTCAAAAAACGTGGCGTAGAAGTTGTTGGTGTTTCTTTTGACTCTGAGTTTGTTCATAACGCATGGCGTAAAACACCAGTAGATAACGGCGGTATTGGTGAAGTTAAATATCCAATGGTTGCTGATATCAAACGCGAAATCATCAAAGCTTATGGTATCGAACACCCAGATGCAGGCGTTGCACTGCGTGGTTCTTTCCTCGTTGACAAAAACGGCGTTGTCCGTCACCAAGTCGTTAATGACCTGCCACTAGGCCGTAACATTGACGAAATGCTGCGTATGGTTGACGCACTGCAATTCCACGAAGAGCACGGTGATGTTTGCCCAGCTCAGTGGGAAAAAGGCCAAGAAGGTATGAATGCATCTCCAAAAGGCGTTGCTGACTACCTGACTAAAAACTCTGCAAAACTGTAATTCGTTACGCGAGTTTTAGAAAAGCGGGCATCAAGCCCGCTTTTTACTTTTTGTGAACCAAGTCTATCTTTTCTCTTCCTACTCGCATTTATTCCACTCAGTTAACAATTCTTAACTCAAATACTCAATGTTTTGTATTATTGTGTGCTATACAATAAAGACACAAATAATTAACAAATCATTCATATTGAATATTTGTGCGATAGAACAACTCAACTAACCCTAACTGGGAGATACGAATGATAAAAACATCATTACGCCCTGCGGTTCTATTTCTTTCCTTACTTGTTTCTAATCAACTGTATGCCGCTTCTGAACCTGCCGTTGAAGCGAAAAAAGGTATGGTTGTTTCCTCCCAACATTTAGCATCACAAATTGGGGCTGATATTCTAAAATCAGGCGGCAATGCTATTGATGCCGCTGTTGCGGTAGGATATGCACAAGCCGTAGTTAATCCTTGCTGTGGCAATATCGGCGGTGGTGGCTTTATGACTATTCATCTAGCCGATGGCAAAGATTTATTTATTAATTTTAGAGAAACCGCGCCCGGTGCCGCTAGTGCAGATATGTATTTAGATAAAGACGGTAAACTAATCAAAGATGCGAGCCTATATGGCTATCTCGCGTCAGGTGTACCGGGTACCGTTAAAGGCCTAGACTATGCCTTAGAAAAATACGGTACAATGAGCCGCCAGCAAGTGATGGCGCCGGCTATTAAATTAGCTAGAGAAGGCTTTGTGCTGACTAGAGCGGATACTGATGTTCTCGACACCACGACAGAACGTTTTAAACAAGACCCAGAAGTCGCACGTATCTTCTTAAAACCTGATGGTAGTTCTTTCCAACCCGGTGACTTGTTAGTTCAGACTGATTTAGCTAATACCTTAGAAAAAATTGCCCAAAACGGTCCTTCTGCTTTTTACGAAGGAGAGATCCCCAAAATTGTTGAAGAAGCCTCCAAGAAAAATGGGGGCATCTTAACCGCAAAAGATTTTGCGGATTTTACTATCACAGATACAGCCCCTGTTAGCTGTACCTATAGAGGCTATCAATTTATTTCAGCACCACCACCAAGTTCAGGTGGAGTGACTATCTGCCAAACGCTTAATATCTTAGAAGGGTATGACCTTAAAGAAATGGGCTTTAACTCTGCCGACTATATTCATACTCTTACAGAAGCAATGCGCCATGCCTATATGGATAGAAACACCTTCTTAGGCGACCCTGAATTTGTCGATAATCCAACGGAAAAGCTACTCAGCAAAGCCTATGCAGAAGAGCTACGCAAAGAAATCAAACCCAACCAAGCAACGCCATCAACTCAGGTTCAACCAGGAATAGGGCCTCACGAAAAACCGGAGACTACGCATTATTCTGTTGTTGATGAAAAAGGAAACGCAGTTTCAACCACTTACACGATTAATGGTCGCTTTGGCTCTGTGGTGATCCCGCCCGGAACTGGCTTTTTCTTGAACGATGAAATGGATGACTTCACCACCAAAGTAGGTGAAAAAAACCTGTATGGTTTAGTACAAGGGGAGCGCAACTCTATTGCTCCAGGTAAGCGCCCACTATCCTCGATGAGCCCGACTATCGTGACGAAAGATGGCAAAGTATTTTTAGTTCTCGGTTCCCCAGGAGGCTCACGGATTATTTCGATTACGCTGCAAACTGCTTTAAATATTATCGACCATGGTATGCCACCACAAGAAGCCGTTAATGCACCGCGTATTCACCATCAGTGGCTCCCTGATGAGGTCTATTATGAGCAAAGAGGGGTTTCTAAAGACACCTTAGCGCTACTCGATAAAATGGGTTACCAGATGGTTGAACAAACACCATGGGGTGCCGCCGAGCTGATTATGGTCGCGATCCCTGAAGGCGCTGGTGTTAGTGCCAAGTCTTCGGGTAATGATTCTGCTGTTTCGGGGAAAGTTCGTGAAGGCTTCATTTATGGCTCTAACGATGTACGCCGTCCAGCAGGGAGCGCTGTCGGTGTTGATTAATGGCCCAATAAAATAGAAAAAGGAGCTATTTAGCTCCTTTTTTTGTAATTTCAACTAATTACACTTGTTTATGCTGTGCAGCAGGTGACACAAACTTATCGCATAAAATTGCCACGACCATCACAACAACCGTTGGTAATACCCAGACTAAGTCTTGTTTATACAGTGGCATTGCTGTCATCCATTCAGGAATATAACCTTTAAGATGATCTGACGCCTTTACGGCACCGATTAAACCGACGACAAAGCTAACTAACATTGTCGGCGCAATCACTATCGTTGGGTTTTTCCACCACTTCAAAGTAAAGCTTAATAAAATTAAGACAATACAAGGCGGATAAATTGAAACTAGCACGGGTAATGAGAAGGCGATTAACTTACTTAAACCTAAGTTTGAGATCACCATGGAGAACACACCCAAGATCAACACCAGTTTACGGTAAGAAATCGGTACATAGCGGCTAAAGAACTCGGCACAGGCACAAGTTAAACCCACGGCAGTGACCATACAGGCAACAAAGATTAATACCGCAAGGAAGAAGCTACCGTAATTACCAAAAGTATATTGAACATAGGTATGTAAAATATCAGCGCCATCAGCAGGGTTGGGAATTAACGAACCGCTATTCTCACCAAGCTTAAACAAGGACAAATAAACCAGAGTTAATAATACCCCTGCAATTAACCCTGCCCACATAGTGTAACGAGTTAATAATGAAGAGTTTTCGATACCCCTTGAACGTGCCGCATTAACAATAACGATACCAAATACCATAGCACCAAGGGTGTCCATAGTTAGATAACCATTGATAAAACCGTTCGAGAAAGCCATCTCACGGTATTCTATTGTAGAAGGGATCGGATCCCCCGCAGGCCACATGACAGCCGCAATACCCAAAATAGCCAAGGCTAACATTTTTACAGGCGCTAAAATGTGCCCAACGCTATCGAGCAGTTTTCCAGGATATAGTGAAATACCGATAACTAGAACGAAGTAAACTACGCTGTAGATAAGTAATAGCATATCGGACTCGCCACCGAATAAGGGTGCGATACCGACTTTATAGGATACAGTTGCCGTTCTTGGCGTTGCGAATAGAGGCCCTACAGACAAATAAGCGACAACCGCCAATAGTAACCCTGCCGTTTTGCCTACAGGTGTACTGAGCGCTTCAATCCCCCCACCTACTTTAGCTAGTGCAATAACGGTTAAAACAGGTAAACCCACGCCTGTAACCAAAAACCCTAGTGCCGCAGTCCAAACTTGTTCCCCTGCCTGCAAGCCAACCATAGGAGGAAAGATAATGTTTCCTGCCCCGACGAATAACGCAAAAGTCATAAAGCCTAATGCGATGATATCTCTTGATGATAAACGATGAGCCATATTATGTTATTTTTAAGTGACAAAATAGAAAATTATGGGTTTACACTTAGCAACCCTTTGAAATATATATAGCGAGATAGAATTCTGATAAACATACTGTTAACAATATAAAAAAGCATGTTTGTTTGTATCATACGAAATGAAAAGTCAAAAAACAGAAAAATTCGCCAATAACTGACAACAAGTAGAACTTTTATAGGGCAAAAAGGCAATAGCAAACCGAAAAACAAGAATAAATAACTAAACTAATTTTCAGAACTAGTGATTACTTTCAGTAAAATCCTAATACTCGTTATATGCTTTGCTCGAAAAATAAACAACTCGTCTTTTTCTGGTGATTATAATTGATTATTTAACAGAATATATAATTGATGTGATAACAATAATCAGCATTAAATATATATATTTTGAATTGAATACAGATATGGGTTGATAAATAGAAATAATCCACTTTATTAATATTTTGATTACATTAACAAAGTGGAATTATTTACCCATTTTTAAGTTTTTTGTCATCAACAATAAATACTGGCGGTAAAGTAAATGAAAACTCACTTCCTTTACCTAATTGGCTTGTTACCACCAATTGGCTGCTATGGTGTTGTAGTGCATGTTTAACAATAGCCAACCCAAGACCGGTACCTCCACCACCTTGACGGGAGCGTGCTTTATCTACCCGATAAAACCGTTCTGTCAAACGAGGAATATGCTCTGCGGGTATCCCTTGCCCGTTATCTCTCACACTAAAGCGAGCACCCTGACCATTTCTTTGCCATTCAACCCAAATTTTGGTACCTTCTGGCGTATGGCTAATTGCGTTATAGACTAAATTCGCCACTGCACTTCGTAATTGTTCTTCATTGCCATGGACACGCAATTTTTCATCAACATGAAATTCAAACTGGTGGCGCCCTTGGCTTAAACTGAGTGCTTCTTGTTCAATCATTTTGAGAATGACGGGGATATTCACTTGCTCATCAAGGTTAATTTGAGGAGCAATTTCTATACGTGATAACTGCAAAAGCTGTTTGACCAAGTTATCCATACGATGAGTTTGCTCTTGCATGACATGCAGTGCTTTTTTATTGACCGCAGTGACATTTTCTTGGTCATCCATGACCTCAAGGTAGCCTTGAATGACAGTAAGAGGAGTTCGTAGTTCATGGCTTACATTCGCAAAGAAGTCCCTACGCGCCTTTTCCAAACGTCGTTTTTCTGTCACATCTCGAGCTACCATCAATAATTGCCCTTCGGTATACGGCAAGATACGAAATTCAACAATTTCACCACTATTCAGCTCGATAGTCAGTGCTTGGTCATAACGCTTAATGGTGAAGTAGCGGCTAAAATCTGGGTAACGTAATAAATTAAAAATATGTTGGCCATTATCTTCAGGCCAACGGAAGCCGAGTAAAGCCTGCGCATGACGATTACACCAGAAGATATTCCCTTCTGTTGTCATCATAACTACTGCATCAGGTAGTGATTCTGCACCACTACGAAACCGTTTAATTAACTGACCTAGCTCACGACGGCGTTTACGATTACGTTGTTGCATCTGGTAGATGCCATAAAATATCGGTTCCCACCCACCTCTCCCCTCGGGGGGTAACATGCTTTTATCTAGCCACAACCAGTAAGAGAGTTTAAGTAAGTTATACCCATGCCATGTCAGTGCAGCAAGTAGCGATATCACTAATAGCCACGCTAGGTGGCCAATAAAAACCGATAAGATAAGGGCGGGTAAGATAAATAAAAACAGCCCCCAAATCAGCTGCTTAATCGATAAACGTTCAAGCACGCATGCCTCTCCCTTTGTGGTTTTTAGTAACGGATAGAAAAACGATAACCTGTACCGCGTACAGTTTGTACCATTTTATCATGACCTTCCGTCTCTAGTGCCTTTCTTAACCGCCGAATATGTACGTCGACAGTTCTATCCTCCACATACACATTGGCTCCCCATACATAATTTAGTAGCTGTTCTCTACTATATACGCGTTCAGGGTGAGTCATGAAGAAATGCAGTAATTTATATTCAGTTGGGCCCATATCGATAGGGATTTCATTGCTGGTCACACGATGAGAAGTAGGGTCTAACGTTAACCCATTCATTTCAATAATATCTTCCGTCGCCATTGGTGAAATACGACGTAAAATTGCCTTTACCCGAGCGATTAATTCCTTTGGTGAAAACGGCTTAATCAGATAGTCATCCGCGCCAACTTCCAAACCTTTTACGCGGTCTTCTTCTTCGCCTCGTGCGGTTAACATCATGACAGGAACGTCACGTGTTGCGCTATCACGCTTCATATGTTTAATTACTTGGATTCCAGATCCCCCTGGGATCATCCAATCTAGGAGTACAAGGTCAGGCAAAGGGTCAACAAGTTGTGCAATCGCACTGTCATAATCATCAGCTTCAATAGGCTGAAAACCATTCTGTTCTAATACAAAACAAACCATTTCTCGGATGGGCGCTTCATCTTCAACAACTAGAATGCGTCTTGCCATGATTGTTCCTGTAAAATTAAGAAGACATTTAAAATGTGAAAGCATTATGCGTCACTTTTATGACAGAATTATGAATATCAATGGGTAAAACTCATATTAATCTTTATTTTAACGGTTAAATGTCATTTAAGTGAAATATTTCCGCAACATGGTAATAAAGTCGCAAACATCCCTCAACGAGTTATTTGGATCAGGTATACTCAATTATCGAACGTTCGTGCACATTATTGATGACAGGAATTGATAGCTCATGCGCATTATTCATACTTCAGACTGGCACCTTGGTCAGTATTTTTTTACCAAAAGCCGTGCGCCTGAGCACCAACATTTCTTGAATTGGCTCGTTGAACAAGTGGAATTACATCATGTTGATGCTATCATCGTTGCAGGTGATATCTTCGATACCGGCTCACCGCCAAGCTATGCACGTGAACTGTACAACAAATTTATTGTTGATTTACAAAAAACAGGTTGTCAGCTGGTTATTTTAAGCGGTAATCACGACTCTGTTTCTGTACTCAATGAATCAAGTGCTCTACTTCGTTACTTAAATACACAAGTCATTACGTCGGGAAGTGAGCCGCATGTTATTACCTTAGTAAATAAACAGGTTCACCCTATTGGTTTAGTCTGTGCCATTCCTTTTTTACGCCCTCGAGATATTCAACTAAGTATTGCAGGGCAAGATATTGAAGAGAAACAACGCTCGCTGCAAACAGCGATTCATGATCATTACCAAGCCAGCTACCAACTCGCGCTAGAACAGCGAACCGCTTTGGGGCTGGATATTCCAATTATTGCAACAGGCCATTTAACCGTTGTCGGCGCAGCCTTAACTGACTCTGTACGAGATATTTATATTGGTACGTTAGATGCGTTTCCTTCAGGGGCTTTTCCACCTGCTGACTATATTGCCCTTGGCCATATTCACCGTCCCCAAGTGATTGGAGGACAAGAAAGTATTCGATACTGTGGTTCACCTATTGCATTGAGCTTTGACGAAACGGCACAACAAAAAAGCGTCTGCCTTGTTGAATTCAGTGGAAGTAAATTGACTCAAGTCACACCATTGGAAATCCCTATTATTCAGCCATTACAAAGCATCAAAGGCTCCTTAAGCCAAATAGAACAGCAATTAGAGATATGGAAAGATTATCAAGGTGATAAACCCGTTTGGCTTGATATTGAAGTTGCTTCACAAGATTACCTCGCTGATATCCAACAACGTATTGAAGCTTTGACACAAGAGCTCCCAGTCGAAGTCGTAATACTACGCCGCGCACGCAAGCAAATACAGGGACAAAGCCAAACCTTAGCTAATGAAACATTGAGTGAACTCACCGTAGAAGACGTTTTTTTACGCCGCCTTGCTCAAGAGTCTTTAGATGATCCTGAGCGTGAACAGCGTCTAGTACAGCTATTTCAACAATCTTATGACGCATTGCAAATGAGCAAGGAAAGTTAATATGAAAATTTTAAGTTTACGTTTAAAAAATATTAACTCTCTTAGAGGTGAATGGAAGGTTGATTTCACTAAAGAGCCATTTGCTAGCAATGGCCTGTTTGCTATTACGGGTGCCACCGGTGCAGGAAAAACGACCTTATTGGATGCGATTTGCCTCGCGCTTTATCACCGAACACCGCGTTTAAAAACCATTTCTAACGCACAAAATGAACTGATGACTCGCCATACCGGGGAATGCCTCGCGGAGGTAGAGTTTGAGGTCAAAGGCAAAGCTTATCGCGCCTTTTGGAGCCAACGACGGGCTGGAGGGAAACCTGATGGCAATTTACAACAGCCTAAAGCGGAGCTTGCAACGGTTGCTGATGGTAAAATATTGACCGTAAAAATTACAGAGATAAAAGAATTAGTGGCGCAAATAACAGGGCTTGATTATGAGCGTTTTACTAAATCCATTTTACTCTCCCAAGGGAATTTCGCGGCTTTTTTAAATGCCTCTGAGAAAGAACGCGCTGATTTACTTGAAGAAATTACAGGTACCGAAATTTATAGCCAAATTTCAATTTATGTTTTTAATCAACACAAGCAAGCCAAAATTGACTTAGATTTGTTAAAAGCAAAAGCGCAAAACATTAATTTACTCACAGAAGCAGAACACCAAGAATTATTGGTTCAGCAAAACCATTTATTTGAGCAAGAAACACAAAGCAAGCAACAGCGTGCTCGCCACCAACAAGGGGTTAATTGGTGGCAACAATATCGCCAACTCACCCAACGCATGCAGTCACTTGATGAAGAACTCAAAAAAAACGAACTTGAGTTCCAAGCCGCACAACCTCAATTAAAAAGGTTAGCTGACAGCGCTCCTGCGGAATCCCTTCGTCCATTATGGCAGGAGGTTGAACGACAACAGCTACAGCTCACTGAATACACGAATAAACAACAACATTTGAAGCTTAGCCTGCAAACCCAGCAAGCTGCACGCGCCCCACTGCAAGAAAATTTATTGAAATCACAATTCGAGTATCAACAACACCTTGATTTTGCTAAACAACAACATCAATTGATTGATGAAACAGTCAGGCCTCTTGATAACCAAATTGCACAATTGAAACAGCAACAGTCTGAAATTAAACAGCAAATCGAACAACAACAAATCACTCTTCAGCAAAAGCAACGCTTAGTTAGTGAAACGCAAAGTCAGATCCAAAATGCACACCTTGAGTTAAAAAAACACAATATATTCCTAGAAGAACACCCAAAAGACGCTGAGCTCAGTTCGCAAATAGGCAGTTGGCAACAACAAGGCCATTTTATTTTCGAATTAGCTGACAAACTGGCAAGTTTGCACAAAAAACAACAAATACTTTCAAATGAAGTCGCGCAGTTACAGCGGCAACAGCTGCAGCAAACTGAGAAATTAGCCCAAAAACGCCTCGAATTAGAGCGCAGCACTTCCGCGTTCAAAAAACAAGAAGAAATCTACAAACAAAACCAAGAAAAACATGACATTAACACCATCAATCAACATATTGAACAGCTACAAGCACGTTTACAACATGCTAAGTTATTGCCATTAATATTATCTCAATGCCTTAATGCGCAAACGCAGAAACAGAATCAAATTCAAAAAGATATTGAATTAACACAAGATATCACCACCGCGCAAAAAGCGTTGAGCCTGGCCGTAACACGTATTAATGAATTGACCCCACTCATTAAACTAACCAATGACAAATTACAATTAGAACAAAAAATTGTCAGCCTAGAGCATGAACGCCAACAACTAATAGCAGGTAACCCCTGCCCATTATGCGGTTCAACAGAACACCCAGCAGTTCACGATTATCAATCAATCCATCTCAGTGAAACACAGCAACAACTCATTGAGCTAACAAATAAACTCGACCAATTAAAACAACAACAAACTCAGTTAGAATCACAACTTCACACACAAAAACAACGTCAAAACGAAAATTTACAGCAACAGCAGCAAATCAATGAACAATTCGATGCATTTAACCAACAGTGGCAAAAGACATGTGAGCAAGCACTCACACCTGAGTTAACCCAAAATGAACAAGCCGTTACGTTCTTAATTAATCAATTAACGGATCAGCTAGCGACGCAACAGAAAATAGTTGTGGATATGGCTGTTCTAGAGCGTGAATACCAGCAAACCAAACATCATTTACACGAGCAACAAGCAAGCTTTACCCAGTTGCAATCAGACCTGTTATTAGTCGAAGAACGCTTAAAGAACCAAACACAACAACATGATGAGCTGCAAAAAGAACAGAGCCAATTCCAACAACGCAAACAGAGACAATTAGAGCAGTGGCAATCTACCCTAGCGCCATTTAACTTAAATGTGCCAGATAAAGATACGTTCGATGAATGGGTTCTCGATATTACTCAGCGAAGTGAGCGTTTTAATAACCAAAAAGTGGCAGCACAAGCACTTAGCCAACACATTGAAGTCAATAATGCCACATTAAAAGTTGAGTCAGAGCAACTCAATATACTCACTCAACAAATTGAACAAGAAAGAAATCGCCTTAAACAAATTGAGTTAGGTTTAGAGCAAAAAACAGCACAACGAAAAACACTGCTTTCTGGCTTAGCCATCAGCCAATTTATTCAGCAGTTGAATGACAAACAAACCATACTTTTCCAAACTCAGGAACAATTAAGCAAACAACTCAATGAGGTTGATAAAGCCATTGCATCAATGAATGGAAGTTATCAAGAGCTGATTGACGCCTGTGAAAAAACAAAACTGGCACAAACACAAGCTAATACCCTGTTTACTCAAGCGCTTACGGATAGTCCATTTCATCATCAACAAGCTTTCCTTGATGCGCTAATCAGCCACGAAGAAAAACAGCAATTAGAAGCGCTAAAACAACATATTAACCAAGCTCGCATACAATGTGAAACGCGTTATAAAGAAGGGTTGCAAGCTATTGAGGTACTGAATCAACAGCGTATCACTGATTTTTCAGCACTTAATGAAACGCAATTACAAACAATTGTTACTCAACTTGATGAAGAAATTAAGCAAATAAACCAAAAACAAGGCCAGATAATTAACCAGCTCAGTACAGACAAGCAACTGCGCCATCAACAACAAGATTTACTGCAGGAAATAGAAAAGGGCCAATTAAGTTATGATGATTGGAGCTATCTCAGCTTACTTATTGGTTCTGCTGAAGGAGATAAATTCCGACGTTATGCGCAGGGCTTAACTTTGGATTGTTTGGTTTCTCTAGCCAATCAACAGCTTGAAAAACTCCATGGTCGCTATTTATTACAGCGCAGTCACCAAGCAAACCTTGAATTACAAGTTATTGATGGCTGGCAAGCGGATAGCATTCGAGATATTAAAACGCTTTCAGGTGGGGAAAGTTTTTTAGTTAGCTTAGCGTTAGCCTTAGCGCTATCTGATATGGTAAGTCACCGTACACAATTAGAATCGCTCTTTTTAGATGAAGGTTTTGGTACTTTAGATGCAGAAACGTTAGATATTGCCCTTGATGCATTAGAAAGTTTAAATGCATCTGGCAAAACTATTGGCGTGATTAGCCATGTGGAAGCAATGAAAGAACGTATTCCCGTCCAAATTGCAGTGAAAAAAGGCAATGGGCTTGGTTTTAGCGAACTTCCCGCACAATACCGCATCATTTAACTCAATTTAGTGACTATTCAGGGTGGGAAATTCCCCACCCTGATGATTAAATCGCTTCTAATGCTAATTCCAATGCATATTTAAGGTCATTCACATTTTCAATACCTATAGATAGGCGAACTAAATTATCACTAATACCGATTTGTTCTCTGACCTTTTGAGCAACACCTGAGTGGGTTGTCGATGCAGGATGGCTGGCGAGCGACTCAGTTCCCCCTAAACTAACCGCTAATTTAAAGATAGCTAAGTTGTCTAGAAAACGAAATGCATCCGCTTCATTATCCCCTACATTGATAGAGAAAGTTGAGCCTGCTCCTGTACACTGTTTTTGATAAACCTGGTGCTCAACGCTCGCTTTCGGAAAAAAGGCAGGAAAATGCACTTTACTGACTTTAGGGTGCTGATGGAGATACTCCGCTAATATTTTTGCACTCTCATTTGCCCTTTCCATACGTAATTGTAATGTTTCTAACGACCGCCCCAACATCCAGCTAGAATGCGGGTCAAGCTGTGTACCGATGGCATTACGTTGGGCTTTTACTTTCTTGACTAGCTCCTGACTTCCAACCACCGCACCTGCGACTAAGTCTGAATGTCCTCCCACATATTTAGTTAGTGAGTACACACTTAAATCTGCACCAAGAGCGAGTGGCTTTTGAAATACAGGCCCTAGCAACGTATTGTCACAAATGACTAACGGAGTTTGCCCATTTTGCTTCGTAGCTATCTGCTTAGCCACTTGGCTAATTAATTCAATATCAACAAGTGTATTCAATGGGTTAGACGGTGTTTCAATATAGATAGCCGCAATTTTTTGCTCTTTACCGACTCGATTAGCAACTTCTAAGATGGACTCCTGCTCGTACCCATTTTGAAAAGGAACCGAAGTTATTCCGAAACGAGCCAATGTATTCAAAAATAAAGTTTCTGTTCCACCATAGAGAGGCTGAGAATGGAGTAGAACATCACCTGGTTGCAATACTGCCATTAAGCAAGTCGTAATAGCCGACATACCGGAAGAAAATAGTGCTGCGCTTTGTGCACCTTCATATAGAGCTAATCTGTCTTCAACAATTTCACTATTTGGATGGTTAAAACGTGAATACACCAATCCTTGTTTCTGGTTTTCGCTCGTTTGTGTGCGCCCACTAACTAAATTAAAAAAATCTTTCCCTTCCTGAGCGGTTTTAAATACAAATGTAGATGTCAGAAAAACAGGCGGTTTAATTGATCCTTCTGAAAGCTTAGGGTCATACCCATAACTCATCATTAACGTTTCTGGGGATAATTCTTTACCTTGTAAGTCCTTTTTATAGCTTTGTTCTGACATTTTTAGCTCCAATACGGTTTATCATCATATCTCTAACGACTTAATTGCTCAGATAATATTATTATTACTTATTATTTGCTCATATTCCTTAGGGTAAAAGCGACGAGTTACTGTCAAATGGGAACGCAAACGCCCTTTAATGACATTTTTTCCGAGATTAGTAAATAATGGATTTAATGGATCGCTATCAGGCCCTAACGCTTGTTGTGCTAAATAATGGGGCAAATTTAATAATGGGACTTCTTCTGCAAAAATATTTGGTGTAATAAAATAAGCAATGGAATAGCGAGAATGACTATTTTTACGCCTAACAACTTGGTGAACATTCGCACGTAAATAGCCATTAGTGGCTAATTCAAATACTTCTCCAATATTTACCACAAATGCATTTTCCAAAGGTTCAACATCTATCCAACCAGCATCTGTTTCAACTTGTAGCCCCCCACTATTATCCTGCCATAATAAGGTTAAAATTCCCGCATCTTTGTGCGCCCCAACCCCTTGCTCTCCTTCATTATTATCTTCCCTTGCCGGATAATGAATAAGTTTTAATAAATGTTGAGCGGGGTCGGCAATAATTTCATCAAAGCTATTTGATGGTAATTCTAATGCAACTAAAAATGCTTTAATTAATTTTATTGCAATGGCTCGCATTTCACGTTGCCACGCAAGTGCTTGGGGTTTAAGTTCAGGTAAGGATTGTGGCCATTGATTTGGCCCATGTAAATTAAACCAAATAGGATCATCTTGATTAAGTTGTAATGCCGGTAACTCTTCGCCAATATCAATCTGTTCGCGGTAATCTGGCTGGCTACGAGTACTCTCTTCTGTGGATGCCGTATACCCTCGAAAATGTTTTGAGTATTCCATCGAGATACTTTCTTTTTCGCTTTGAGGTAAGGCAAAAAATTGCTTAGTTGTAGCTAATAATTGCTCTCGGGTACCAGCAGAAATATTGTGCCCAACGAGATAAAAAAAACCAATTTCCCTGGCAATAAACCGTAATTTTTTATAGAAATCCTCCCTTGTTTCAGGGTTTTCAAGTTCATGTAAATCAATAATAGGTAATTGTGTTATAGACATATTAATCGACCTTCTAAAATATTTATTTAAATGATGAATAAAATTCACGATATATTTATCACTCGATTAAATACCACATCTGATATTACTAAAAATAATTTAAAACTATATCGATATAACTTTTTGAATATTTTAACCTTATATAACTAAAAAGAAAAAATGTGGAAAAAATATTATTTATAAAGCTTTATTTTTATTTGGTTAGATACTGATAACAAAACCAATTAGAGATCATCAAATGAAAAAACTACTTGCAGTGTTATTGTCTTTGTCGTTATCGGCCGTAGTGGCATGTTCCCAAGAAGAAAGCACTAACGAAATAACAGAGTCACAAAAAGCAACATCACAAAAAATTATTATTGGCAGCCACGGTAGTGATGCGGATATATGGCAATTTATTGCTCAATCTTCGGAAGCTAAAAAAGCCAATCTCGATATTGATGTCAAAATTATTGATGATGGAATAACTCTTAATGTCGCCACTATTGACGGAGATGTTGATGTGAATGCATTTCAATCTTGGGGCTTTTTAAAAGATTTTAATAAAAGTCATAATAACCAATTAACCGCAATTTCAACCACCTATTTTGAACCAATGGGTATATATTCGGTAAAGCATAAAAAATTGGCTGATTTACCTCAGCAATCTATCGTTGCCATTCCTAACGATGCAGCCAATCATATACGTGCACTTAAATTACTTGAAAAGTCAGGGTTAATTGCATTAAAACCTGATTTCAACCAAGCCACAGGGTCTACTAATGATATTGTCTCGAACCCTAAGAACTTAGTTTTTAGGCAAATAAAATATGCTCATGGCCCAAGGGCATTACCGGATGTTGATATCGCAGTCATCGGTAATACAGCTGCACAAGAAGGCGGGTTAAACGTTTTAACTGACTCGCTATTTAGGGAAGAAAATGATGAGACTATTATTAATAATATCAATTTATTAGTCGTTAAAACAGATAACAAGGATAACCCCAAATTTGCCAAATTAGCAGAACTGTACCACACTGAAGCGGTAAGAAAGTACATCATTGATAATTTTGGCGGAACTAAAATAGAAATAACCAAAAATATTAGTGAACTCAATTAAGTAAAACTAGTTATCATTCTTGCCTAGCAGGATTACGCCTCTTGCTAGGCCCTTTCATTTGCCATCTATTTTTTCCTTTTCATACTCAATTATTTTATATGCATATTGTTCATTCGTGCTTATTAACACTCTTTTTTACCATAACGCACCGCCAAAAACAGAATTAACCAATTGATTTTAAATAAATTAAAACCAACCCTTAACTTAGTGCAAAAATTTGAACCTTATCGTTAAATTTTTTTTCTATGATTTTTTATTCCCCACGTTATAGTAATAACCATTGAAACACACTACGGCTTCTAAGATTTATTCAATAACATGCCGTGCGCTAATGAAAAGCTAGGAGACTAAAATGTCTAACGCATTTATCGAAATGATTAAAAATCGTCGTACCATTTATAACCTCGGCGATGCTTTACCTGTATCAGAAGAACACGTCACGAAATTAGTTAAAGAAGCAGTTAAACATTCACCATCATCATTTAACTCACAAACATCTCGCGTGGTGATTTTATTTGGTGCTGAACATAAAAAACTATGGAATATGACCAAAGAAGCACTGCGTAAAATTGTTCCTGAGCAAGCCTTCGCTGCAACAGAACAAAAAATTGATAGCTTTGCTGCAGGTGCTGGTTCTATTCTGTTTTTTGAAGACCAAGACATCGTAAAAGGCTTACAAGAGCAATTTCCTTTATATGCGGATAATTTCCCAATTTGGTCTGAACAAGCCAGCGGTATCGCTCAATTCGCAGTTTGGACTGCATTATCACAAGAAAATATTGGTGCATCTTTACAGCACTACAATCCACTGATTGATAATGACGTACAAACTGCATGGAAAGTTCCTGCTAATTGGGTATTACGCGCTCAAATGGTGTTTGGTTCTATTAATTCACCTGCTGGTGATAAAGACTTTATGGACGATGATGTTCGTTTCAAAGTTTTCAAATAAGCTGAAATAATACTAAAACTTTAAATAATCCTCTCGTAATATACTTACGGGGGGATTTTATTTATATCATATTATTAAAGTGAACCACTTAATGTCATCACTTATGATTCTCATCATTTAAAATAATAGCTTATTCCAAATTAATCCGTGTTATCAATAAAACATAATTACTAAAAGTACTGTATCAAAATAAATAGAAATATTTACAATTGCACTGTTATTATTACACTTTCATTACCACTTGATTATTAATTGATCAAAAGAAATTAAACAAATAGATAAATTGATACTTATCAATGAATTAATCAATCCTCCCACTAAACTCTAAGTATATTTTCATTTTTAGTTTTGCATTATGGATATTTGAACTACACTAAAAGTGAGAGCACAAAAACACGCTTCATCGTGTAACATGTTATTAAGGGGGTGGACTATGAAAGGTTTATCTTTACTAACATCTATTGTTGCTATAATCATTTCAAGCTGTTCTTTCACCTATGCAAGTAATAATTCATCAGGAGGTACAATTTCATTTACAGGTTATATCTATGAGCCACAATGTTCAGTCAACGTTGAACATAAAGAGCAAGTTAATGTTAAATGTTACCGGAAAGGTAAAGACATCTCGATAACCCGTTCCTTAAAAGAGGGCCAAAAGATAGAATCTGAATATGTAAAAGTAGAATATGACAAAAACTCTAAATTACCTATGTTGAATGTTTTTTATGAATAGTAATATGATGTCTACATTAATTATAACCGCTCGGGGTATTAAACTTTAAAAGTGATGTTAATATTCCGAGCGCTATTTCCCCTTAACATCTGCTTAATTCGCATCATCCCCCACTAATAACCGCATCTCAAACCTATAAGTTAGCAACTAAAAAGCCCACCCGTAGGCAGGCTTGAACGATACAAATACGTTAAGATTACTTCTCAGTTAAGTCTATTTGATAAATAGCGAAACCAATATCATCAGTACCGATTTGTTTCATCGGATACTGTGCATTTTCTTTGATAAAGTTTGCAGCCTTTTCACTTGGTGCTGTTTCAAAGCGAACATCCAGTTTTTTGTCTGTTTTAATTGGTGTGAATGACCAATTATTAGCCGCTTTAGTCGCAATTTGTCCTTTCTCTTTAGACTCTTTAGCAATATAAGCCGCTAAAATAGAACGGTTTTCATCCGGAGATGCAAATGCAACATTATTATCACCTGTTCCCGCAAATTTACCGCCGTAGCCACGGTAGTTATTCGTTGCCACTAAGAAGGTGGCTTTTGGATCAATCGGCTTACCTTGGTAGGTGACATTTTTGATTCGGTTAGCATCTTTATTGACGGTTTGGCAATCAACATCGTATTTCGCTGGTTGAGTCAAGTCGATTTGATAATTTACACCACTAATGGTATCAAAGTTATAAGTTCTGAAACCATTCCAATTCAATAAGCTTTGTGGTGCTGTTGATTGTGGATTGATTTGATTGAACATTCCCGCTGAACATTCTAACCATTCGACGACATCCGCACCGGTCGCTTTAACCACAACCAACGTATTTGGATATAAATATAGGTCAGCAGCATTACGGAAGGTTAAATCACCTTTTTCGACTTCAATGAATTCAGTCGGTGAATTTTTACGACCACCTGCTTTAAATGGTGCTGCGGCTGCAAGAACCGGTAAATCAGCCAGATCTGGGTCACCTTGAATAAAGTTTTTGGTGTAATCAATTTGGGCATCATTCACGATTTGTACAGTTGGATCGCTTTGAACCAATGCTAAGTAGCTGTACATGTTTTCTGATGCTTTACCGATATGTTTCCCGACAAATTTACGAGTATCTTGGTGTTCTTGTTCAATAATTTTTGCGAGGTCGCCATCGCGCTCAACCAAAGCTTTCTTATTTGGTTTGTCATAGACAGGGCGTGCATGAGCGGTTGCATCAACCACTTTCCAAGCACCATCATCATTATTGACCACTAAATCAACAACACCTAAATGATCACCCCACTGTCCTGGCATGACAGCGGGTACGCCATTCACAGTTCCTTTTGCCACATCAACGCCTTTGATATCACTGAAATCTTTGCTTGGGAACACACCGTGTGAGTGGCCAAACATAATGGCGTCAATACCCGGAACTTCACTAAGGTAATAAACTGAGTTTTCAGCCATTGCTTTATATGGCTCTTGAGAGAAACCAGAGTGAGGGATCGCAACAACTAAATCTGCTCCCTCTTTTTTCATTTGAGGTACAAATTTTTTCGCGGTTTCAGTAATGTCATTAACTAATACTTTGCCTTCTAAATTTGGTTTATCCCAAATGAGAATTTGCGGTGGAACAAAACCAATATAACCAATCTTGATGGTGTGTGTTTTGCCGTCTCTATCTTTAACTGGTGTATCGACAATAATATATGGGTTAAAGTAGTTTTTACCTGTTTTCGCGTCGATAATATTGGCATTAATGTATGGGAATTTTGCGCCATCAATCGCTTTGTGTAAGAACTCTAATCCAAAGTTAAACTCATGGTTACCGAAGTTACCTACGGTGTAACCCATAGTATTTAAAAGTTTATGTGCTGGGTGAGATTCACCGTCTTTTAAACCTTCACCTACTATATAATCTGCTAATGGGCTACCTTGGATTAAATCTCCGTTGTCCACTAATACTGAGTTTGTTGCTTCTTGTTTAGCGGCTTTAATTAATGTCGCGGTACGTACGTAACCAAATTGCTCTGTCGGCTTGTCTCTATAGTAATCAAAGTCAACGAGGTTGCTGTGAACATCCGATGTTTCCATTACGCGTAAATCAACCGTCGCCGCGTTCACATTAAATGCGACTAACATAGCAAGTGTTGAAAGTTTTAATACTTTATTCATGTAATCCCCTTAGTTGCCATTTTTGAGAGAAAATTGCCTCTCAAATTTGAGTACCTACCCTGTAAAATTGAACAAATAAACAACAAAAATAGCGTTAAAATTTTACACTATGTGCATGACGTCAATTTTTAATGATAATACACTGCAAACAGTAACCATTTTTTGTGACTAAATCACGGTTTTCATCTTTTTATTGGGCTTGATTTTTATATAGCTCACAAAAATGAATAATGATGACAAATTCACCTTAATTAACTTACGTTATTCCATTAAGGAGTTGTGAATATTTTTCGAAGGAAAAAAAGAACTGTGATTTATATCACTTAGTATTAAAGGATATTATTTAACTTAAATTCCTGTGCTTTATTTCACCAATAAAATGCCTCTATTTTTCTTATCCATTTTTATTTTATAAATATACTCATCAAATTATTTTCAATTAATCTAAATTTAATTTAAGAATTAAAAGATGATTATTTAATCATTAGTTTTCTAAAGAGATTTCATTCGATTAGAAATCAAGTATTTTTTCTAAATAATTCGAGTTGTGGCAAGGCGGCAAGATGAGGTCATCTCTAGGAGCATACATAAGTATGTGACTAAAGTGACTGAATGAAGCCAACACAGCCACAGCTTGAAGTATGACGAAAAAATA